>NZ_CALHIQ010000188.1 GCF_938030725.1 uncultured Fretibacterium sp. | reverse complement strand
AGTCGTTTGTGCCGCGTGAACTCGACGTACTCCATCCCGACGAGTTCCTCCTCGACCTGCTCGATCTGAATCCTCAGGTTGTCCAGGATTCTGTGAAGGTGATCGTTACTCGAAGCGGCCGAAAGGGCCCGAAATGGGGGTTCGGAGATCTTCTCGAGCGCCTTGAACGCGAGGAAGTGTCGAGATTTGCAGCCGAGATGCGGCAATTGCTCACTTGAGAGCAAGCAAGGATAGGGTCGCTTTTCGAGGGCCCCTAGGTTTTCAAGGAGCCCCTCAGCAGGAAGTCAACACGCGCTTGCGCGATTGTGCCGCTTCCTTAAGAACAAGCGCATGGGGCCGCGACGATCACTCGGTGCCCGACTGGCTTAGGATTGCGCCATGATCGATATTCGCGCACTTCGTGAGAACCCCGAACCCGCACGCGTCTCCCAGCGCGCTCGCGGCGGCGACGTCGAACTCGTCGACCGCATTCTCGAGGCCGACGCGCTTCGCCGCACCAGCCTTCAGGAATTCGAGTCGCTCCGCGCCTCTCAAAAGGAGATCTCGAAATCGGTCGGCAAGGCATCAAAGGAAGAACGCCCCGCGATCCTCGCGAAAGCGAAAGAGCTCGCTGAGCAGGTGAAGGCCCTGGAGGCACGCTGTCGCGAGCTCGTCATCCTGAAGCCGGAGTCGGGGCTGGGGGACTTCTACGACGCGACGGAGCAGCTGGCCAATTACACCTGGCAGCTCGGCGCAGAGAGGTCCAGCGGCCGGATCGTGGAAACGCCGGTGGAGGAGCCCTCCCTGGAGCCGGAGGCCGTCGCCCGGGCCCTGGCCCTCTGGGCCGCCGGTGCGGGGCCGCTGGCAAGCGTGATGGACTTCCCCGGCTTTGCCTCCATCGGCGTCATGTCCACGCCGGAGGGCATCGAGGACATGACGGACGCGCTGACGCGCTACGAGGTTCCCTTCTTTCCCACCCTGGGCGTGAGCATCGACCGGACGCTGCCGGGGCGCATCCTGTCCGCCATACGCCTGCTGGACGAGCAGCGCTTCCCCACCTGGGACACCATCATGCTGCTGACGCAGCCCTGCTTCGCGGGCTCCCCCTTTCCCGCGGAGCGCACTCTGCGGGCCGGCCCCAGTGGCCTCACGGGCTGGACGCGCTACTTGTCCAGGGCAAGCCAGGACGAGCCGGTCAAGGCCGCAGAGGCCTCCATGCGCGCCGTGGCCCGCCTCTGCCGCGCCGTCCGGAAGGGCGGCACGCCCGCCCTTCTGATGGCGGAATTTTATCGGTTCCTGACGGCGAAGGGGCTCTGGCTGGACCGCATGGCCGACATCTCCTGCCCGGAACTGGACGAGGAGGTCCGGACCACCGCCTCCGCCATCGAAACGGTGCGGGAGAAGATGTTGAGCCTTCGCGAGCTGCTGCCCGACATCGGGCCCGTCGGACGCACCCCTCTGAAGGACCGGGACGCTTTCGACTTTCTGGAAACCTGGTGCCGGGAGAGCCACACCCGGGCTCCCATGCCCCTGTCCGGCGCCCTCCGGCTCTACGCGGGGCAGCCGCCGGTGCTGGCCTCCCACTCCGTGTGGATCATGACCGGTGTGACCCAGCGGACGTGGCCCGGCCGCTCCCAGAGCTCCCCCCTGCTCGACGCCTCGGAGCGCCAGCGACTGGACCGGAACGGCGTGCACATGCCCTCCCCCCAGGAGAAGGCCGTGCAGAGGGAGGCGCTCTTTCGCCGCCTGCTCCTGACGGGAGAGGACCTGACCCTGATCTACCGCTCCCTGACGGACGACGCGGGACACCCCATGCCCCCCTCCCCCTTCGTGTCCCGCCTCCTGGAGGACGCCCGCGGCCTGTGGACGAGGACGGAGCTCCCCGTCGTCCCCCTGGAGAGCCTGACCCAATACGAGGACTTCTTCCCCGACGTCGACCCCGACCCCAAGGCGTCGGTTGATCGACGGCCCCAAAGCCTTCACGGGATGCAGCGGGATGCATCCGAATCCGGACAGGACACGCTGGCCGTCAGCGACCTCCAGGGCCTGCTGACCTGTCCCCTGCGCTGGTGGCTGGAGCGCAGGGCCCGCCTGCACGAGCGCCGCATTGAGGTCGCCACGGCCTCGGAGTGGGGCGTGCTGACGCACGCCTTCTGGGAAAGGACGTGGCGGCGGTTCGGACAGGACCCCGAAGCGGACTTCGCCGCGCTGGCCCGCGAGGAGTGGGCCAAGCTGGAGGCCGCGGACGAGTCCTACGCGGAGTATGAGCGCTTTGCAGCGGACCGGCGGCTGGCGCGCCGGATGGGGATCCTGCGCTTTCGCGCCCTCCGCCTTGGAGAGGTGCAGCAGCGCATCATCCAACGGCTGCGGGACGCCGGCTTCAGGCACCAGGGGATATGGCTGGAGGATGACGCAAGGCTCTCCACCGCGAGGGAAGGCGTAACGTTCCACGGGCGCTGCGACCGGGTGGAGCTCCTGTCGGGCCCCGACGGCCGGACGTGCGCGGTCATTACGGACTACAAGAGCCGCAGAGCCGCCGTCTACGACGAGGGGGTAAAGTCCCTGCCTGCGAGGAGCTGGAACGTGGACGGACGGGACCGGTTCCGGTTCGGGCTCCAGCTCTCGGCCTACGCGCTGATGTTCCAGGAGCGCTATCCCGACGTCCCGTTGAAGGGTCTCTGCTTCCTCGGCATGGCGGACGGTCGGGCGGCCGGCACGCTGGCGCCGGAGCTCCAGCCCCTGTTCGCGGAGGAGGCCGAAGCCCCCAAAAAGCTCCTGGCCTCCATGGAGGACCGCATGGAGGAGGCCGCCTGCGCCATGCGCTGTGCCGCCGCGCTGCTCCTGGCAGGAGAGTTCGAGCCGTTCTACGACTCCCCGTCCTGCCGCGTCTGCGACATGAAGGGCATCTGCCGACGGGGCGAATTCCACGGCGAGGCGCTTTCTGTGGAGGACGACGCGGAGCCCGCAGCCCTGCTGGAGTAGTTCCGTCGGTGCAAAAAATAAAAATCCCTAAAATTCCCGACTTTTTGATCCAGCCTATGGGTTTTACGCGACAGGTACACTATAATTAAGAGTGGAAAGACTTGGCGCGTGGCGTTCTTACTTTGAATCCTTGGGATCTCGGCATTTTTAAGGGGCTAAAGGGAATATGGGCATTATGAAGGACCATCGCTTCAAGAGCATAGGCTTCAAACTGGGTCTGATGTTCTTCCTCTTCGGCACCGTCATCATCGCGTCGATCTTCGGCATCATGCTGAGGATCGTCACCCAGATGGAGGAGGCTCTGATCGCGGATCGACTGAACGCGGACATCAACTACATCAGGGACCTGATCGGCGATGGAGATTGGAACGTCCGGCACGGCGCCATCTACCTGGGCGACACCCTGGTGGGCGACGGCACGGAGGCCCTGGCCAACCTGCGCCCCTTCCTGTATCACGAACGCAAGACGGGCACGTTCTCCTACGTGTTCATCCGCAAGGACGACGGCAACCTCTCACATGTTGCGGGAACCTCCACCGGAAAGGAATACATGCAGGGCCCCTACCTGCGCGTGGCGGGGAGCACGAAGGACTTGGAGGGACACTCCATCGTCGGCACCTACATCGACAAGCGGGTCTCGGACATCTTGGACGCGACAGGCGTCTACTCCGGCGAGGCCAACGTGGCGGGCAGCATGATCTACTGCCGCTACGAAGTGCTGAGGAACGACGACGATCAGGTCGTCGGCTGCATTGCCGTAGGCCGCAGCATTGCGGAACTGCAGAAACAGGTGAACAGCGTCATTCGCACGATGGCGATCAACATCGTCCTGGCCATCCTGTTCCTGGGCTTCATCCTCTTCCTGCTCATCAACCGGTGGACCTCCACGATCGGAAGGGTCGTGGCCTATCTGAAGGTCATCGAGATGGGCGATATCCCTGCAAAGCCCCTGACCTCCCAGACGGAGGACGAGATGACGGCCCTCGTCACGGGGATCAACCTCATGGTTGACGCGCTCAGGGAGAAGGAGATGCTGAGGCTCAAGTCGGAGACCGACCAGCTCACGGGGCTGGCCAACCGTTTCGGTCTGAACCGCCGCTTCGAGGAGTTCTTCGAGGACTGCTACCACAACCAGCGCCCCCTCACCGTCGGCATCCTGGACATCGACTTCTTCAAGCCCTACAACGACAACTACGGCCACCAGGCCGGAGACCGGTGCATCGTGGCGCTGGCCGACGCCCTGAAGGACCTCGAGGGGAAGGAGCACGTCTTCTGCGCGCGGTTCGGCGGCGACGAGTTCCTCCTGATAGGCAACGGGCTCGACCTTTCGGACGTTCAGCGCATCGCACAGGAGATCAAGGACGCGGTCGCAGCACAGCACATGCCCCACGCCCACTCGAAGGTCGCAGACGTCATGACGGTCTCGCAGGGCTACTGCTGGGGCGTCCCTCTGGAGTACAGGAAGCTGAACGACTTCATCTACGTGGCGGACAGCGCGCTGTACGAGGTGAAGAGGGGCACGAAAAATGACTTCAGGATCGTCCACCTGGCGGAGGGCTTCCAGCCGGTGGACACGGACAAGGCGGAGTAGCGAAACAGCAAAAGCAAACGAGGGGGTGGACTTAGCGGTCTGCCCCCTCGTCCTTCGTTGGC
>NZ_CALHIQ010000187.1 GCF_938030725.1 uncultured Fretibacterium sp. | reverse complement strand
GAAGAAGGGCGTGATGGAGCTGGCCGACGCCATCGTGGTGAACAAGGCCGACGGGGCCAACCAGATGAGGGCCCGGACCACCCGGGCGGACTACGAGCAGTTCCTGCACTACCTGCGCCCCTCCACGGAGGGCTGGACGAGCCGCGCCTACACCTGTTCCTCCCTGACGCGCGAGGGCATCCCGGAGGTGTGGGGCATGGTGGAGGACTTCATGGAAAACGTCCGGAGCTCGGGCGTCCTCGCGGAACGCCGCCGGCGCCAGGCGCTGTCCTGGGTTCACTCGATGGTGGAGGACCACCTGCTGCGCCGCTTCTACGAGGACCCCGGTGTCGCGGCGGAGATGCCGGGGATCGAGGAGCGGGTGGAGCGGGGCGAGCTGGCCGCCACCCAGGCGGCCCTGGACTTGCTGGCGCTCTACGAGAGGGGCCGGGACCGACAGAAGTGACGGTGTGCCCGCCTGGAGCAGAGGGCGGGCGCTCCAAAAATCGAAAAGGACACCCCCAATTTGAGTTCAGAGGAGGTCGTTTACCGTGAGGTTCATGAAAAAGCTCTCTTGCGTATTCCTTGTGTTCATGGCTCTCTGCGGCGCGGCGGCGGCGAACGTCGCCTACACGACGGTGGACGCGAGCTACACGAGCGCCATTGGGGTCATCGACGAGGGCCTGCAGGTCCGGAGGGCGGTCGGCAACCTCCGGAGTGACGCCCTGGGCGCGTCGTTTCCGCAGGGCGGCAAGCGCCTCTACGTCTTTCTGGAGCACGACCGCACCACGGGGGACAAGGCGACCGTCTACGACCCCGCCAGCTGGGACGTGCCCGTCGCCAGCAGGACCTGGACGAACGCCATGAACGTTCATGGCCTGGCCGCCTACGGCGGGAACCTGTACGCCGCCGCCCACGAGGGAGGCGCCGTCATCCAGGTGAACACGACAAGCTACACCGCCACGGGCCGCTATCACATCGGCACCGGCGCCCCGGCGGGGTACGTCCCCCACGCGGAACGGGTCCTCGTCGCCGGGAACGTGATCTACGCCCTGTTCACGGCGACGCGGGGCAGCTACCCCGGCTACGTCTACGCGAACAGCATCCTGGTGGGGCTGGACAGCGCGTTGAACAGGGAGCTCGTGCGGTATGAGGGGCTGGGCAGGAACGCTGTGGACATGGCGCAGATCGACGCCGGCCGGATCGCCGTCGCCTGTCGCGGCACGGGCAGCGTGCAGGTGGTGAACCTGAACGCCCCGGACGACGCGGACTGGCTGGCCATGGAGGTCGTCAGCGCGGATGACGGCACCGCTCTGGGCGACGTGTCGGCGGTCTGCGAGGACGGCAGGGGCGGCTTCTACTTCATCGCTCAGCGGCAGGCTGGAGCGGCGGCGAGGTCCAGCCTGACCCTCTATCGCTGGACCGGCTCCGCGCGGTACCCCGTGAAGGTGTACGAGGCAAAGGAAGTCGCGGGCCAAGCCTGCCAGCTGGTGCGCGACACGACGTACCGGGATCGGGTCTTCGCCGTGATGGGCGACAGGGTGGCCGTCCTTGAGGCGGACGGGCGCCACGTCAAAACGATCGGCAGTGCGGAGCTGGGGGGCACCCCCACCAGCGTCGCGGTGATCGACCGCCCGGCGGGTGGCGAGGGGAAGGACAAAAGCGGTTCGGGT
>NZ_CALHIQ010000186.1 GCF_938030725.1 uncultured Fretibacterium sp. | reverse complement strand
CCTCGCCCAGCTGGCCCATGCCGCCCAGCATGACGTTGTCCCAGATCTGGCCGCCCAGGATGTTCCAGTCCACGCCGGCCCGGTCCAGGTTCGTGACGTTGATCTCCGCGATGAAGCCACGCAGCAGCACCTGCTTGGCCTGGATGTCGATGGCGTCCAGCACCCCCGTCAGGGCCTCGTACTGCTTCTGGGTGGCCGCGAAGATCAGGCTGTTGGTGGTTAGGTCCGGCACCACCGTGGCGGGGTACTTGCCCTCCTGGTTCGGCTGCAGCAGGGAGGATGCCGCCAGCACCTTGCTCAGTTGCTCGGCCGCCGCCGTGGCGTCGATGTTCTTCAGCTTGTAGACGTGGAAGTCCCCCACCTTGGAGTCCACGTCCAGCTCCTTCACGATTTTAGCGGCCTGGTCGATGTTCCCCCGGTCTCCCACCACCACCACCTTGCGGCTCGCGGGGTCCGCGACGGCGCTGAGCCCCTGCATCGGGCCCCCCGTCTGGGCGATGGCGTTCAGCTGAGCCGCCACCGTCGTCGCGTCGCCGTGCTTCAGGAGGAAGGCCCGCGTCACCCGCGCGCTCTGGGGCGTATCCAGCTTCCGCAGGAGGTCCGCGCCCTTGTTGACGTCCGTCGCCTGCCCCTGGAGCAGCACGTCGCGCCCGTTGCCCACGGGCAGAGCGATGAGGGTCTGACCAAAGGCCTGCTGGAGCGCCGGGACCACGGAGTCCACCGTCACGTAGTCCAGCGGGAAGATGTAGGTCATCGTTTCGCTGCCGTAGTCGGGGCCCCTGCGCCCGCGGTCCACGGTCGGCGAGGAGCTGACGCCGCCCTGCTGCACGATGGAGAAGTTCCCCATGTCCCGCAGGGAGAAGTTGTAGATCTGGAGCGTGGCGATCATGATCTGCCGCGCCTCCGCGAGGGAGGAGGGCTTGGGCGAGATGATGGTGATCTTCGCGTTGATGTTGGGGGGAACGATGATGTTGTCCTGCAGGAGCTCCGACATGAACCGGATGAACTTCACGAGGTCCATGTCCTTGAAGTTGAACTGCACCAGCCCGGAGCGGCGCATGGCCTGGGCAGCCGCCACCACCTCCCTCTCCTCGTCGGCGGACAGGGTCTCCCCCGCCGGTGCTTCGGCCGGCGCCTCCGCCGCAAGGGCCCCTCCCGCGCTCAGGACACCGAGGGACAGCGCGAGCGCGCTCCACAAAAACACCCCGTGAACTCTCTTCAAAGGTACTTCCCCCTTAAACACTGCTGAATCCAGGCAAAACCCGGTTCGTCCCGGGAGCTTTATCCACAATGAACCTCTGCCGCGCGGCCCCTACT
>NZ_CALHIQ010000185.1 GCF_938030725.1 uncultured Fretibacterium sp. | reverse complement strand
GAGGATGTCCGGCTTACGAGTCGATTCAGGGAAGATGAGTGCGGTGGACGCAGCCCGAGCGCGTGGAGAGCGGGCCAGGGACGTTGACCGCAGACGATACAGGGATGAAAGTGGGGCGGAATCTCGTATGCAGAAGGTAAGGGATCGTTCTTCGAGGCGAGGGATCGCGTTGATCCTGTGGGCGGGAGGAGGGCTCCTCCTCATCGCCCTTCTTGGTTTCCTGCGCTTCCACGCGGCGCGCCTAGCCTATCAACTCGATTCCATCAACGAATCCATACAGCAGTACGTTGCGGAGGAAACTCGGCTGCAGCAGGAACTGTCTGCTCTCGTCGCTCCGATCAATATCTACACCTACTGCAAGGAGCGCCTGGGGATGCAGAAGGTGCTGCGGGTCGAGGCGTTGTCGGTCGGGCCTCAGGAACGGCTGGCCGCCGCGGGAAGGCTCGCGCCCGGTCCCGACGACGCCGGGTGGCGCGCCAGCTTGGCCTGGCTCTGGGGCGGGGAGCGACGGTGACGCGGGGCCGTCCTGCGCGAGTCCTGGCCTCCAAGGTGGAAGAACGTTGCGGAAACGGCATCTGATCAGCCCCTGGTTCCCGTTCGCCGTCCTGTACCTTCTGATGGGAGGGACGCTGATCGAGCGTCACTGTTTCCCGAACCCGCGCATCATCCAGCAGTCCCAGCACCAATACTGGCGGCGAGTCCCCATGCGGGCGGACCGGGGGATCATCCAAGACGAACGGGAGAACGCCCTCGTGATCTCCGAGCCCGTGTCGAGTTTTGCCGTGGACCCCAGCCTGCTCACCTCCGAGGAGGCGCTGACGTTGCAGGGAGCGCTGTCCGAGGACCTCCTGTCGCGGCTGGCACAGGCGGGGGATTCTCAATTCATGTGGCTGCGCCGAAAGGTGTCCCCGAAAGAGGGGGCGGAACTGCGGGCGCTCAACCTGAGGGCGCTGCTCGACATCGGAGAGCAGGACCGAAGGTATCCCAACCAGTCCCTCCTGGCTCACGTTCTGGGTTTTTGCGACATCGACAACCGAGGGCTTGCGGGGATCGAGCAGGCCTGGGACTCCACGCTCTACAACCCGCCGGGGTACCGCATCCTGGTCCGCCGGCCGGGCGCTCAGTCCGCCGTCCTCGTCAACGACGTATCGAGGCAAAGGCGCACGACGCCCGTGGTGACCCTGACCGTTGACAGCAGGATGCAGTACGTCGTCGAGAAGCACCTCTTCAAGACGGCGAAGGACAACGGCGCCAAATGGGCGGCTGCCGTCTGCATGGACCCGTGGACGGGGGCGATCCTCTCCATGGCCAGCTGGCCTCCCTTCGACCCGGGCGATCGAAGGAGCCTGGCTCCGGAGGTCCTCGCGAACAACGCGATCAGTCGGGGCTACGAGCCGGGGTCCACCCTCAAGCCGCTCGTCATGGGGATCGCGCTGGAGAACGGCTGGGCCCGGACGAACGAGACGTTCAACTGCCCGGCGCGGCTGAAGGTGGCGGACGGGTACGTGGCCGAGGCCGCTTCCAAGGCCATGGGGAGGATCGACACCGCCCACCTGATCATCAAGTCCTCCAACGTGGGCATGGCGCAGATCGGGATTCGGGCGGAGAAGGCGAAGATGTACGAGAACCTCAGAGCCATGGGGTTCGGGCAGGAGAGCGACATCGAACTGCCGGCGGCGGCGGAGGGCATCGTCCCCTTTCCAGAACAGTGGCGCGGCGTCGTGCCCGCCAACATCGCGATCGGCCAGGGGCTGGCGGTGACCCCGCTGCAGCTGATCAATGCGACGGCCGCCATCGTCAACGGCGGCAGGCTGATGAGCCCCTACATCGTGAAGAAGGCGACCAACGCCGTAGGGGAAACGGTCTACGAGGGCTCGCCCCTCGTTCTGCGCGAGGTGCTGACGCCGGAGACCGCAAGGTGGCTGCGAAAGGCGATGCGGGACGCCGTCGTCGAGGGCACCGGCAAGAGGGCCGAAACGAAGGTCACCCGGCTGGCGGGGAAGACGGGCACCGCTCAGGTGCCGGAGGGCGGAAAGTACAGCCGCCACCGGTACGTGGCCTCCTTCATCGGCTTCTGGCCCTACGAGGATCCGAAGTACCTCATGCTCCTCGTCATCGGGGAGCCGACTGGGGGGCGCTATTACGGCGGCGAGCTTGCGGCGCCTCCCTTTCGGGCCATCGTTGAAGAGATGGCGGAACTCGAATATTACGCACAGAGGAAGGGGTCCCTATGAGCATAAAACTTTCCGAGGTCCTCGCCGCGATTCGAGGGCGGACGCCGTCCCTTGAAGTCAGAAACGCAGCGGAGGACCCGTCGATCGGCGACGTGGCGTCGGACAGCCGCCAGGTGGGCGAGGGCACCCTCTTCTGCTGTATCCGCGGCGAGAAAAGCGACGGCCACGACTACGCTGCGGAGGCCAGGGAGCGCGGAGCGCTGGCCCTGCTCTGCGAACGGGACCCCGGCGTCGGCCTGCCCGCGATCGTCGTCCCGTCGGTGCGAGACGTCATGGGGGACGCTGCGGCAGCCGTCTACGACAGGCCCGCGGAGAAGCTCCTGATGGTCGGCGTGACGGGAACCAACGGCAAGACCACGACGACCTACATTTTGCGCAGCATCCTGCAGGCGGCGGGCATCCGAACGGGGCTTTTGGGGACCATCGTGGAGCGCGATGCGACCCGCACGACGCCGGAGAGCTGCGTCGTCCAGCGCCGGCTTGCGGACATGGTACGGAACCGGTGCGCGGCCTGCGTCATGGAGACCTCGTCCCACGGGCTCACCCTGGGACGGCTGCGGGGCGCGAGCTACGACGTCCCTGTTTTCACTAATCTCAACCCGGAACACCTCGACTTTCACAAGGAGATGGAGGACTACTTTCAGGCCAAGCGCCTGCTGTTCACCCGGTATGTGAAGCCCGGTTTCCTGGGGGCGGTCAACGGGGACGACCCCTACGGGCGGCGGCTCCTGGAGGAGGCGCCGGAGCACCTCAGGGGCTTCTCCATGGCGGCGGAGGACACGTTTGCCCGCGTGAGCCGGTGGAGCACCTCCCTCCAGGGGACGGAGATGCGCGTGGAGATGCGCGGCTTGAGTCCGCTGGATTTGATGAGCCCCCTGTCCGGAGAGTTTAACGTCTGGAACGTCCTCTGCGCGGTCACGGCTCTGCGCGGCCGGGTCAGCGATGAGGCCATCGTCCGCGGGGTCGCCCTCACCCCGCAGGTACCGGGGCGCCTCGAGCGCTACGTGCTGCCCAACGGGGCCTGCTGCTTCGTCGACTTCGCGCACACCCCAACCGCCCTCAAGAGCCTCCTGACCACGGTTCGCGCCCTGACGAAGGGGCGGGTGATATCGGTCTTCGGACACGGCGGCGGGCGTTACCCCCTAAACCGCCCCGCCCTGGGCCGCGTTGCGGGCGAGCTGGCGGACCACGTGATCGTAACGATGGACAACCCGCGGGACGAGGATCCCGCGAAGATTGCGAGCGAGATCGAGGCGGGGATCGCAGAGGTTCGGGGCGGAGCGTCCCACGAGGTGATCCTGGACCGCGGGGAGGCGGTACGCCGCGGACTTGAACGGTTGTCGGGGGGCGACGTCCTGACGGTATCGGGAAAGGGGCCGGAGCGATACCTGGAGAGGTGCGGCAAGAGGACGCCCTACAACGACGCGGAAACGGTGCAGGCGTGGCTTCGGGCTTGAGAGGGGGCGTCCGTCGTTGAAGTCGTTGAAGGAGAGGCCGTCGCTTGGGGAGATGTTCGCCCTCATCGGCAAGTCCCTGCCGGAGGAGGCCGCAGGCCGCCCCTTCCCGGCCCACGTCGCGACGGACAGCCGCTGCGTGGAGCCCGGCGGAGCCTTCGTCGCCCTGGAGGGAGAGCGCGTGGACGGCCACCGGTACGTCCCCCAGGCCCTGGAGCGGGGGGCGGGGCTGATCGTTGTCCGCCGGGGGAAGAGGCCCGACGAGCTGTCCGTTCCCTGCGTTGAGTTGGAGGAGCCGGAGCAGGACCTGGCCCGGCTGGCCTCGGCCTACCTGAGGCACCTGGAGGTCCCTGAGGTGGTCGCCGTCACGGGGAGCGTGGGAAAGACCACCACCCGCGCAGCCCTCCAGCAGGTGCTGGGAGGGCGATTCAGGCTGCACGCCGCTACCCGCAGCCTGAACACGAGGATCGGCTGCGCCTGCACGGTCCTCGCCATGCCGCAGGACGCGGAGGTGCTGCTCCTGGAGTTTGGCGCCAACAAGCCGGGGGAGATCCTGGAATTGACGAACCTCTTTCCGCCGACCTCGGCCGCGATCACTCAAGTGGCTCCCGTTCACCTTGAGGGATTCGGTTCCCTGGAAGGGGTGCTTAGGGGTAAAATGGAGATCGTTCGCTCCCCGCGGTTGAGGCGTTTCCTCTACAACTTCGACTGCCTTCCCCTGCGCGGTGCGACCTTGGGAATGGGGAGGACGGCGGAAACGCTCTCGATAGGAGGCGACGGAGCCGATTGTTGCATCGAGGCCCCCCGTTTTGAGATGCGGGGCAATCGGCCGGAGCTCACCTTTCACCTGAGAAAACGGGACGGGGCGACGGCGCGCTTCAGCGCCGGGGTCTGGGGGACCCACCTCGCGCTGCCCCTCGCCTTTGCCGCGGCGTTCGGCGGGCTCAAGGGGATTGGGCTTGCGGAGTGTGCGGAGGCGTTGAGGGGCTTTCAGCCCCTTGAGGGGCGGGGCAGGATCCTGTCGCTGGACGGCGGCAGGAGGTTTTTGGTGGACGACGCCTACAACGCGAACCCCGAGTCGATGCGGGCGTCTTTAGCTACCTTTGGAGAACTGCAGGTCGAGGGAAAGATGGCGATCCTGGGAGAGATGCGGGAGATGGGACGGGAGACGCTCCACTATCACCGTGCGCTGGAGCCCCTTTTGAATGGTTTGGAGAGCGTGGTCCTGGTGGGGGACGCCTGGAGGAGCGCGCTGTCGGAGCGTCCGGGGTTCGCTTTCGTTCGGGATTGGCAGGAAGCGCTCCAGATCGCCGCCGGGACGTCGTGGACGGGCCTCCTGGTCAAGGGGTCGAACAGCCTCGGCCTTCAGAACGTCGTGCAGAGCCTCGCTGTGGAGCATGGGGGAGCCGCCTCATGACGCGGGCGGCCTTGTGGGGGATGGCCTTCTTCTGCCTCAGCCTCGTTCTGCAGTACGTCTGGCTTCACATTCAGCGGCGCGTCAGTCTGACGCAGGCGCAGAAGAGCTACGGGGTGGGCATCGACGTGGAGGTCAAGGCCGCTACGCCGTCGATGGGCGGCGCGGTGTTCTTGGTGTTGGCACTGCTGGGCCTGGCCTTGACCTGGGGCGTCGAGTCGCTGACTTTCTGGTCCCTTCCCCTGGCGGGAGGTTTTATTGGCCTCCTGGACGACGGGTTGAAGTTCTTCAGCCGTTCCAGCGAGGGCTTACGCAGCATGACGAAGCTCAAGGTACAGCTCGTCGTCTGCGGCCTGTGGGTCCTGTTGGTCTTTCTGACGGGACGCGCGGGCCTTTGGCCGGGACTCGACCTCGGTTGGCCGCTCCTGGCCCCCCTGATCTTCATCGGGTGCGTGGGGATGCTGAACGCGGTCAACATAACGGACGGCCTCGACGGCCTGGCGGGAGGGTGTACGATGATCTCCCTGGCGGCCCTGCCCCTTCTGATCCCGGCGTCCGAGTTCAACGTCGCGACGGTGTCCATGCTGTTCTTCATGACCGCCGGCTTCATGTTCTTCAACCTGCGCCCGGCGCGCACGTTCATGGGGGACACGGGGGCGCACTTTCTCGGCGGCGCTCTGGCCGGGCTCTGCGTGACGAACGGTCGGCTGCTGGCCCTGCTCCCGGTGGGGTTCCTGTTTGGGATCGAGATGCTCACGTCGGCCATCCAGATCTTCACGATCCGCAAACTGAACCGGCGCGTGTTCCTGATGGCGCCCCTCCACCACCATTTTCAGCGGATGGGTTGGGATGAGAGCCTCGTGACGACGCGCTTCTGGCTCGTTCAGGCCGTCGGAACCGCGTGGCTTTCGCTGCTCCTGCTCTGCATCGGGGGCGAGGGTTAGCGGCTGCCGGCAGGGTTGCAAAACGAGCCGCTCCGGAGGATTTGCCGAAAGAAGAGCGGTTTTCGATCGTTTTTTGATGCCGCGGCAGCGCGGCGCACGAGAGGTGAATTTTCTGTCGTGATGGATAATCAGTTGCAGCAATTGCAGGATTCTTCCGATTGGAAGGGCAAGCGCCTGACGGTCGTGGGCGCCGGGGTGAGCGGGCGGGAGCTTGCGCTGCTGGCTGCCCGCATCGGGGCGCGGGTCTTCGTGACGGAACAAAAGGGGGTGTCCGCAGAGGTCGCGGAGCTCTTCTCACGGAACGGGATCGCCTGGGAGGAGAACGGGCACACGGAGCGGGCCTTTGAGGCGGACGCCATGCTGCTCAGCTCTGGCATCCCGCCGACCTCCGAGGTGGTCCTGTCGGCCCGAAAGCGTGGGACGCCCCTCATTGGAGAGCTGGACTTCGTGATCCCGCAGCTTCGAGGCAAGCTGATCGGCGTCACGGGGAGCAACGGCAAGAGCACCGTGACCGCCCTGATCGGGCACATGTTGAACGCTGCGCATCGCAACGTCGCCGTCGGAGGGAACCTGGGCAGGGCAGCCTCGGTCTTTGCGGGCAGGGAGTTCGACGCCGTGGTCCTGGAGCTCAGCAGCTTTCAGCTGGAGTGGGCCCACACGCTTTCCTCCTGCGTTTCCATCGTCACCAACCTTGCCCCGGACCACCTCAACTGGCACGGCAGCTACGAGGCCTACGTTGCGGCGAAGGCGAAGATACTGTCGCTGCGCGCCTCTTCTGGGTGGGGGATCGTGCAGGACCGCGACGTAGAGGCCCTGAAGGCCGAGGGAGAGGAGCGCGTCATCACCCTGAGCTGGGAGGAGAGGCCAGAGCACGAGATGGCGGGACACATCTTCATGGGAGAGGAGGGGGCGACGCTGCGCCTGAAGGGGGAGCAGGCGCCGCTCTTTCGGTACTCGGAGACCACGCTCCTTGGGGGTCACAACCTGGAGAACGTGGCCATGAGCATGGCTGCCCTCCGCCTCCTCGGCCTGGAGGAGGACGCGGCAACGCTTCTGAAGGGTTTCTTCCCGCTGCCCCACCGCTGTGAACGGGCTGGAGTCGTCGATGGCGTCCTGTACGTGGACGACTCCAAGGGGACGAACATCGCCGCTTCGGTGACGGCCATGACCGCCCTCCCCGGCCGGAAGGTCGTCATCCTAGGAGGTCGCGGGAAGGGGGAGGATTACGCGGAGCTTGCGAAGGGCGTCTTGCGGGAAGCGGACGCCGCCGTCCTCTTGGGGGAGGAGCGGGATGCGATCGCGGCGGCGCTGAAGGGAGCGGGCTTCACGGCGGTGACCCTGGCGCAGGATATGGAGGATGCCGTCGGAAAGGCCCGAGCCCTGGCCCGTCCCGGGATGACGGTCCTGCTCTCCCCAGCCTGCACCAGCTGGGACATGTACGAGAACTACGGGCAGAGGGGTGATCACTTCTGCTCCATCGTCCGCGGCCTGCAGGAGCCGAATTGAAGCCGAACGACGACGGGAAGGGACTGAGGCAGAGGGGGACGTTCCTGATCTGGGGCATCCCCATGATCCTGAGCCTCTGCGGGTTGGTGATGATCGCGTCCCTCTCCCTGCGCAACAGCATGACGGGCGGTAACCCCTACGCCCTTCCGTTGAAACAGTTTCAGTTTCTGGGCCTTGGAATGACGGCCATGGTCTGCTGCGTCATGTTTTCGCCTCAGGCATTGCGTCGGCACTGTGGGCTTCTCTGGTTGGTGTCCCTTGCGCTCCTGTGGGGCACCCTGATCCCCGGCCTGGGGCTGAGGGCCGGCGGAGCGCGCCGTTGGATCAGCCTCTTGGGCTTCAACTTTCAGCCCCTTGAGGTCCTCCTCTTCACCATGCCCATCTTTCTCGCCGATCGGATGACGGCGTCGCGCCGGGAGGGGCTTGATGCCTTTGTGCGCCCGACGCTTTTGGTGATCTTCCTCTCGGTGCTTCCCCTCATGCTGCAGCCCAACCTGGGAGGGGCGCTTGTGGTGATCGGGGTTTGTTGCCTGATGCACGTGGAGAGTCGGGGGTGGAAGTACCCCGTGCTGGGGGGCATCCTGGCTTTTTTCCTGATTGCGTTCCTGATCTGGCAGGCACCCTATCGCATGAGGCGATTTTATGCGTTTTGGGACCCATGGTCCGACCCCACCGGCAAGGGATTTCAGATCATTCAGGGGCTCGTGGCCTTTGCCAACGGCGGCCTTACGGGCGTGGGGATCGGAAAGGGGCTGCAGGAGGACCGCTACCTCCCGGAGGCGCAGACGGACTACGTCTTTCCTGCGATAGGGGAGGAGTTCGGCCTATTGGGGACGGCCTTCCTCCTTGCGCTGTACGCGCTGTGGACCTGGAGGGCGTACCGGATCTACCGGCGGAGCGAGGACCCCTTTCTTTCCCTGCTCGCCCTGGGGATGGCGGCGTCGGTGGTGTGCCCCATGTTCCTGAACCTGGGTGGCGTGATGAAGCTGATGCCGCTGGCGGGGGTTCCACTCCCCTTCATCAGCGCCGGAGGGAGCTCGCTGCTCTTCATGTGGGCAAAGGTGGGGGTCTTGATGGCGGTCGATCGAACGCTGCGCGGTCGGGAACTGGGGATGGAAGAGCTTCCTGAGGTGTCGGGACGTCAGGCGCGGCGGGAGAGCTGATGGAGGCGGGCGTTTGATGTGTGCAAGGAACGGGGGAGACGCGAAGAGCGTGTTGATCGTCGCCGGTGGGACGGGAGGGCACATCTTTCCAGCCCTCGTCTTCGGGCGGTGGCTTGAGGGGCACCGCGGCGCGGCGGTTTCCTACCTGTCGGGCTTCAGGCCCCTTGAGGCGGAGATCTACGCCGCCGCCGGCGTGACTCCCATCCGGCTTTCCCTGGAGGGGTCCCCCCTCGGCGTCCGGTCCCCGCTGAAGGTCCTGAGGCGTTCCCTCGCCCTAATCTCCTCCTTCAGGGAGGTTTCGCGTTGCCTGGCCGAGGTGCGCCCTCAGACCGCTTTCCTGTTTGGCGGCTACGTTTCCTTTGCCCCGCTCCTGCTCTGCCACCTCCGCGGGATCCCGGTGGTGTTCCACGAGCAGAACGCCGTAGCGGGCCGGGTGACGCGGCTGGCCTCCAGGCTGGGGGCGGTGATCGCCGCCGGATGGGAGGAGTGTCTGGGCCTTCATGGCCCTCACGTTCTGACAGGGATCCCCGTCAGAACGCCGCACCGTCTGTCCCGTGCGGAGGCGGAGCGGCGGCTTGGCCTGTCGCTCAAGGAGGGGGCCCGTGTCGTCGGGGTCATCAGCGGCTCCCTGGGCAGCGCCGCGCTGCTCAAGGAAGCGCTGAGGGCTGCGGGTGCCCTTGAAGGCCGAGCTGTGCCCGTGGAGTTCGTCCTCCTGGGGGATGCTCCCGTGGGAGCCGTCCGAGAGGGCGTCCACTTCGTCGGGCGCCGATGGGACGTGGACCCCCTCTACTCGCTCTGCGATGCGCTGATCTGCCGTGCGGGTGCCTCCACCCTGGCGGAGGCCCTGAGGTGGGGCCTCCCCACAGTGGCCGTCCCCTGGATGCAGGCCGCAGACGGGCACCAGGCGCGCAACGCCCTTTCTTTCGTCGAGGCGGGGGGAGGCGTCCTCTGGAGGGAGGGGGATGCCCTGCCCCTTGCGGGCGTGATCGAGGACCTTCTGGAGCGCGGCAGGGCTTCGGTCCCTGTGGGCGAGGACGCCGCGTCGGTGGCGATCGCACGGGCCGCAGGACTTTGATGGCGATTGCCGGGCGTTCAAGTGAGCTGTAAAGAAAGGCGTTCTTGATATGGTGACAGAACTTGAGGGAGTGGAAAGGGTCCACCTCATGGGCATGGGAGGGGCGGGGATGGCGTCCCTCGCGAAGCTGCTTTCCGGGATGGGGTTTCAGGTCAGCGGCTGCGACCTGAGCCGAGGGGCCTCGGTTCAGGAGCTGGAAGCCCTGGGGATGGAGTGCATGCTGGGGCACTCGGGCGACCACGTCGAGCGCTTCGACCCCCAGCTCTTGATCTACTCCAGCGCCGTCGACGAAGCCTGCGATGAGCTTGAGGCCGCGAGAGCGCGAGGGGTCCGGACCGTCGGACGGGGCAGGGCGCTGAGCTGGCTCTTCAACGCAGCTTCGGGCGTGGGGGTGGCCGGAACGCACGGGAAGACGACGACCTCGTCCATGCTCAGCCTCATCCTGTCCCGCGCCGGCCTCGCCCCCACCCTCTACGTGGGAGCTCAGATGCGGGATATGGGGACGAGCGCCCTCCTGGGAGAGGGACGCCTCTTTCTGGCGGAGCTGGACGAGAGCGACGGCTCCTTTGAGCTCTTTCGACCCGCCGTTTCCATCGTCACCAACGTCGATTGGGACCACGTGAACCACTTCCCCTCCCTTGAGGACGTCGTCCAGGCCTTTGCGCGCTTTGCCTCGGAGCGCAAGGCGGGGGCACCGCTCATCGTCTGCGCCGAGGACGAGGGAGCCCAGCGGATGCTTGAGGGGGTGCAGGGCCCGATCCTGCGCTACGGCTGGGGGAGGTCCTGGGACTGGGGGGCCTTCGACCTCGTCCCCAGGGCGGCCGGGGGGATGTCCTGCAGCGTGTGCCGCAAGGGAACGCCCCTTGGTCCCCTTGAGCTCTCCGTTTCGGGGGAGCACAACGTCCTGAACGCGCTGGCTGCGTTGGCCGCGGCAGATGTCCTGGGGGTCCCCTTCGAGGAGGCTGCAGCGACCCTGAGGGACTTTCACGGGGCGGCGCGGCGCCTTCAGACGAAGGGGACCCTCGGCGGAGTCACCGTCATCGACGACTTCGCCCACCACCCGACGGAGATCGCCGCAACGCTGGCCGCACTTCGGGGGATATACCCTGACCGGCGGATCCTGCTGCTCTACCAGCCGCACCGCTACACGCGAACGGCGGCCTTGGTGGAGCCCCTGACGGCAGCCCTGGCCGGGGCGGACGAGATCCTCCTGCTGCCCATCTACAGCGCGGGGGAGCCCCCCCTGCAGGTCTCGGCCGAGGCGATCGTCGAGAAGCTCCGGAGGGCGGGGAAGAGCATCGCCTTCTGCAGGGACGAGGACGACGCGCTGAGGGCGGTGCAGGCGCTTTCGCGGGATGGGGACCTGGTGCTCACGATGGGCGCGGGAAACGTCTTTCAAGTGGGCGAACGATTCCTCGAAGGATTGGGGAACTGGAACAAGGGCTGACCCATGACGCATTCAGGGCGAACCTCCGCGTTCTACGGGAGAGTTTGTGGCCGATTCGCACGATTGTTGCGCCCCGATTCGACCGACTAGGATATAATGTCTTTTGTGAATGAGGAGCGGGAATGTTTGCGGATGAGCTGGAGAGAAGTTTAAGCTGTCCCGTGGAGCGGCAGAGGCCCCTGGCGCCGCTCACCACGCTCGGCGTTGGAGGGAGCGCAGAGTACTACGTCGAGCCCTCCCGCCTTGAGGACCTCCAGGCCGTCTGCCGGACGAGCGCCCGTTTTGGGGTTTCGGTTCACGCGCTGGGAGGGGGGAGCAACGTCCTGTTCGCCGATGGGTTGATCCCCGGCGTAGTCCTCTCCATGCGAAAGTGGAACGGGGCCGTCTGGCGCAGGGCGCCGGAGGGGGAGGCGGTCGTGGAGGCGCAGGCCGGACATCCGCTCTCCGCCGTGCTCACCGAGGCGGTGCGGCAAGGCCTCGGCGGCTTGGAGTTCGTCGCCGGGATCCCCGGTACGGTGGGTGGTGCCATCGCCGGCAGCGTTGGAGCCGGAGGACGAAGCGTGGGGGAGTTCATGACCGCGGTGACGTCCCTTGAGCGGGACGGCTCCTTGAGGGAGTGGCAGGAGGGAGAGTTCGTCGCTGCCTATCGCAGCTTTTCGCTGACTCAGGCCGGCCGGGTCTTCCTGGGCTGCCGGATGCTCCTTCATCCAGCGGGAAGGGAACGGATCGAGTCGGAGCTGGCTCGTTTTCGTGAGGCGCGAAGCGCGCAGCCCATCGGGGCCCGCAGCGCGGGGTGCAGCTTTAAGAACCCCCCCGGCGAGAGCGCCGGGCGTCTGCTCGATCGGTGCGGCTGCAAGGGGATGTCCGTCGGAGGAGCGAGGGTGTCCGAGCGTCACGCGAATTTTATCGTGAACGAGGGGCGCGCGACGGCGTCCGACGTCCTGTCGTTGATGCAGCTTTGTCAGGCGACGGTGCTTGCAAGGACGGGGGTCCGCCTCGAACCTGAGGTCCGCGTGATCGGGCTTGATATACAGAGTGCCTGCTAGGGAGAAAGGGCGTGCGCTGGTCGAGGGTTTTTTTGATGTCGTTGCTCCTGGGCGGCCTCTGGCGCCTCGTGGAATACAGGGCGTGGATGCCCTTGAGCGGCTACCGGGTGGACGCTCAGGACCCTGCCCTGGAAGAGCGGCTGTGGTCGGTGTTCCCGTCGCGCTGTTTTCGCTTCTGGCCGTACTTTTTGAAGGACGCGGAGGTGCTAAAGCAGTTTTTGGAACGGGACATACCGGTGTCCGTGGTCACGACGATGCCGCGGGTCGGAAGGTTCGCGACCGCGATCAAGCGGCTGACGCCGTGGCTGAAGGTGCGGTGGTACGACCAGCTGTGGTGCGTTTCGCGGGAAGGGCGCATGTGGAACGTCGCGGAGGCGCAGGGGCACATGGCGAGTGCTGACTTGGGGCTGGGCCCGACGTGGCGCCTGCCCCAGCTGAAGGAGGACGGAGAACGGCCTCCCTCCGGTGTCTTTGACTTTCCGATGTCGCTGGATGCGCTCGCCGGATTCCTGGACGAATACCAGAGGTACGAATGGTTTCGTGCGGTACAGGACATCGCCTGGGACCGCAGGGCGGGGGCGGATCTGTTTCGCCTGAAGCTCAGGCGCGAAAAACAGCTTTTTGAGCTCTTGATACAGCCTGAAAAATATGAGGGGCAGGACCTGGGCGTCGGGCTTGAAGAACTCTTTTCAAAACTCTCGAAAGAGGGCGGAAATCACCTGATCGATGCCACGTATAAGGGCAAGATCCTGTTGAGAGATTTGCCGGGCGGGCCAGAAGAAGGGAGTTTGAAGTAATTGCAAAGGGAGTCGGATACCTTAGTCGGACTTAGCGTGGGCACCACGAAGATCTCCGTGATTGTGGCGGAGCAGGACCCGCGCTACCCAGAGGCTGTACAGGTGATCGGTATGGGCTACTCCCCCTCTCACGGCCTTTCCAAGGGCGTCATCGTCAACCTGAAGGAGGCGACCCAGTCCGTCAAGCGGGCGCTGCGGGAGGCGGAGAACATCACGAACCAGCGCATCAACTCCGCGATCGTTGCCTTCAATTCGCTGGACGTGAACAGCGTGATGACGGAGGGAATGGTGGCCCTGGACGGACGGGAGCCGAGGCGCGTCGAGGAGGCGGACCTCATGAGGGCGATTGAGGCCGCTCAAAGCCGCCTTGAACTCCCCAAAAACACCTTTTCGGTCCATACGATCCCGGTGCGTTATGAGCTGGACGGCCGTCCCGTGGACGAACCCCTGAACATGACGGGGAAACGCCTAGAGATCATGCTTCAGACGGTTTCAGTCCCCATGACCTATACCCAGAACGTCCTCACCTGTGTTCAGGAGGGGGCGGGAATTCGGGTGAAGGGGCTTGTGCTGAAGCCCCTGGCCGCGTCGCTGGGGTCCGTAATGGAGGAGGAGATGAAGATGGGCTGCATCTCGCTCTCCATCGGCGGCGGCGCGACGGGGCTCGTCCTCTATCGCGGGGGTCGTCCCTTCAAGATCATGAGCATCCCCATCGGGGGAGAACACATCACGAGCGACCTGGCCACCGTCCTTCGCGTTTCCCTGCGGGATGCCGAAGACGTCAAAAAGCGCATCTTCATGGAGGACGACGAATCTCTCCGGCGGGACGGCATCGACATCGACATGGCCATCCAGGTGATCGGCGCCCGGATTGAGGAGCTCTTAATGGATTACGTCCGGGTGGCCCTTGCGGACTGCAGTCCGCAGCTCTTCCCCGGCGGGGTGATCCTGTCCGGTGGAGTGGCCAAGACGCCGGGCATCGTGGAGATGCTTGGGGAGGTCCTGCAGATGAAGGTTCGCGTTGCTCACCCCATCTACGCGATGCCGCCCGGACGAGAGGACACCTCCTACGTCAGCGCGGCGGGGCTCCTGCGCTACAACACCTACCGCAACAGCTACTCTCACCTCTTTGTCGAGCCCAACTCCGAGGACGTTCGCCTGTCGACCGAGTACCTGAACGACCCCATGACGGACTCCCAGAAGCCGGAGCCGACGGCGGAAAACCTGAGGAGCTTTCTCGGCGGGCTTGCCAGGAAATTCAAGGACCTCTTCTAGGGCAACACTGGCCCAGTGGTTGAGGACGATAAACCGTACGGGTCCCCATGAGCGCCAGAAACTTCACCGAGGCCGCACGAAGCGCGTGGGGGAACCTTCGGGGAAGCGCTGAAGGAACCCCTTCGTTTGATGATCCTTGATCATTTTTAAGATTGATCAGCGCTTCCTCTGGAATTTCTGTATTTTTCCTGTGGCACGGCGGGTGAGTTCGTCCTCTAATTAACATAGAATGGGATGCAGTGTGCCGCATAGCGTGATGTCGTGTATGGCGCGGGGCTGGGGATTTGTTGATTTCGAAAAGAATTCCTGCCGCCTGCAACAGGCCGGGGCACCGGATGAATGTCGAAGTAAAAGCAGCTGGGAGGATGGCAGATGGATCAGGGACAGATGTTTGAGCTCTCCGACGATTCGATGAAGCAGCGGGAGAATATCATCGTCATTGGAGTGGGCGGCGGAGGCGGCAACGCTCTGAACCACATCATTGAATCCGGCCTGGAGGGCGTGGAGTTCATCGCCGCCAACACGGATGCCAAGGCGCTGGCCTTGAACCGGGCCCCGAAGAACAACCACATTATCCTTGGCGAGAAGAAGACGGGAGGGCTTGGAGCCGGCGCGAACCCGGAGGTTGGCATGGAGGCCGCGAAGGAGTCCCTGGAGTGCATTAAAGAGCACATAGAGGGCGCGCACATGCTCTTCGTGACCGCCGGAATGGGCGGCGGCACGGGGACGGGAGCTGCGCCGGTGATCGCTGCGGCTGCCAAGGAATCGGGGGCCCTCGTGGTCGGCGTCGTCACCCTGCCGTTCAACTTTGAGATGCAGAAGCGATTCAAGACGGCTCAGGGCGGCATTGAAAACCTCAAAAAGTGCGTGGACGCCCTTTTGATCGTGGAGAACGACCGGCTGCTTCAGTTGGGCAACGCGGAGAAGATGCTCTTGACGGAGGCCTACGCGATGGTGGACGAGGTGCTCTACCAGGCCGTCAAGGGCGTAACGGACCTGATCACCCAGCCGGGGTTCATCAACCTGGACTTTGCGGACGTGCGGACGGTGATGTCCAACGCCGGGACGGCGATCATGGGGATTGGGGAGAGCGACGGCGACAACCGGGCGGAGCAGGCAGCGCGCGCCGCGATCAAGTCCCCGCTGATGTCGGTGCCCATGGAGGGGGCGAAGGGCGTCCTCTTCAACGTGACGACGGGGCCGGACATCACCCTGATGGAGATGTCCAAGGCGGCGGAGGTCGTCAAATCGACGGCGGACCCCGAGGCGGAGGTGATCTGGGGGCACGTCATCGACGAGAAGATGGGCGGCAAGGTCCGCGTGACCCTCATTGCGACGGGGTTCCCGGAGGGACGGGCCCTGGGGCGCAAGGCGCCCTCCTCCAACCGAGTGCCCGAAAAGCCGGCCGCCAGGAACGAGGGAACGCAGCAGACGTCCCACGCGAGGACGATCTTCGGAAGGCAGGAGCGCGGGAGCTTCGAGGAGACCAGGCTGCAGTCCCCCAGCGAGGATGAGATGGCGCCGTTCCGAGGCCTGCCCAAGATGCCCTACGACCAGCCCGCCATCTTCAGAAGGCGCCCTAAGGAGTAACGGAAGGGGCGAGGAATGAGAGCAGCACCGTTGAAGAGAAGGATCACGAGGCGATCAAGACATAGGGAGATCAAGAAGAAGGGGTTTATCCTCTCCTTCGGAGATATCATCCTGCCGTTCGTCGGAGTTGTGGCGATCGGCCTTCTTGTGGTTGCCGGGAAACTTTTCTTTGTCAATGGCCTGGCCTTCTCCTCGGAGGTCCTTCCCCCGCAGGCGGAGGAGCCCCTGTCGGGGACGACATCTTCGACCGATGCCGAGGTTCCCACGGTGGAGGAGGTTCCGCAGGCCGATCTCACGAGGATCGGAACGAACAGCGCCGACGGGGGGACGGAGTTGCTCTCCAACCCCAAAGCCCCGTTGCCCCTGGACGTTACGGTCATCCCCTACGGCAACACTACGGCACGCCCCACTCCATTACCCCTCCCAGCGACCACTTCCTCTAAGGACGCTGGAGCGGGCATGGTGAAGGTGGACCGTACGCCGGTGAAACAGAAGGAGGCTTCACCTCCTCAGGGGCAGAGGAAGCCCCGGGCGGAGGTTAAGCCTGATCCTGTCAAGCCTCCGCAGCCCAAGCCGGCCCCGCAGCAAAAGCCAAAGCCCCCCGCGCCTCAGAAGCCCCTTCAGCAGGGAACGGCCGTGTGGCGCGTTCAAGTGGGAGCCTATTCCTCGAAGGGAATTGCGCAGGAAACGGTTGCAAAACTGACGAAGGCCGGGTACAAGGCGACGGTGTTTTCTGGACCGAGGTTCCATAAGGTCTGGGTACAGGCCGGAAATACAAAACAATCCGCGGATGCGGCTATCCTGCAGCTCAAGAAGCTGGGATTCCCACAGAGTTACGCCATCCCACCGGCCCAGCGTTAATTTGTGATATCTCACGTTTGCTCCGGGGAGTGAAGTCCCCCGGAGCTTTTTTGTTGGAATCCTTTGTCGGAAGCGAGGGAGTGGTCCGATGAATCGTGCAATGAACCCTTCGGATGCTGCGGCGTTTTTGGAGATGGAACAAATTTTGAACGGTGCGGCCTCTCAGGGGATCCGCCCCGGCCTGGAGCGGATCGGGCGGCTGCTCCACCTCCTGGGGAGTCCACAGGATCGGTGGCCGGCCCTGCACGTCGTGGGCACCAACGGAAAGGGGTCCACCTGCGCGTTCCTGGCGTCGGTGCTGCGGGCCGCGGGCTACAGGACCGCCTTCTACAGCAGCCCCCACCTGGAGAGCCCCGCGGAGCGCCTGTTGATCGACGGAAAACCGATTGCGGGCGAAAAGTGGCTGGCCGCCGTCAGGGAGGTGGTTGCGCCGGTGCGGGAGGATGGCCTTCTGGCGCAGGACCCTCCCTCCTACTTTGAACTGGTGACGGCAGCGGCCTTCCTGCTGGCCGAAGGGGAGGGGGCGCAGGTGGGGGTCGGCGAGGCGGGACTGGGCGGCCGGCTGGACGCGACGAACCTGTTGGGGCAGGTCGTGTGTTCCGTCGTGGCCTCCATCTCCATGGACCACATGGAGTTTCTGGGGAACACCCTGGAGGAGATCGCCGGGGAGAAGTTCGCCGTGGTGAGGCCCAGCATTCCTGCCTGCTTCATGGGCGACAACCCGGCGCTGATCCCCCTCTTCAAGGCCTTCTGCGGGAGGGTGGGCGCGCTGCCTCACGTCGTCTCCGAGGAGGTTCGGTTGGAGGACGTCCTGATGGACGAGTCGGGCTGCACCTTCGACTTTCGCTCTCCGCTCCTCCGTCTTGACCGCGTCCGCACCCGTCTGCCGGGGCGCTACCAACTGTCGAACGCCTCGCTGGCGCTCCTGGCCCTCGCTCAGGTTCGGGACAGGTTCCCGGGGCTGGCGGAACGGACTATCCTGCAGGGGATCGAGGAGGCCCGATGGCCCGGGCGCCTCGAAGTCATCGCCCACGACCCGACGGTCGTCCTGGACGGGGGGCACAACCTGGACGGGGTGAAGAAGCTCGTCGAGAGCGCCAGGGAGCTTTGGAAGGGCAAGAGGCTAGGCGTGGTGTACGCGGCGATGCGGGATAAGGACTATCGGGGGTGCCTCTCGCTCCTCAGCGCGCTGTCCCCAGCCCTCTACGCCACGGAGGTGCCGGACATGGAGCGGTGCCTCCCGGCTCAGGACCTGCTGAGCGCGTCGGCGGGAATTCCCTGGCGCAATGAGCCCCGGTCCTTCGCCTCGCCCCTGGAGGCAGCGGCGCTGGCCCGTCGGGAGAACGAGGTCGTGCTCGTCTGCGGCAGCCTCTACCTGATCGGGTGGGTACGGCCCAGGCTGCAGGAAGCGCTTGAGGACGGAGGACCCCGCCGTGTTTGAGGAGCGCGCAACCGACCGGGAGCACTTTCGGCTGGGCCTTCCGCAGGGTCAGAACGTCCTGGAGTTCCTGCCGGCCCGCTCCTTTGCCTCCGCCCGCCTCTTTATGCGCGGCCCATTGCTCGCGGGAACGGGAGGGCGCGCCGCGGCGATCCGCGATCGCCTCGCGCCGGACTTCCTCGACGAAGGTCGGTCCCTGGTCGCCCCCCGCCAGGTGCATGGGGTCCGAATTCTGAAGGCCGCTCCTGAGGTTGCTCTGCCGGCGCAGGTGGAGGCGGACGGCATCCTGCTGACGCGCAGCGACCTCGACGCCTCTCTGCGCTTCGCGGACTGCGCCCCGGTCCTCCTGCTCCCCTCGGAGGAGTGGGCACGGCGGCACGGCCCGTGGGCGCTGATCCTCCATTCGGGCTACAAGGGCACGGTCCAGAACATCGCGCAATCGGGCCTTCTGGAGGTCGAGCGTTCGATGGGGCGGGGAGCGGCGGCCTCCGCCTCCGCGTGGATCGGCCCCTGCATCGCCGGCAGAAGCTACCCCCGAACGCTTGAGGAGTGGACGCAGCGCGGCCTCAGCGCCTTCCATCCGGAGAACGTCGATAGGATGGGACAGAGCTTCCATTTCGATATCGCGGGCGAGATTCGACGGCAGTTGATGGAGTGCGGGGTCCCTGAGGACCGGGTTCACGTTGCGGGGATGGACACGGCCTCCGACGGACGCTGCTACTCCTACCGCGGAGGGGACCGCGAGGACCGGATGTTCCTGCACCTTCGACTGCTCTGACCGCTGCACCGCGAAGAAATTTCATTTTTTGGGAGCGTTTTGGAGCGGCGGTGCGCCACAAAGGACGCCGAAGCGGGGATAAAGATAAACAGGGGACGACACAGCTGCCGCGCATACGGCACGAACACTTTGTATCTCGTCTGGAAGGTGACGTTATGGAATCGATAAAGAGGTTTGGCGTCATTGGGGTGGGGCACCTGGGACAGCACCACGCGCGGGTCTATACGGAGCTTTTGGACGCGCGCCTGGTGGGGGTCGCCGATAACGATCCGGAGAGGGCGCGTTCAATAGGCGCTCATCTGGGCGTCCCCGCTTATGGGAGCCTGGAGGAGCTCATTGACCGTCAGGCGCCGGACGCCGTTTCCATCGTGGTTCCAACGAGCCTGCACTATGAGATCGCAAAGCGAGCGATGGAGGCGGGGCTTCACGTCCTGATCGAGAAGCCGGTCACGACCCGCCCCGAGGAGGCGGAGGACCTGCTGCGGCTGGCGGCGGAGAAGGACCTGGTGCTTCAGGTGGGGCATATAGAGCGCTTCAACAGCGCGATCCGCTACATCTCCCAGACGGCCCACAAGCCCATCTACCTGGAGTCCAAACGCATCGGCCCCTTCTCGCCGAGAATCAACGACGTGGGGGTCGTGCTGGACCTGATGATCCACGACATCGACATCGTCCTCTCCCTGGTCCCGTCCCCCATCGCCCGCATCGCTGCAGCGGGGGCCTGCGTTTCTACGGAGCACGAGGACATCGCGGACGCCCAGATCACCTTTGAAAATGGGGTGGTGGCCCACATCCTGGTCAGCCGCGTGTCGGAGAAGAAGCTGCGCCAGCTGGAGATCATGGAGCGCCAGCGCCAGATCACGGTAAACTACGAAACGCAGACGGTGCAGATCAACCGCTGCGTCAGCAGCAGCGACGGACAGATGGAGATCCTCGAGAGCCCGATCTTCCCCAAGAACGAGCCGCTGAAGCTGGAGTTGGCCCACTTCGTGAGCTGCGTCCGGGACAGGCGGCAGCCCCTGGTGGGGATTCGGGACGGCAAGCGCGCCCTTGAGGTCGCCATCGAGGTGCTGAGGCAGATCCACGACGGGGCGGCGGCGTCGGGAGAACGGGCGACGGCCTGAGCGGCGTCGGCCCTCCCCGCAGGCCCCGGATCAATTTCCAGAGAAAACGTTGACGCGCTCCGGCAGATTTTTCCGCCGGAGCGCGTCACTTTTACCTTGCAGGTGAACCCCTCGCGCGTCAACCGGCGTAGAGGTCCACGTTCTTGGCCGAGTTGGCGTTGGTGGTGATGAACTCCCGGCGCGGCTCCACCCTCTCGCCCATCAGGATGTCGAAGTACTCGTCGGCCAGGAGGTCGTCGTCCAGCTCCACCTTCTTCAGGATGCGGTTGGCGGGGTCCATCGTCGTCATCCAGAGTTGTTCCGGATTCATCTCGCCGAGCCCCTTGTAGCGCTGCACGCCCACCTTGTCGGGGTCCGGCGCGCCGTCCACCTGCTGGCGCAGCTCCTTCTCCGTGTAGCAGTAGTGGACCTGCTTGCCCCTCTGCACGCGGTAGAGCGGCGGTTGGGCGAGGTAGATGTACCCCTCCGTCAGGAGCTCCGGCATGTGGCGATAGAAGAAGGTCAGGAGCAGCGTGCTGATGTGCGCGCCGTCCACGTCGGCGTCGGTCATGATGATGATCTTGTGATAGCGGAGCCGCGTCGCGTTGAACTCCGTGCCGATGCCGCACCCCAGCGCCGTGATGATCGTCTGTATCTCGCGATTCTGAAGCATCTTGTGTTCCTGCGCCTTTTCGACGTTCAATATCTTGCCCCGCAGCGGCAGGATAGCCTGAAAGGTGCGGTCGCGCGCCTGTTTTGCGCTGCCGCCGGCGCTGTCCCCCTCGACGATGTATATCTCCGAGTTCTCCGGCGTCTTGGAGGAGCAGTCCGCCAGCTTGCCCGGAAGGTTCATCCCCGTCATGGCACCCTTGCGCACCAGCTCCTTGGCCTTCTTGGCCGCCTCGCGCGCCCTGCGGGCCCGAAGCGCCTTGTCCACGATGGGGCGGACGAGGTCGGGCCGCTCCTCGATGACGGAGAGGAGCCCCTCGTAGACGACGGAGTCCACCGCGCCGCGCACGTCGCTGTTGCCGAGCTTCGTCTTGGTCTGTCCCTCGAACTGGGGCTCCACGAGCTTGACGGAGAGGACGCAGGTCAGTCCCTCCTTCAGGTCGTCGCCCGTGAGGTTGTCCTCCTTGTCGTTCAAGAGCTTGCCGCCGCGCGCCGCCTCGTTGAGGGCCCGCGTCAGCGCCTGGCGCAGGCCCATGAGGTGCGCACCAGCCGGTGCGTGCCGCCCTCCACCGTGTGGATCAGGTTCGCGTAGGTGAGGATGCGCTCCTGATACTCGTCGTTGTACTGAAGGGCCATGTCCACCTTGATGTCGTTCCGTTCACCCGATATGACGACCGGGGGAGCGAAGAGCGTCGTCCTGTCGCGGTTCAGGTACTGGACGAAGGCGCTGACGCCCCCCTCGAAGTGGTACTCCCGGCTCTCGCCGCTGCGCTCGTCGGTGACGAAGATGCGAACCCCGGCGTTCAGGAAGGCCAGCTCCATGAAGCGGCTCTTGAGGGTTTCCAGGGAGTGGTGGACGTCCTCGAAGATCTCCTTGTCGGGGAGGTAGTGAATCCTCGTGCCCTGCCAATCGACGGGCACGCCCTCCGAGAGGTCCGTGACGGGCACGCCGCGCTCAAAGCGCTGGGTGCGCTCCATGCCGTTTCGCGCGATGGTGACCTCGAACCACTCCGAGAGGGCGTTGACGGCGGAAACGCCCACGCCGTGAAGGCCTCCCGACACCGAGTAGGCGCCCTGTTCAAACTTGCCGCCGGCGTGCAGGCGCGTCAGCACCACCTCGCAGGTCGGCCGTCCGTTCGAGGGGTGCGGGTCCGTCGGGATCCCGCGGCCGTCGTCCTGGACGGTAACGCTCTCGTCCTTGTGGACGGTCACGTCGATTCGGGTGCAGAAGCCGGCCATCGCTTCGTCAATGGAGTTGTCGACCACTTCGTTGACCAGGTGATGAAGCCCCCTGGGCCCCGTATCGCCAATGTACATCCCCGGACGCTTGCGCACCGCCTCCAACCCCTCAAGGACCTTGATCTTGTTGGCGTTGTAGTCGTTGATGGCGCTCTGCATCCCCTGCGTTCTATTGTCCATGTTCCCTCCTGAATCGCGACCGGCAGGCGGCTAGGCTTCCTCTTGGCGGAAAGGCCGTGTCGTGTAGTTTTACTCAGCACTTTCTTCCGCGGGCCTGCTATGATAAATTGCTTGATAAGCGACGTTGGCAAAGAGGTCCAACTGATTTATTATACCGCATTTGAGGAGCTTCGGAAGGGGAGTTCCCGCAAAAGACGACGCATTCTCAGGGCTTGCCAGGCGTCTTGCGGCCGTCGGCTCGGAGGTGGCTAAAATGATTGATTGCCTGAAGATGAACGGAAACGGGAACGACTTTCTCGTCATGGACAACCTGTCGTTGGCGATGGACGCTTCGACCCTCGCCCGGACGGCGCGGGCCGTCTGCCGGCGCAGGGAGTCCGTGGGGGCGGACGGCCTCCTCGTGCTGGAGCCCTCGGAGCGCACAGCGTTTCGGATGCGCCTGTTCAATCGGGACGGCTCCGAGGGGGAGATGTGCGGCAACGGCGCCCGGTGCGCGGCGCGCTTCGCCTTCGAGCGGGGGATCACGGGACGGGAGATGACCTTTGAAACGCTGGGAGGCGACGTGAACGCGGCCGTCAGGGGGGACCGCGTCGCCCTGGACCTGGCGCCGGTCAACACCGCGTCGGCGGTGCTGCGGGCCCACGCCTCCGTGGAGGGTTGTGACCTCACCTACTCCTTCCTTGTGGTGGGCGTGCCTCACGTGGTGATCTTCGAGCAGGAACGCCGCCGGTCGATCGCGGAGTACGCTCTGCTGGGACGCGCGATCCGCAACCGACGGGACCTCTTCCCGGAGGGGACCAACGTGAACTTCGCCCACCTACTGGCGGGAGTGCTCGACGTCATCACCTACGAACGGGGCGTGGAGGACATCACCCTCTCCTGCGGGACGGGGTCTGTGGCGAGCGCCATTGTAGGGCGCCTCATGAAGGTCGTGGGGGACGAGGTCCGGGTGTTGAACCCCGGCGGCTTGAACGACGTGAGCCTCACGTGGGTGGGGGCGGACGTCGTGCAGCCGAGGCTTGAGGGAGGGGCGCTGATGATCGCGGAGGTCCGGCTCCTGCCGGAGGCCTTCGACGCCGGCTGTTGGCGCCCGGCGCTTCCGAAAAAATACGCTTGAGAATACGAGGGAAAAGAATGGGAATGGCAAAGGAAACTCTGAGCTCCCTGCGGCAGCTGTGCGCCAGGGAATGGCGGGCCCTCCTGGTCCTGGTCCTGGCGAACGTCGTCTATGCCTTCGCGGTGGCGTACTGCACGCTGCCCTATCGCTTTCCGGACATCGGGGTGCCCGGCATCGCGGTGCTGACGAACTACCTGTTCGGGCTCTCTCCCAACTGGATGATCGTCGGCGTCAACCTGATGCTGATCTATTGGGGGCGCAGGGACCTGGGCCTGCACTTCCTGGCCCTGACGGTCTTTTCCGTCGCCGTGTTCTCCGGCTTCCTCGCGGTCTTCTCGCGCTTTCCGTTCTCGATCACGGAGGACAAGTTCATGGCGGCGGTGATCTCAGGCTTCCTGAAGGGCGTCAGCATGGGGGCGATGTTCAACGTGGGGGGCTCCAGCGGAGGTTTCGACATTGCGGCCGCAGTCCTGCGCCGACGCTACGACCTGGAGGTGGGTCGCTTCTCCATCATCTACAACGTCGTCATCCTGGCGTTCTCCCTGGGCGTGGTGGGCCTTGAGTCGGTGGTCTACGGCGTGGTCAGCGTGTACATCTGCGGGGTGATGCTGGACAACATGACCCGAAACTTCGACAAGCGCAAGCAGGCGCTCATCATCACCAACATCCCGGACGAGGTCA
>NZ_CALHIQ010000184.1 GCF_938030725.1 uncultured Fretibacterium sp. | reverse complement strand
CCCTCGCGGAACCTGGCCGCGTTCGAGAAGGTGGTGCGCGCCATGAAGGAGGCGGGCATCGGCTACGGCGCCATCAACCATCCGCTGGACCGGGACCCCGTGTGCGGCTACACGGGCGTCATCGACGACGTCTGCCCCGGCTGCGGCCGGCGGGAGGAAGGCCGGCCCTTCGAGCGCATCCGCCGCATCACGGGCTACCTCGTGGGGACGCTTGAGCGCTTCAACGACGCCAAGCGCGCGGAGGAACACGACCGCGTGAAGCACGCGGGCCCGGAGCCATGCCCGCGCTGACGCCCGAAGGGTTGGAGGCGGAACTGCGGCTGGCGGGGATCGTGGAGGACTCCATCGTGGACGGACCGGGCCTGCGCCTCGCGGTCTTCGTGCAGGGGTGCCCGCACGGCTGCCCAGGGTGTCACAACCCGGAAACGCAGCCTTTTGAGGGAGGGCGGACGATCCGGTCCGGCGAGGTCCTGGCGCGGCTGACGGCGAACCCGCTGCTGGATGGCCTGAGCCTGAGCGGGGGGGAGCCCTTTTGTCAGGCGGCGGCCCTTGCTCCCCTCGCCGCCGCGGCGCGGGCGCGGGGGTACCACGTCATGGCGTGGACGGGCTGCACCCTGGAGGCGCTCCTGAGGGCGGGGAGGCCGGACTGGGAGGCGCTCCTGCGCGCCCTGGACGTGCTGGTGGACGGGCCCTTTATCCAGGCGCGGCGCAGCCTGGCGCTGGCATGGCGCGGCTCGGACAACCAGCGCGTGCTGGACGTGCCGCGCTCGCTCGCCCTGCGGCGGGCGGCCCCGGCGGAGGAGCTCCTGCGGTCGGCGTGACGCACGGTTCTTATGCTAAAGATACAGAGGAGGCCTGCCCCTTGACCGGGACGGGCCGTTTTTTTGTCGCGCTCCAAGGGAAATGGATGATCCTCAAGGATGCGGCACCCCCGCAACCCTTCAGCCGCAGGGGGCCGCGCCGCGTTTTCCCTCTTGCATTTTCACCAGAATGTTTTACAATGCACCTGACTTCGAAGTAAGCCGGGGAAGACCAATACGCAAAATCATTCCTCTCGCGCTAAAGGACCCTGTCCGGGAATAGTCGAAGCCTCAACACAAGGTAAAAAACGACAGCAGATCTTTGGTGTGGGGGGAATGTCGGGATGCAGTTATCTCGTAAACCGGGTCTTGTCCTATCTCTTTTCGTTCTGCTTTGCTGCGCGCTGATCGTCACTCTGGGCGTCGTTGACGTGGAGCTCGAGTCGGGCGCTCATTTTGGGCTGGGGCTTCCCGCACAGGTCCCCCTCCTCTTCGCGGCGGTCTTTGCCGCGGCGGTGGGCCTGTCGTGGCTCAGGTGCTCGTGGGTGGACCTGGAGCGCGGCATCTGCAACGCCATCCAGGTTTCCATTCAGGCCATCCTGATCCTCGTCCTCGTGGGCTGCCTCGTGGGCTGCTGGATCCAGAGCGGCGTCGTCGCCACGATGATCTATTACGGCCTCGGGGTGATGAGCCCGCGGTTCTTCTACTGCGCGTCGCTCCTGATCAGCGTGGTGGTGGCCCTGGCCACGGGCTGCTGCTGGACCACCACCAGCACCGTCGGAGTGGCCCTCATCGGCATCAGCGCAGGCCTCGGCCTGCCGCTTCCCGTCACGGCCGGTTTCGTCATATCGGGGGCCTACTTCGGCGACAAGCTCTCCCCCCTCTCGGACACGACGAACCTGGCCCCGGCGGTTTCGGGCAGTAACCTGTTCGACCACGTTGGAGCCATGATGTGGACCACGCTGCCGACGCTCCTCATCACCCTCGTGATCTCGCTCTTTATGGGGAGTTCCGCGCAGGGCTCGGACGGCGGCCGCATCCTCCTGATCCAGGACATGATGCGCGCGGAGTTCTCCATCTCCTTCTGGGCCTTCATCCCGCCCCTGATCATCCTGGTCATGGCCTTTTTCAAGGTCCCCGCCATTCCGGGCATCGTGGCGGGCATCCTGGGAGGGATCGTCCTGTCGCTGGCCAACGGCTCCTCGGCCCACGACACGCTGATGGTCCTCTTCTCCGGCTACGAGCCGGCACACCTGGGCCAATTCGCCGCCGCCGACACACCGGAGGCCATCTCGAAGATGACGCAGGCCTTCAGGTCCATCTTCCTCGCCGGCTCCCCGGCGCTCTCCGTGGACCCGGAGGTGTTCTCGTCGATCGGGCATCTCCTGACCCAGCTCTTCACCCGCGGCGGCATGACCTCGATGCTGGAGACCATCTGCCTCATCGCCGTGGCCCTATCGCTGGGGGGCATCTTGGAGGTCTGCGGGTTTCTGGACGTGATCCTAGAGGCCCTGATGCGCCACGTGCGGTCCGTGTTCGGCATGGTGGCCTCGGTGCTGGCCTCCGCCTTCCTCTCCAACGTCTTCCTGAGCGAACAGTACCTGTCCATTATCGTGCCGGGCCGGATGTTCCGTCGCGCCTTCGAGGAGCGCAGCTGGAACGGCCGCAGGCTGGCTCCCACCATGCTGTCCCGCTCCCTGGAGGACAGCGGGACCATGACCTCGGTGCTCGTGCCGTGGAACACCTGCGGCGTCTACGTCAGCTCCGTGTTGGGCGTGGCGACGCTGGACTACCTGCCCTACTGCTTCATGAACTGGCTGAACCCTCTGGTGGCCCTGGCCATGACGTGGGCGGGCGTCGCCATCCTCTGGCAGAAGGACGCTTCGGAGAACGAAAGCGCCGCCTCCGCGCCAAGCCTCACGGGCCAGGTGGTCGGCACGTCGCTCTGACGAACTCGCTTTCAAACTTAAAGCGTGCAGTCCAGAAGGGATTTTTCTTGACAAGGTCGGAAGGAATCTGTATAATGCTTCCGTTTGCCTTGGGGCTATAGCTCAGTTGGGAGAGCGCTTGAATGGCATTCAAGAGGTCGTGGGTTCGAATCCCATTAGCTCCACCAGAAGCGAAAATCCCGTTTCAAAAGGGATTCAGAAATAGAAAACCCCCTCACTGAGGGGGTTTTTGCTTACTTCCTCCCTACCTTCGGCTGGGCCGGGACGCCAACGCGGTCTTGATCGACGCGACCTGCTCCTTCGGCAACGAGACCTTGATCCCCTAGGGGATCCTGCGGGAGCCCATATCCACCCTCGGGGGGGCGCACCTCGTTGTGCTGACCAAGGTCGACCAGAGGCCGTCCTGGAGACCCTGGCCGACCTTCGAGCGTCGGTGGAGCGCCATGTCCCCGCCGAGCGCATCCTAATCTCCCCGCTCCGGAGCGGCAGCTGGGCGGAATGGAACGGAACGCTGCATCCCTGCGAGTCCCCCGCACCCGCTACTCCCGTCTTGGCCTTTTCCGCGATCGGGGCCCCGGAGAGCTTCGCCCGATTCCTACGGGACGAGGAACTCCGGGTCGTCAGCGAGCGTCGATTCAAAGACTATCACCGCTATCGGAGCCGTGATCTGGAGGAGCTTGACGCCGAATGGGCCCGGTGCGGTGCGGAGTTCCTGAGGGGCACCGAGAAGGATATCTACAACCTCCCCGCCGACTGGCGTCCGCCGGCCCCGTTGCGGGTGCTTGGGGACCCCGAGCGGTTCGCGAAGATGAGCGCGGCTGGAGACGGCGTATGGGTGCGCCCGGGGCCCTGGTATGTGGTGGAGTACGCCGCCTCCGCCCTGGGATGGGACGTTCGGGAGGCGCTTTACGAGAAACTGATGAAAACGGGCCTGCACTGACGCCCAACAGGTTGTTTTTTACACTGCCCCGGCTACCTCATCGTCGGGGAGAGAGCCTAGGAGCCCTCCTTCCGCGGCCCCGCGCTAGCCGCCCCCCCCCGAAAAAGCTCCGTTGAGACACGGCGTTC
>NZ_CALHIQ010000183.1 GCF_938030725.1 uncultured Fretibacterium sp. | reverse complement strand
ATCCTGGCGCCGTTCCTGATCTTAGGAAAGGTGGGCGATGGAACGGAGCGCCTGAGCCGCCGCATCACGGCGCTGGAGAAGGCGATCGATGCGATGCGGCAGGGCTCGCTCCCGATAGAGGCCTCGAAGGAACAGCCCTCCGTCACGCCCCTCTCCGAGGAGCGACCCGCCATCCCTCCCCTGTCCGAGGAGCTGCCGCCGGCCTCTCCTCTGCCGGAGGCGCCGCCCTCTGTCGAAACTCCCGTGGAAGAAGTGTCCATTGACCTCGGCTTGCCGAAGGGGCTGGAAGTCTCCCTCGAGGCGCCGGAGCCTTCCGAACCTCTCCGGGAAGCTCCTGAGGCGCCCGCCGTCGAGGAACTCCCCGTCGCAGCAGCAGCCCTCCATTCCAACAGTCTCAACGACCCCAACGATGCCAACGGTGCCCGCGACGGCGTTTCGTCGTCCCGCCAACCCGGCTCCGTCGCCGTCGCGTGGTCCCGCCTCCTCACCTGGCTGATCGACGAGGGGAACATCTGGGTCTGCACGGGCGTGCTCCTCTTCCTCGTGGGGTTCGGCCTGCTCTTCAGCTACGCGGTCCACCTCGGCCTGCTGACCCTGGAGATGCGCCTGACGGGTGCCGCCGTCACGGGACTCCTTATGGTGGCCTTTGGATTCCGTATGAGGCTGAGGCGTCGTGCCTACGCGCTGGTCCTTCAGGGAGGCGGCATGGGCGTGCTCTACCTCGTCGTGCTGGCTGCCGCGAAACTCCATTCGGCCTCCACCAACGTGCCCATCCTGCCGGAGGGGCCGGCCATTGGGGCGATGCTCTTCCTCTCCGTCGTCACCGTCGTCCTGGCGCTGGTGCAGGACTACGAGCCCCTGGCGCTCTTTGCGATCTTGGGCGGCTTTGCCGCCCCCCACCTGCTTCAGGTGGGCGCCCGTAATAATCCCGTAACGCTCTTCTCCATCTGCACGCTGTTGAACTTCGAGATCCTGGTCATCGCGTTCCGACGCCGCTGGCGCCTCCTGAACCGGATGGGTTTCCTCCTCACCGCCGGCATTGCCCTGTTCTGGGGCCAGCGCAACTGGAGGCCCGATCTCTTCTCTGCGGTGGAGCCCCTCCTGTTGATCTTCCTTGCAACCTACACGCTGATCACGCTTCGCTTCGCGATGCGCCGTGCCGAAGGGGAGCCCTCCGACGCCGCCGATATGCCCCTGACCGTCCTCATCCCCTTCGTCTTCTTCTTCCTGCAGTCCCACGCAGCGGGACACCTCGCCTACGGCACGGCCTCGACCTGCCTGGGGCTTGGGGTGTGGTACCTGATCTTAGGGGTCTGGCTGCGCCAAAGGGGGGAACGGTATCAGCCTGTGGTCTGGCGTCTCTTTGCCGCGCTGAGCATCCTGTTCTCAAACCTCGTCCTCCCTTACGCCTTCGAGCGCGTGCTCTCGTCCGCCGTGTGGGCGGCCGAAGGGGCGTTCCTGGTCGTCGTGGCCTGTCGTTACGGAAGCCTGAAAGCCCTGCTGGGCGGAATTCTTCTGCAGGTCGGGGCCCTCTGCCTCTACGCCCCCGAACTGGTTCGGGTCGACCTGACGGTCGATTCGGCGCTGAGCCCGATCCTCGCCAGCGGCGTCCTGTTCGCTGCCGCCCTCTGGTGCAGCGGCTTCTGGGTCACGCGCTTCCGGCTGCGAGAGGAAGGCCTCCCTCATGGCACCCGATGGGAACGCCAGGCGTCGGAGTTTCTCCGTTCAAACGTACACTCGGCCTGCGTCATCCTATCCTGGGTCCTGACGGGCATAGGGGCCCTGTGGTGGTGGGGGACCATGGGCGACCAGGTGCCTCGCATCGGGCTCCCCTGGCTCTCGGCCTTCCCGGTCGTCTGCCTGACCGCCCTGGCCGCCTGTTGGGCCTCCCTGCGCCTCGACTGGCGTGCGGCCCAACTCCTCCTGTTCGGCCCGCTGATCGCCGGCATCCTTTGGGTCTTCGAGACGCTGCCTTTCGTCCTGCGCCCCGTGACCCTGGACTTCTTCGGCATCGGGCGCAGCCTGACGGCGAGCGCCATCGTCTACGCGGCGACGATCGGGCCGTCGCTTCGCCTGCTGTACCAAACGAAGGCCGGCTTTCGAGGCATCGAAATCTTCCACTTCGCCGCAATCCTCGTGGGGCTGAGGCTGGCCGACATGGCCCTGGAGCAATGGGGGTTCCGCTGGGGAGGGGACTGGGCGCAGTTGCTCTCGCTCCTGCCCCTGGCGGCGCTGTTGCTCCACGTGTCGCGGGCGCGGGAGCGCTCGGCCTTCGCGGGGAGCCCCAAATCCCTGGCCTTTGCCACAGCGCTTCCCCTGCTGCTGCAACTGCCCGCTTTCGTCGACAGCTTCAAGTGGAAGGGGACCGCCGTCGGCGGGCTGTTCGTCCCCCTGTTGAACCCCCTCGAACTGTGGCAGGCGATCTTCATCCTGTCCTGCGTCCTCTGGTTCCGCTGTTCCTTCGTCAAGGACGGCCGCCCGTCCCGTCCCCTGCGGCAGGGGCTCTGCGGGTTCCTGTTCGTCTGGGTCAACCAGGTCGCCGCGCGGGCGGCGTGGTGGTACTCGGGCGAGGCCTTTACCTCGATCTGGATGGTGCTGAGGACGTCGCACTGTCAGGGGATCGTCGCCATCCTGTGGGGCGTCCTTGGCCTCGCGGGTATCCTTCAGGGGAAGCGATTGAGAAGCCGTTCGCTCTGGCGTGCGGGCGCGGGGCTGCTGGCCGCGGACATGGTCAAACTCCTGCTCGTCGATCTGAACCGCAGCGCCACCCTGACCCGCATCTTTGCCTTTCTGGTGCTGGGAGGCCTGTTTTTGCTGATCGGCTGGGCCGCGCCGCTGCCTCCCAGGGAGACGGTTGCAGATCAAGGGAAGGAGTGAGAACGATGCTCAGGAGCGAGTTGCCGGCGCGTCGGGCAGCGACATTCCTGCTGGTGCTGATCTTCCTGCTGCCCTGCGGGGCCTGGGGCGCGATCCCCCAAAAGCCGGTTTTGCTGGAAGATTTCGTTCATGCGAACGAGTTGACGGGGCAGGAGCTTGGCGGAGCGTTCTGCAGGGTCTCCATCCCTCAGGAGGTCTACGGCGGGCTGGTTCAGTCTCAGAACTGCGACCTTGCCGTCTTCGACTCGACCGGAGAGGTCGTCCCCTTCGTCGTGATCTCGGAGGCCGCGAACTCCGAAGCGCCGCCGGCGCGCGTCGAGGCGTCCGTGCCGTTCTTTGAGCTCCCTCAAGAGGACGGAGGGGGCGCGGAGAGGGCTTTGCCCGCGGACCTCTCCGTTCGGGTCGACGCGGACGGCCGCATCGTCGCGCTTCGGGAACGGCGCCCGCACGATGGCGGGGCCGATCGCAGCTATCTCCTGGACCTCGCCGCCATCGCGTCGGGCGGAGCTCCAGGCTCGTACCGGCTGAACCTCCAGACCGCCGGGGAGGCGGCACTGAACGCAAAGGCCGACGTCCTCCAGAGCGAAAACCTGCGGGACTGGAACGCGGTGTGTTCCGACATGCCCCTGCTCCGACTCCGCAGGGGGGACGCGCGCCTCGACAGAAGCGAGATCGAGCTGCCCCGGCGTCCAGGCCGCTACCTTCTGTTGAGGGTGCGCGGCGTGGACCCGACCTTCGCGCTCGCGGAGGTGCGCTGTTCCCGTTTGCTGCAGCGGAGGGCGTCCGAGGACGGGAGCGCCGAGTTCGACGGCGTGGCCACCCCGGACCACCGGGCGGTGGAGTACGACCTCGGTGGGGCGTTCCCCGTCACGCAGCTCGACTTCGTCCTGCAGGAGTCGGGGTTGTATGGGGCGCGTTGCTCCTCCCGCCCCGACCCGGGGACGCCGTGGCGCGCCGCCGGGTCGGCGGTGCTCTTCAGGGTGCGCGAGGCGGGGACCCTCCGGACGAATGCCGCCATGAGCGTTGGCCGGTGCGAAGACCGCTACTGGCGTCTGGACTTCGATCGGGACTTCTCCGCGGCGCCGCCCCGGCTGAAGGTGGGATGGCATTCCGGCACCCTGTACTTTCTGGCCCAGGGTCGGGCTCCGTGGATACTGGCCTACGGCAGCGCTCGAAAAGACCTGGCGCTGCAGAGCCCGTACCTGCTTCAGGACGTGCGGCCGAGCGCCGCCGTGGAGGCGAAGGTCGGCGCGCCCGTGAACCCCAATCCGGCGGGAGAGGGCCTGCGGGCCGGCCGCGACCGTCCGGACGGCGAATGGCAGCGTCGGCTGGTGTGGGGCCTTCTGCTCCTGGGGGCGGTGCTGCTCTCCACGATCGCATGGAAGCTGCTGCGCTCCGGATCGGGCGCGGGGAACCGAGACTAGATAAACGTAGCGGGCTCGGAAACTGAACGCCTCGACTTCAGAGGATGCCCCTCCGGTTTGCTGCTTCGTTGTGATATCATCGCAGTATAAAACGACGTTTCTGGGAGGTTGAGCGCATGGACGAGGAGAGCATCGGCAAGGAGGCCCTGCATTCCATCTACCCGGCAAAGGGCCCCGTGACGGAACAGCAGGTTGAAGAAGACCTGGAGCAGGGAAAGATTTACCGCCTCAACGATCGTTTCTTCAAGTTTTTGTTCGGCCGCGAGGAGCGCAAGCATCTGTTCCTGGACCTCGTGAACTCCCTTGTGTTCCCGGACGGAAGCGCGGGCTTCACGAGTTTCGAGTACGCCAATCGCGAACTCTCCGCCACGCGGGAGGCCGGCAAAAACGTCTACCTCGACATCGTGGCCGGCATGGCGGACGGCACGCAGGTGGAGGTCGAGGTGCAGGTGAGGAACAGGAACGACTATCCCCAGCGTTCCGCCTATTACCTGAGCACCCTGCACGCCTCTCAGATGAGGGCCGGCGATTCCTACCTGGACCTGAGAAAGACGATCTCGATCCACATTCTGGCGTTCAGCCTGTTTGCGGGAGATCGTTTCCGCCGGGCGTTCAGCCTGTGCGACGAGGAGACGGGGGAGAGGCTGTGCGAGGATTTGAGGCTGGTCTACCTGGAGGTGCCGAAGTACGTCCGACAGGGGGCGCCGCGGAACCGTCTGGAGTACTGGCTGCTGTATCTTGCAGGAATGGAGGCGAAGAAGATGCCTGAGGCGATGGTGCAGGACCCGATGATCGGCGAGGCTCTTGACCTGGAGAGGCTGTTTTTGCAGAACCATGAGGAGCGTCTGCGCTACATTTTAAGCTACAAGGCGATGGTGGACGATCTGACGATCGAGGAAACGATCCGCCGGGCCGCCAGGGCGGAAGGGCTTGCGGAAGGAGAGGTCAGGGGTAAGGCTGAAGGCATCGCCGCCACGGCACGGCGGATGCTGGCCCGGGGCATTTCGCCTGAGCAGGTTGCCGACTTTACCGGGCTGTCCCTTGGCGAGGTCGAGGCGCTGAGGGCCAGGCCCGGAAACTGAACGCCTCGACTTCAAAGGGCAACCCCTCCGGTTCGCTGGCGCGAACCACCTCCCCTTGCAGGGGAGGCAAAAATGAAGAAGCGCGTTTTTTAGGCTCCCCGAAGGGGGACTGGGCTCGACCATCCGCACAGCCCCTCAAGCAGCCGAACTGTTTTTTAGGCTCCCCGAAGGGGGACTGGGGGGTTGTTTCGGCCCTACGCCTCTGCCAGGGAGCTTCCCGTTTTCAGCTGCACCTCGAGGGGCAGGGAGAGGGTGGCGGCGTTCATCATGATCTCCCGGAGCGAGCGCCCCACCTCCTCCGCCCTGGCGGCGGGGCACTCGCAGACCAGCGAGTCGTGGACCTGAAGAAAGAGGCGCACCTCCCCGTCGTGGCGGAACGCGCGGTCGAAGTCCACCATGGCCTTGCGGGCGATGTCCGCCGCCGTGCCCTGGATGGGGGTGTTCACCAGCACCCGGTCCAGCCCTCCCCGGCCCGGCGCGGTCACCTCGTCCACGGGCCGAATCCGCCCCGCCAGCGTGCGGGCGAAGCCGGCCGCGTGGGCCTCCTTCACGATGTCCTTCAGGAAGCTCTGCACACCGGGCAGCGCCTCGAAGTAGCGCTTCACGATCATGGAGGCCTCCCCGCGGGGCATGTCCAGCCGTTCCGCCAGGCCGAAGGCGCTCATCCCGTAGAGCAGGCCGAAGTTGATCATCTTCGCCACGCGCCGCAGCTCCGGCGTCACGAACTCCGGCGCCATGGAGAAGACCCAGGAGGCCGTTTCCCGGTGGATGTCCCTCCCGTTCCGGAAGGCCTCGACGAGGCGGGGCTCCCTCGACATGTGCGCCAGGACGCGCAGCTCGATCTGGGAGTAGTCCGCGGCCACGAACACGTTTCCCTCCCGCACGGGGACGAGGCCCCGCTTGATGCGTTCCGCCCACTGGCCGAAGGCGGGGATGTTCTGCAGGTTGGGGTCCCGGCTGCTGAGGCGTCCCGTGCCCGTGAGGGCGGGCTCGAAGGTGGTGTGGATGACGCCCTCCCCCTCCTCCGCCGCCTTCTGAAGCGGCACCACGAATCCGCTCTGCATCTTCGAGAGCTCCCGGTGCTCCAGCAGCAGGGCGGGCACCTCTCCTCCGGGCAGGCGGGCCAGGTGCTCCAACACGGCCGCACTGGTGGAGAAGCCCGTCTTTCCCTTGGTCTTCCCCTCCGGCGCGAAGCCCAGCTGGACGAAGAGAAGGTCCGCCACCTGCTTCGGCGAGTTCAGGTTGACGGCCGTCCCCGCCATGTCCTCCACCTGGACCTCGATGGCGCGGATCCGATCCGCCAGCTCCTCCTGAAGCGCAGCGAAGCGGGAGGGGTCCAGCCGCACGCCCCAGCGCTCCATTCTGAGCAGGACCGGAATGAGGGGCAGGTCGATCCCTTCCATCACATCGCGCAGCCCCTGGTGCCGGGCCATGGCCGAGTCCAACCCCTGCCGCAGCCGGAAGAGCGCGGGGGCCGGCGCCTCCCCCTCCGCAATCAGCGACGGGAACGTCTTCTCGGCGACGTCCGGGTGCAGCAGGTAGTGCGCCGTCCGCAGGTCCCACACCCCGACCTCCGGGACCGTCAGGCCGCGCGCGGCCATCGCCTTGCCGTCGTACAGCAGGAGCTCCGCCGGTCGCACCCGTTCCAGGAGGGCCAGCGCCTCCTCCCCGGAGCAGTCCGCGGCCCTGCCGTCCTCCGCGGCGACCTGCACCCGCCCGTCCTGCAGGGGGGCCATGGCCAGGACGGGCGGCCCCTGGGTACAACAGGCTTCCGCCAGCTCCGCCAGGGGCACGAACCGGACCTCCGGCCCCGCCGCAGGAGCCGCTTGGGTCGGCCCCGCCATGATGCGGCGGGCCACCTTCCTGAGCGCCAGACGTTCCGCGAGCGCCAGCGCGGCGGCGGGGTCCGCAGGGGCACTGAGGCACCGATCGAGGTCCAGGGGAACGTCGAGGCGCAGGCGGATGAGGTCGCGGGACCGCTGGGCCGCTTCGAGGCCGGAGGCCTCGAGCTTCTTTCGCACGGCGGGTCGGACCTCGCTCAGTCCGTCGAAGACCGCCTCCAGCGTTGGCCATCGGGAGATCAGCTCCCCGGCGGTCTTCTCGCCGATGCCGTCCACCCCCGGCACGTTGTCCGCCTTGTCGCCCAGGAGGGCCAGGTAGTCTGGAACGGAGGAGGGGGAGAAGCCCTTCTCCGCCTCGAAGTCGGCGGCGCTGTAGATCTCTGCCGACGAAACGCCGCTCTTGAGGGGCCGCATGATCAGGACCCCCGGTCCCAAAACCTGCATCAGGTCCTTGTCCGACGAGAGGAGCACCGCCTGCCATCCCTTCTCCGTCGCCCTCAGGGCCAGGGAGGCCATGACGTCGTCCGCCTCCACGCCGCTTTGGATCAGCAGGGGGTACCCCATGAGGCGCAGCAGCTCCTGAAGCAGGGGCACCTGGGCCTTGAACTCCTCCGGGCTCGGCTTGCGCGTGGCCTTGTACTGGGGCAGCATCTCGTGGCGGAACGTGGGGCCCGGCGCGTCGAAGGCCACGGCCACGGCGCGGGGCCTCACCTCCTCCTCCGCGAAGGACAGCATGTTCATGAAGCCCGTGAGCACGCCCGTCGGCGTTCCGTCCGGCGCGCTGAGCTCCTGACGCTCCATGGCGTAAAAGGCCCGGTAGGCCAGGCCGTGCCCATCCACGATCAGAAGCCTGTCCTGCCCCGCGTCGATCCTCTCGTCTATCCTGTCGCCTATGCTGTCGTGCATCGAAACCCAGAGCCCTCCGTCCAAAGCGCTTTCGGGGACCGGCCCTCTCCCGTCGGGGGCTTCACGGCCCTTCCCCACTTGCGCTATAATCTTTTAAGATACCATTATAGAGGATATCCGCCGCATCCGGCCACGAGCGCCGCCGGAACGGCCGTGCCGAATCCACGCTGTGGACATTGGAGGAAGGATCATGACGGAGAACAAAAACGTACGGGTGCGCTTTGCGCCCAGCCCAACGGGGGCCCTGCACATCGGGGGCGGGCACACCGCCCTGTTCAACTGGCTGTGGGCCCGCCACACGGGGGGACGTTTCATCCTGCGCGTCGAGGACACGGATCGAGCCCGCTCGACGAAGGAGTACGAGGAGACCATCATGTCCGGCATGAGGTGGCTGGGGCTGGACTGGGACGAGGGCCCGGACCAGGGCGGCGACTACGGTCCCTACCGCCAGTCCGAGCGACTGGACCTGTACCGGCAGTACGCCCGGCAACTGCTGGACGAGGGCAGGGCCTACCGCGACGGGGAGGCCATCGTCTTCAAGGTGGAGCCGGGGCAGGACGTGTCCTTCGACGACTGCGTCTACGGGCGCATCGAGAGCATGAGCGACGGGCTGAAGGAGAAGGACACCGGAAAACTCAAGGACATCGTACTCATCAAGAGCGACGGAATGCCCACCTACAACTACGCCGTCGTGGTGGACGATCACCTGATGGCCATCACCCACGTCATCCGGGGCGAGGACCACATCTCCAACACGCCAAAGCAGATCCTCATCTACCGCGCCCTGGGGTGGGAGACGCCGCGCTTCGCCCACCTGCCCATGATCCTGGGCAGGGACAAGAAGAAGCTGAGCAAACGGCTGGGAGCCACGAGCGTCTACGAGTATCGGGACCTGGGGTACATGCCGGACTCCGTGTTCAACTTCCTGGCGCTCCTGGGCTGGTCTGCCGGCGATGACCATGAGATCTTCACGCGCCAGGAGGCCGCGGACCTCTTCGAGCTGTCGCGCGTCACCCGCAAGCCCGCGGTGCTGGACGTGGACAAGCTGAACTTTATCAATCAGGAGCACTTGAAGCGGCTGGATCCCATGACGCGCCTCGCCATGGTGCGCCCCTTCTGGGAGGCCATGGGGCTGCCGGTGAAGGAGCACGGCGACGAGTGGCTGGCGGAGGCCCTCACCCTGATGGAGGGACGCGGCCGCACGGCCAAGGAGATGGCGGAGTTCACGGACTATTTCCTGTCCTTCGAGCCGGTGAAGGCCCGCTGGGACGGCAGCGCCCTCACGGCGGACGAGCGGGGGCTCTTGAAGGAGTTCTTCTCCGCCATGACGGGCCTGGCCGACTGGACGCCCGCTGGCCTTGAGGCCTTTGCGCGGAGCTGGACCGCCGAGCGAAACGTGAAGATGAAGGACTGTGCCATGCCCCTGCGCTGGGCGCTGACGGGCATGAAGGTCAGCCCCGGCATCTTCGACGTGGCCGTTCACCTGGGACGGGACGAGGTGAAGCGGCGCCTGTCCCACTATGGGTTGAATTAAAATGGGGCTACGCCCCAATCCCCACGCGCTTCGCGCGGCCTGATGAAGTTT
>NZ_CALHIQ010000182.1 GCF_938030725.1 uncultured Fretibacterium sp. | reverse complement strand
TCATCGTTTCTCGCTTCGTCGACGGCCGGGACTGGCTGAAGAACGCCCTCGCCCGGAAGGCATCCGAAGGCGCGTAGAAGCGCTCACATAAAGCGAGGGGCAGCCCCACGGCTGCCCCTTTTGCTTCACATCCCCCGGCTACCGGCCCGCGAGGTACTCCTTGATAGCGGCCAGGACCTGATCCGCGTCGAGGCCGTGAACCGCGCAGGCGTCCTCAAGGGACTCTCCTATCGACGAAGGGCACCCCACGCAGTGCATCCCGCTCCGCATCAGGACCTGAGCAATGCCCATGTCGTGCTCCAGCATCTCCCCCATTGTCGTCGCCTTCGTCACCTCAAAGGGCTCCGCCGCCTTAACTGCCTCCGCCATTGAGATCCCCTCCCAACAAAATATAGAAAAAATATCGGGTATTATACCCTCCTCTTGAGCGTTGCATCATCCTCCAAAATACCGACCTGTTGTATAATAGGGAAATTAAATTTTTGTTAGGGGGGAGTCCCCGGCGCGGATCCCGAAAGCCTCCCGATTTCGAGGGCGTTCGGTCCTTACAGCGCAGGCTCAAAAAGACGGCGGCAGCCGCGATTTACCCCTTAACGCCAGACTTGAGAGGAAGGTATTCGTCATGGAGAACGTCAAGAAACGGGAAACTCTGGGGAGCCGGCTGGGCTTCATCTTCCTGTCGGCGGGGTGCGCCATCGGCCTCGGCAACGTGTGGCGCTTCCCCTTCATCACGGGGCAGTACGGCGGGGCGGCCTTCGTCCTGATGTACGTTGCCTTTCTGCTGCTCCTCGGCATTCCCGTCATGGTGATGGAGTTCGCCGTGGGGCGCGCCTCGCAAAAGAGCTCCACCCGGTCCTTCAAGGTCCTGTGCCCGCAGCATCGCGTCTGGGGCCTCTGGGGCTATGGGGCCTGGATCGGCAGCGTCATGCTCATGATGTTCTACACCGTGGTGACGGGCTGGATGCTGGCCTACGTCTGGTATTCCGCGTCGGGCAGGTTCGCGGGCGCCACGCCGGAGGTCGTGAACGACGCCTTCGGAGCGCTGCTGTCGGACCCACAGGAGCTCATCGGCTGGACGGCGCTCACGGTGCTCATCGGCGTCGCCGTCTGCTGGACCGGCCTGCGCCAAAGCGTGGAGCGCGTGACCAAGGTCATGATGTGCGGCCTCCTCGCCATCATGATCGCGCTGGCCCTTCGCTCCATCACCCTGCCGGGGGCGGAACGCGGCCTCGAGTTCTACCTGAAGCCCAACTTCGCGAACC
>NZ_CALHIQ010000181.1 GCF_938030725.1 uncultured Fretibacterium sp. | reverse complement strand
CGGGGACTTCAACGGCGACGGGAAGACGGAGCTCGCGGCGGTCTACGCCGACAAATGGAAAAAGAGAGACGCCTATCCAACCGTTCGGACATACGGGTGGAACGGTTCCGGGTTCAGCGACTCCGAGACGCGGCTGGATGACGACGATCAGCGGGTGGGCGGCACGTCGTTTACGCTGGTGTACGTCCCGCACTACGGGATGATCGCTGAGGCCGGCGACCTGGACGGTGACGGGAAGGACGAGATCGTCTTCCTGTCCGCGAAGTACGGGAGCAGCGGCGGGCAGCTGCAGGTCTCGGTGTGGGGGACGGACGGCGCCCTGAAGCCCGCGCGTAAGTTCTGGTGCAAAACGGGACAGGACCTCGCCGGATACGGTGGGGTCAGCATTTATTCCAGGGCGGAGACCAGCTACCTGCTCCGCAGCGCGTCGCTTGCGCTCGTTCCCCTGGAAGGGACGTCCGAGCGGGGGGCCCCGTCCCGAAAGGTGTTCTTCTCGCTCTCGCAGGGCGACGATAGACTCGGCCATTTTTCGTCCTATTACTTCACCGGCGACAAGCTGTGGTACCTGTCGCCCGAGATCTCGGGCGGCAACCTCACGGGCCTTTCCTCGTCCGTTCCTTACACACAAGGCAGCGCGGGGCGCGCCGTGGCGCTCCTGCCCGGCGACTTCTACGGCGAGTCCGTAGCCCTGGGCGAACCGACGCACCTGGTCTTCGCCAACGAGCGCAGCTACGTCGCGGAGATCCAGACGCCCCCCTACCACGTGGACTACGTCCAGGCCCCGTTCGAGGTCAACGGCGTCCGGCCGGAGCGGAAGTCCGTGATGAACCTGTCCTGGATGGGCTCGTCCGTCGCGTACTCGAAGAGCCAGACCGAGAGCAGCAAGGCCGACACGTCGTTCAGCGCGACCAGCGCGCTGGAGTGGGGGGTCAATGCCTCCGTCGGAGGGCGGTACAAGCTGATCGGCGCCAACGCCTCGGGCGGCTACAAGAACACGTCGGCCAGGGTCGAGAGCAAGGCCAACAGCTCCCAGGCGACGGTCGCGACGACCATCACCAGCGTCACGGACGGATCGGACAACGTCGTCCTGTACAAGACCGACCGGCACGTGTGGCGCTACCCGGTCCTCGGCCCCGGGCCTCAGGCTCCGGACGCGCCGCTGGGAGAGGGGGAGAAGCTCAACGGGGAGCGGTTCATGACCTTCTCGCTCTGCGACGCGCCGACGATCGTCCAGGGCGACGCCGGCCAGAGTGCGCAGTTCGATGACTACAACCCCATCCACGAGGAGGGCAACCTCTTCTCGTATCCGACGGAGGTCGAGAACACCCCGTATTACGGCGAACTGCAGCAGGAGCTGTCGAAGAGGCTGAACTCGACCGTCGGCGGCAGGACGGTGCTGGACCTCGCGGTCTCTCAGGTGACGACCGACGTGTCCGGTCTCACCACCAAGTCGAAGAAGGCGGTGAACGGCTCGCTCAACGTCTCGCTCGGCGCGCCGAAGATCTTCAGCGTCGGGGTCACGAGCACGGTCGGCTATTCCAACGAGCTGACGAACACCGAGACCTTCACCAAGACCTACCAGGAGTCCGAGAAGTTCACCGTGACCCTCAACAACGCGCAGCTCGGGTTCAACTCCAGTTACATCAAGCACCTCCTCAAGACCCAGCTCTACGCCGACGCCGCCGGCGTGATGAAGGTGGCCTTCGGGGTGGACCTGGCCGACAGCAACGCGCTGGTCTGGCGGAACACGCCGGGCAGCCTCTACGCGGACAAGCCCGACCCCGCGCTCGTCCTGCCGGCGCGCTACAACCGCCGCGTCCAGTTGTCCGAGAGCGGCACGACCCGGGTGGTGTGGTCCGCCAACGAGGACCGCATTTCGGCGACGCAGGTGCGCGGGATCGGGTTCCGGGACGAGGATGTTCAGAAATCGACGACATCGGCCCTCGTCCGCGGCAGACAGTACAAAATCCAGATCCCGCTCTACAACGCCAGCTTCAAGGACGCGGGCGACGTCGAGGTCGAGATGCGGCTGCGCACTGGGGGCGGGGACACGGACCTGCGGACGCTGGACCGGCAGACCGTTCGGCTTGGAGGCTGGACGCAGGGTGCGGAGGCCAACAAGGCGACCGCTTCGTTCGCGTGGACCGTTCCGAGCGACCTCGACCCCGGCAACTATGACCTGCACTTTGTGGTGGACCCGGACAACAAACTCGACGAGCTCCACGAGGAATGGGACTACAAGAACGATCCGGGCGGCAACAACGTCGGCCGCTATCCGATCGCCGTGCTGGCCGAGGAGCCGAAGGCCGCCGCGGGGCTGGCGATCGTGTCCGCCCAGGCGGCCCGTGCGGCCGCGAAGGAGGGCGACTTCAGCATGACCTTCAAGCCCATCCGGTCGGACGACACGCGGGCCGAGCTGACGCTTCCGGAGTTCCGCGCGGAGCTCCTGAAACAGACCGGGGACTTCCGCGCCCATGCCACCATTCGGTACAGCGGCTCCGAGACGCTGACGAACCTGCGCCTGACGGTGAGCCGGGTCAAGGGCGACGGCAGCGAGAGCCGCGTTGTGACGCGGACCATCCCGGCGATCTTCCCGAACACGGAGCGCAGCCTCTCGTTCATCGTGTCGCCGGGCAGGATGCGCGAGGGGACCCTGGCCGTCGATCTCGTCGGGGACAAGGGCGTGAGCCTCCACTGGCCCCGCGGGGACACGAACGACCCGACGGATCCCTCCACGCCCGGCGGCAGGAGGCACGGCGGCGGATGCGACGCGGGTGTCAGCGGATTGGCCTTGGCTCTCGTTGGAGCGTTCCTGCTGAGGAGAAAAGTATAACCTCGTACAACCGCAGCTAGTCCGTTAAGCAGACGACCGCCTTCCGTGAGGCGTTAGCCTCGCGGGGCGTGTCGGTCGCTTATGCCGAACGGCAACACAGTTGTTGCTGTTCGGCGCAGCAGACGACCGCCTTCCGTGAGGCGTTAGCCTCGCGGGGCGTGTCGGTACGGCAAGCCGTAAACCTTCGGTCCGCTTATGCCGAACGGCAACACAGTTGTTGCTGTTCGGCGCAGCAGGCGACGCGGGTGTCAGTGGATGGACACTGGCTCTTGCAGCTGCGTTCCTATTGAAAAGGAAAGCCTGATTTTCAACAACCGCAGCTAGTCCCTTTAGGGGCGACGCGGGATGGGGCGGGTTAGCGCTGGTTCTTGCTGCGGTATTCCTGCTGAAAGCGAAAGGAACACATTCTTTAGAAGCGAAAGGAAGGGTTCGGTAATGAGAACGGTGCTTGTGTCGATTTTCCTTTTTTTGGCTTTCATTTTTTGTCCCGTTCATGCCGAGGGAAAGGACTTGCCGACTCTGGTATCCCTGTCCGGGGCCGGTTGACCGGCCTGCAAACAGATGTCCAAAGTTTTGGATGCGATCAATGACCGGTATGAGGGCAGGCTGGCAGCGGAAGCGGTGGACGTGGACGAGTATCCCGAGCTCGTTAAGGAGTACAACGTGACCTACCTCCCCGCCCTCCTCTTTCTGGACGACAACGGCGATGTCGTTCGTCAGGAGGTTGGCTATCACAGCCTTGACGAGGTGCTGGAGATCTTCCGGGACATGGGGGTCGACATCGAATGACGCGGGGCCCCGGGTCTCGGCGTCCGTCGAAAGGGGAGAGAAGATCGTGTTCGTGAGTAAAGGGAGAGGAAAGAGCGGCGGGGGCGTTTTGCCCCTCACCGCAGCCATAGCCCTGCTGCTGGTCGTCCTGGGTGGGTGCGGCGGCGGAGGCGACAGGCACGAGTCCGGCTCTGCGGCGACGCTCGACGACGCCTACGTCTACTGCTATCCGCTGGTCATGATGTCCGTATCCCAGAGGGTGGCGACGAACGTCGTCGAGGCCACCTCCGCAAAGGTGCCCGTGAACCAGCTGCGCCACGCGCAGAGGTTGGCTGGGCCGGACTTCAAGGACGTCGTCACGCCGAACGTCGATACGCTCTATTCTCAGGCGTTCATCGACTTGAAGGGCGGCCCTCTGGTGTTCGTCAAGCCGGCCGCAGACCGTTACTGCTCGGCGCAGTTCCTGGACGCCTGGACGAACAGCGTGGGGATTGCCGGCACGGGGGGCAGGGAGGGCACGTCCGGGGAGCAGGTTTGTCTGCTGATGCGGTCGGACGACAAAACGACCGTCCCGGCGGGGATGACGCCCTTTCGCCTCTCCGGGAACCTCGGCTGGATCATCGGGCGCACCCTGTGCAGGGGCGAGGACGACCTGGAAAACGTCCGGACCCTTCAGAAGCGGATGAGGCTGCTGCCGCTGGCCGACTATCTCCGGGGCGGAGACTATGTCCCCCCAAAGGGGACCCACGATCCCCGGTACGATAACGTGGTTCCCGTGGACTACGTTTTGAGGATGACGCCCGAGCAATTCTTCGGCGAGGCCAACGCCCTGATGCGGGACAACCCTCCGCTTTCCGGGGATGAGCCCCTCTTGAATAAACTTCGTGTGCTGGGCGTAGGGCCCGGTCTCAGCTTTGATCCCGCGGTGCTGGGGGCGGACGCGCAGGGACGGGACGTGGCGTGGCGGGCGATGATCAAGAGGGTCCAGGCGCGGGTCATCGCAAACAGCCAGAAGTTCCTCGTGCATTGGGGGCCATGGCAGTACCTCGGTGCGCCGATCGCCGAGTTCGGGACGGAGTACGACTACCGCGCGATGGTCGCCTGGCGGGGGCTGGGGGCCAACCCGGTCTCGGCCGCCATATACGCCAGCACGAACAAGGACTCGTCGGGACGGGACCTGAAGGCGGGGACGCGCTATAAGGTGCGCTTCGAGAAGGGGGCGCTGCCGCCGGTGCAGGAGGGCGGGTTCTGGTCGGTAACGGCCTACGGCGACGACGACTTCTTGATTGCAAACCCGTTGAACCGCTACTGCATCAACGACCGCACTCCTGTCACGTACAATGCGGACGGCTCCTTGGAACTGCTGCTCCAGCCCGAGGCTCCAAAGGGCGAGGACCCTCTCAAGGCCAACTGGCTGCCCACGGGGCAGGGCGGGTTCCACCTGTTCCTGCGCATCTACTGTCCGGACAGGACGAGGATCGATGGGGGATGGAAGGCCCCGAGCCTTATCCCAACGTCTGAATAGAGCGGGCGGAGGGATTGGACTCCGTCTCAGGGTTGGGTCTGCAATGGCAGATATTTTGGGTGAGTTTGTGAGTTTGTGAGTTTTTGAGGAGGATGAGAGGATGGTTTTGAGCAGGAGGTTTTTGTGCGCGGCGGCGCTGGCGGCGATCTTTGCCCTGGGGCTCGCCGGGACCGCGCTGGCGGCGGAAAAGAAATGGACGGGCGCGACAGACAATAAGTGGAGTGTGGCGGGTAACTGGGACAATGGCGTACCGGCAGACGGTGATACGGCAATCATCGAAGGCGCTGTGGTGAGCGTTAATGATGCTACTGCGACGGCAAAGGTCGTGTCGCTCGGCCAGGGGGCGACCTTATCCATTGAAGGCACGGGGAAGCTGACCCTCGCTGCCGGCGGCGCGCTTCACGCATCGGGCGACGCGACCGTGGAGGTCAATGCTGCAGATGGGCTGGCGTTTACCACTGCCACGCACATTGCCGTCAACCCTGACAAGGCGCTGACCCTGAAGAGAAAGGCCCCGGGCAACATAAAAGGCGCCGGCTCCCTGACCCTCTCCGGCGGCGGAACGCTGAATGTGAATCTTCCATTGACGACGGCCACCGGTTTGGAGATCAAGGACGGCAGCACGCTGAACGTCGTGGACACCCTGCCGGACCTAACAGGCCCCGCGGTGACGGTCACGAAGGGCAACCTGACGTTGGGGTATAACCTTCCGGCGGCCGTTAAGCGCGTGGAGGTCACCGAGGGCGTCCTGACGGTGGGGCAGGGGAGAGCGATCGGAAACGGAAGCAAAACCGCGCCGGACGGCGCGGTGGACCTGAAGGATAAAGGTCAGCTCGTGCTGAACGGGAACCTGACGCTCAAGGATCTGAAAACGGCCGAGGGCAGCAAGATCACGGCCAACGGCAAGACCCTGACCGTCATCAATCCCACGAGTCCTTTTGTGCTCGACGCCGAGATCGATAAGGGGACTCTGAGCCTGGATGTGGCGGCCGGCCAAATGGCCACCCTGAGTAAAGATGTGGCGAGCGTCGTGTTCAACGGGAAGTCCGGCGGCGCCCCTACCTTGAAATTTGAGGAAAGAGTCTTTGTGAACCACCTCGATATCAGAGGCTCCACGACAGAACCCGCCAAGTTGCAGTTCGCTGGGGAGAACACCATCGGCACGCTGGAGTTCGTGAGGACGACCCCCCTTGTCGTTTCCTATAGAGATCTTTTCGTCAAGGTCGAAAAGCTGATGCTTGCCGGTGGCGCTGCCCTTGACCTCGAGCTGATGGGGGGCAGGGGCTTTTTTAGCGGTGTATTGACCATCAAGGACGGAACGCCGGGCAAGAATTGGAACGTGAAGATGGGGAATACGACTACCGATTTCAGGGTGGGAAACGCGGGGCTGCTCTCCGGAAACGTCGAGGTGACGCTCGGCGGCGGCACCCTGTACCTGCCTTACGGAGCGTACCCGAACCTGATCCTGAAGGCGGATTCTCCTTCTGTTAACCCGACGATCGATGCGGAGTCCTTCGAGGGCGACCCGGTCCTGACCGTAGGGAAGGTCGACATCAATAATTCTAACCTGAGAGTGAAGGCTACCGGTGTCTGGAGACACGGCCTGGAGGCAGGCGATACGCTCACGCTGCTGGAGGTCAATGAGACGAACCTGAGTGATGGTAAAGTGATCTCAGGTGACCCAGATGTGGATAGTAATGGCTACTGGAAATGGAAGTGGGAGCGGCTGGAAGGAACCAAAACAAAACTGGTCCTCACCGCGCTGAAGACCATCTCCGTCCCCGATCTGGTGGCGGAGGCGAGTTACTCGGAGAACAAGTGTACCGTGAACGTCAAGGTCTCGGGTGACGTGAAAGTGGATAACTGGAACGCCGATATGATCCTGGGAGATAGGCCGGAGAATGATTCCGCTTATAAGACCCCTAGGACTGGCTCTGAGAAGGGCGCGGTTTTTGAGGTCATTCTGCCGTCCGGTTTCACGAGCGGGACGCTGAGGGTGAAAGCCACAAACAAAGAAGGAGGAAAATTCCAGGGCTTTGTCGACGTCCCGCTGGAGCGCACCACGCCGGGTGGTGGCGGTGGTGGTGGCGGTGGTACGCCCGGTACACCCGGTACGCCCGCGGCCCCGAGCATCGATCCGAGCAGCTGGGAGACAACGGCCATCGGCGAGCCGGACGCTCAGGGGAATGTGACCGTCCAGCTCACGGCGACGCTGAGGCTCGATGGGACGCCGAAGTCCCTGGATGTGGTCGCCTCCGGGATGAAGGAGAAGCCGAAGGCTGAGCTGCTGGACGCCGGCGGCAAGGTCGTCGTGACGTCCTCCGTCCCCACGGTCAACGCGACCGCCAGAACCTACAGGCTGAGGCTGACGTGCAGGACCACGAAGGCCGATATCGACTCGGGCAGGGCGGCGATCGAGAAAGTGCTTGTGGCGACGGACGACGGCAAGGTCCATACGATCATGGTGAACAAGAAGCTGAAGGATATCGCCAAGCCGGGCGGCAACCCCGGGCAGCCCGGCAACCCCGGTAATCCCGGGCAGCCCGATAACCCCGGAGACTCCAAGAGCGGCTCCGGCGGCGGGTGCGACGCGGGTGTCAGCGGACTTATGTTGGCTTTTGTAGGAGCGTTGCTCTTGAGGAAAAAGGCATAACCTTGGATAGACGCAGCTAGTCCCTTCAGGGGCGACGCGGGTGTCAGCGGATTGGCGCTGGCCCTTGCAGCTGCGTTCCTATTGAAAAGGAAAGCCTGATTTTCAACAACCGCAGCTA
>NZ_CALHIQ010000180.1 GCF_938030725.1 uncultured Fretibacterium sp. | reverse complement strand
GCACTGAAGGGAGTCCATACGGTTGACGGTTCTTAACGACTTAATCAGTGTTTCCCTAAATAAAGGAGCGCACGGGCTCAGTCGGGAGTCCGTGCGCTCCTTCGCAATTTTAGACAGGTTTAATTCGCCAAGCGAGGTCACGCGCCGGCGGTTCTCTCCTGCGCCTTGCGCTTCATGGCGCTGGCCTCTATCATCCTCGTGCGGTTGGCGTTTTGGAGCGCCGCCTGCGCCATAAGCTCTCGGCTGTTCTCCCGCTGTTCCTGGTTTCTCCGCTTAATAGCCTCCTGGCGCATACGAATACGCCTCAGTTTCTGGGATTTTTCCACCATGTCGGTGTGTCGGTCCCACGCCCGGAACGTGGCCTCCGAGGTCCGCGTCTTTGCCTCCTCAACCTGCTTCAGCGCGTCCTCGATGTTAGCGAAACCCTTGCCCCCGGATACGGCCTCCCCGGCGCTGGACGGCGAGCTCTGGAGGCTGCTCAGCCCGTTGTCTACCCTCAGCATCGTTCCCCTTCCCTCCTCGACGGCAGATCGCCTTTTGCGTCCATTATAGCATGGGGGCGAAGCGACGCGGCAGAAGAACGAACGAACGGGGGTTGCATTGGGTGCGATTTCTGCGATTCCCTGTATAATGAGTAGGAACGACATCTCTGGTGCCGTATGCGCCCCTCCTGAACGCGAGGACGGCGCACGATGATGGAGAGTGATCTTAATATGCGACGGTCGTTTAGAAAAAGCGCTGTGCTCGTTGTGGCGTCGGTCTGCCTTGTCCTTTCGGGCGCGTCGTTCTCCGAGGCGTCCTTTGTCTATCCCGGCTCCTGCCCTGTGTCCCCCGGCGGAGTTGCGGTCTGGCCTTTCCCCCAGGGCGGAGCGGTGATCGCTGCGTACCAGCAGCCCTACGCCATGAATTTCGAGGTCTGGAAGCCCATGGGGTTGCCGGCGGGGTGGTACGCCACCTTCGACGGCTTCCCCGTCGCGCAGGCGGCCCAGAACCGCTGGGTGTACGGCCAGCTTGGACCCGATGGAGCGCTCGTTCCGACCTGTGTCCTGGTGGGGTCCGTCGTCCCCGGGCAGGTCCCTGGACTGACCCGCATCGCGGCGACGGGCCTGTGCGGCCGATACGTCAACGACCCTGAGTTTTGCAAGATCATGGACTACCGCTGTGACCGTATGGGGATCATCAGGGACCCCCTGGCTCGAACCGTGGTCGCCTGGCGATCGGGGAGCGAGGGCGCCTGGGTGTGGCTTGGGGATCGCTGGAAGAAGATCACGCCGCTGGCAGGGGAGTACACCTGGCATGCGCTGAAGCGCCGGCGTCAGTGGATCGGCGAGGAACTCCGCAAGAACTGTATCTGGTGGTTTTGCATGGAGCCCTGTGACTTTGCAAACCTGGCGCGCCAGTGGGGCCTCCTGTGGGGCGGTGAGATCTGCCTCGACGCTCTCGGCGGCTATCGCGGTGGCGACGGCGCGGAGAACCGCGATTTCCGAAACCTCCCCGCAGGCAGGACCCCGGATACGCCGGAGAAGAAGCCCGACAACGGCGGCCAGTGGGACGTCGAGTAGGGCAGAGTGAGAGGGAACGGACGCCTGCCTTTCGAGGAGAGTGATGGTTGCATGGACGAAGAAGAAATGGATGTCGAGGCCCTTCTGGACAGGGCCTATGAGTCCGAGGACGCGGAAGAAGTGGAGGCGTTGGTGGCGCGGGCCCTGGAGATCGAGCCCGACAATCCGGAGGCGCTTTTGCTGCGCGCTGACCTGACGGACGACGACGAGGAGCGCCTGTCGATCCTTCAGGGGGCGCTGGAGGCCGTGAAGGCGGTTCTGAAGGAGGAGGGGGTCGATGAAGAGGCCTACGAGGAAAATCCCCTTGGGACCGTGTACCTGGCGTTGATGCAGCGCGCGGCGTTCACGCTCTATGGCGTTGGGGACGACGAGCGGGCCATGGAGTTGATCGAGCGCCTCCTGCGCCACGATCTGGACGACAACGGCGCGGTCAGGAGCCTCTACTACAGAATACTGATCGAGCAGAATGAGTGGCAGCTCATCCTCAGCAGGACGATGCAGGACGAGGACCACCAGTTGGGCTGGGCCTATGCCAGGCTCTGCGCGGCCTTTATGCTGGCCCCGAAGGGAGCGGACCGGGGGACGGCGGCGCGGATGTTCTGGGAGGCGCTGATCATGTCCCCAAACGTCCCCTTCTACATGCTGGGGTACTTTGCGGAGCCTGCGGACGACTCCGAAACGGAGGAGGAAGACTTCAACTTCGCCTCGCTCTACGCGGACGTGTGGTCCACGTCGCGGGACCTCCTCAACTGGTTCTCCCGCGGGGTGATCCTGTTTGGCCTGCTCTCCGGCCGTTTTGGCGAGGAGAGCGGGGACATGCTTGAGATCTTGACCTCCCTTGGCGGACGGCAGGAATATGAGGCCATGTGCAAGCTCCCGATGGAGGGCGACGACGTGGCCGTCATTGAAACGTTGGCGGCACACCACTGTCTGGCAGGACAGTGAAAAGGCGGCGCGTGAAACGCGCGCCCAAATCCTAAAGAGGAAATGGAGTGACGGATTGAGATGGCAAACGTACCGAGCGACATCGAAATTGCGCAGGCGGCACGGCCCCAACCGATCGTCGAGATCGCGAAGAAGTTGGGCATCACAGAGGACGAACTGGAGTGCTACGGTAAGTACAAGGCCAAGGTGGTCCCTGAGGTGCTGAGGGAGCGCGAGAAGAAGCCGGACGGCAAACTTGTCCTCGTCACGGCAATCACGCCGACCCCGGCGGGTGAGGGCAAGACGACCACCAGCGTCGGGCTGGCGGACGGACTGAACAAGATCGGCAAGAAGGCCTGCGTGGCGCTTCGTGAGCCCTCCTTGGGGCCCAGCTTCGGAATGAAGGGCGGCGCTGCGGGCGGCGGCTACGCCCAGGTGGTCCCGATGGAGGACATCAACCTGCACTTTACGGGCGACCTGCACGCCATCACCACGGCGCACAACCTCTGCGCCGCCATGCTGGACAACCACCTTCAGCAGGGCAACGAGCTGAACATCGACCCGCGCCGCGTCGTGTTCCGCCGCGTGATGGACCTGAACGAGCGCGCTCTGCGCAACATCGTCATCGGGCTTGGCGGCAAGGCCAACGGCGTGCCGCGCGAGAACGGCTTCGACATCACGGTTGCCTCGGAGGTCATGGCGATCCTGTGCCTGTCCATGGACCTGATGGACCTGAAGGAACGCTTCAAGAAGATGGTTTTGGCCTACACCTATGACGGAAAGCCCGTTACGGCGGGTGACATCGGCGCGGCCGGCGCCATGGCCGCCCTGATGAAGGATGCCATCAAGCCCAACCTGGTGCAGACGCTTGAGGGAACGCCCGCGTTCATCCACGGCGGCCCCTTCGCCAACATCGCCCATGGGTGCAACAGCGTGCAGGCGACGCGGCTGGGCCTGAAGACGGCGGATTACCTGGTGACGGAGGCTGGGTTCGGCGCGGACCTGGGAGCTGAGAAGTTCCTGGACATCAAGTGTCGCGTCGCGGGGCTGAAGCCCGATGCGGTCGTCGTGGTCGCCACGGTGCGCGCGCTCAAGATGCACGGCGGGCGCAGCAAGAAGGAGTTGGGCACCGAGGACCTGAAGGCGCTGGAGGCGGGGATACCCAACCTGCAGAAGCACATTGAGAACGTTCAGAAGTTCGGCCTGCCCGTGGTGGTGGCGATCAACCGCTTCCCGCTGGACACGGAGGCGGAGCTTGCCCTGGTGGAGGCGAAGTGCAAGGAACTGGGCGCCTCCTTCGCGCTGTCCGAGGTTTGGGAGAAGGGCGGCGAGGGCGGCAGGGAGCTGGCGCAGAAGGTCGTTGAAGCTTGCGAGAAGCCCTCGAACTTCAAGTTCATCTACGACGCGAAGATGAGCCCGAAGGAGAAAATGGGGGCCATTGCGCGCGAGATCTACGGGGCAGAGGGCGTGGACTTTACGCCGCAGGCCGAAAAGGACCTTCAGGTCATCCACGATCTGGGCAAGGACGACCTCCTGGTCTGCATGGCCAAGACGCAGTACTCCTTCTCGGACGACGCGACGAAGGTGGGGCGTCCCAGCGGCTTCCGCATCACGGTGCGCGAGGTGCGCCTCTCCGCCGGAGCCGGGTTCCTGGTGGCGGTCACGGGCGAGATCATGACGATGCCCGGCCTGCCCAAGAAGCCCGCGGCGCTCTCCATCGACGTGGACGAGCACGGAAAGATCACGGGCCTGTTCTGATCCCGCTTTTGAAGCGGAAACGGCCCGTCGCCGGACGCGGAAAAGTTGTGGCCCTGAGGAAACCTCAGGGCCACAACGCTATTTTGCGTTGATGACCTCCATGTTGCGCTGTTTCAGGGCGCTCTCCGCGGCGTTGCAGGCCGCCAGCACCGCCTGCCACTTTTCGACCCGATCCGCCTCCGTGCCGTTCGTGAGGGCAACGATGGCTCCATCCAGGGTGCCCAGGGCGTCACTCAGGACATTTTCCGTACTCCTGGAGGCCGGGGTGGGGTCCGCGTACTGGAGGGAGTCCGCCAGGCGAAGGAGGGGGGAGAAATCCTCTCCGGGCAGGTTGAGGGAAAGCTCAAGGTTTTTGACCAGGTCCTGGAGGTGGCTCGCCTTGAGCGAGAGGGCCAGACGTCCCTCCCTCTGGTCCCTGCGGTCCGCGCTCCCCTGCTTCAGCATCGCCATGTTGATCAGGAGGAGGGGGAGGAGGAAGGCCGCTGCCCCTCCGACGTGGAGCAGGAAGTACGTCGTCGTCGAGAAGTGAAGGTAGACGTTGGCGATGGAGGCTCCGATGACAAAGACGAAGTAGGCCGCCAGGATGCCCAGGTAAGAGAAATTGCCCGGAGCCTCCCGGTCGCTGGAAAGCGCGAACTTCGTGGAGAAGAGCAGGCCCAGGATCAGCGCGAAGGCGAGGGAGGCCATGGATATCCAAAACGTCGTTCCCCGCCCCTCCGGCGTCGTCAGGAAGAAGATGAAGACGCCCGCTGTGACGGCGATGAGGGAAAAGACGAGGGCGAGGTTAAAAACCTGATGGAGTTTGTCGATAGCGCTTCTGATGCTCATGACGATCCTTCCTTTCGTGATGCGTGCCGCTTACGGCAGAAGAGGTTTCCCGCACTCGGGGCAGAATTTCGACGCCACTTCGAGCCGTGTTCCGCAGTTGGGGCAGGAGAGGGACAGGCCGCAATGCGGGCAGAACTTGCTGTCCTCCGCGCAGGGCTTGCCGCACTTCGGGCACTTGTGCGCGGACGTCGAGGCAGGGCTCTGCTCCTCCGTAAGCCGCGCTCCGCACGCAGGACAGAAGGAGCTTGTGGATGGGCAGGACTTGCCGCACTTGGGACAGCTCACGTCCGAAGCCGACGGGGTCACGGTCGGGCTGGCTGGTTGAGTGCCTTGTCCGAGGGGGTTGACGTACTGTCCCATCTGGGCGGCCATCTGTCCAATGGCGCCGCCCAGCCCCATGCCCGCGCCCAAACCGACGCCCGCACCCATCAGGGAGCTCCCGCCGCTCTCTCCCCCGGCGTCCTGGGCCGCCGTTTCCAGCACGTCGAAGGAGCGCTCCTGCTGGTAGGTGTACCCCTTCAGGTCCATGCGCGCCCGCTCGCTCATTGCCCGCTTCAGGTCCTTAACGGCCTCGTCGTCGTCCGGGACGTTGATGGAGCCGAAGAAGAAATTCACGGACTCGATGCCGTACTCGTTGAACACAGGGCGCAGGACTTCCACCGCTTCGTCCGACATGTCCTGGAGGTAGGCGCTGATGTCGAAGATGCTGATCTTCTTCTGCGATATATAGGTGGCGATCATGTCGCCGATGCGGCTCAGCAGGAGCCCCCGGAACGAGTTCACCAGGTCCTCGCGAGTGATCTGCGTGCGGGTGCCCGCCAGCTTGAGCAGGAACTGTCGGCTCTCCTTAATGCGGATGCCGAACTGGCCGTAGGCCCGGACGGGCAGCGGAACCTGATATTCGGGATCGCGGAGCAGGATGGGGGTCTGCGTTCCCCACTTCACGTCCAGCACGTTCACCTTGTTGATGAACCACACCCATGCCTTGAAGGGGCTCTCGCCTCCCGTGGGCAGGTTGAGGAGGTGCCGCAGGACGGGAACGTTCTCGGTGGAGAGCGTGTAGCGTCCGGGACCAAAGAGGTCCAGCGCCTGTCCGTCGCGGAAGAGGATCGCCTCCTGGGCCTCCTGGACGATCAGCTGAGTCCAGTTCCCCAGCTCGTTGCTCCGCGCCGGGGCCTTGGCATCCGTCCAACGCCATGCGAAGACGTCGCCGCTGTCGATCTTCTCATCCCACTGTACGATCTGTAACAAAGCCATGATGGGCCGTCACTCCATTCTCGATAAATTTGTCCGCCGCGCCTTAGACGCTGGGGGTCAAGAGTTCCATGAAGATCATCTTGTTGATCTGAGTTTGAAGGTAGAGGGGGCCGAAGACGACGAGAAGGGTCACCGACGGCGCGATGGTGTGAACGACGACGGCCTTCTCAAGGTATTGGGAGGCGTGAGCCCAAAGGATGTCCTTGACGCGGAAGGCCAGCCAGATGGAGAGGAGAAAGCTCGCGCTGAACACGTAGTTGTTGTATGTCGAGGCCGTTTCGGCATCCACCCCCATCTCTTCCCAGGAGCCTGGGAGGATCAGGACGCCGAGGCAGAGCGCCAGCTGGAGGAGCGCTGCGAGGAGGGGCAGTTTTTTGGGAGAGTTCATGCGGTTCAGTGATTGTGCCCTCGTCAGGTACCACACGGGGCTGTAGATGCCCATGGTTGCAATCCAGAGGAAGGGCAGGGACAGGCCTGAAACGTGCTTGATGGCAGCTAGCCCATCCAGCTTTTTCTTCCGCTGAAGCGCCTGTTTCCTCTGGACCTTTTCGTCCAGGAGCATCTCATTGTAGGGCGTCGGGGAGCCGCAGAAAGGACAGAGCTCTACCCCCGCTTCCAGAGGGGCTCCGCAGTGCTGACAGATCATCGTCGTCGTTCCTCCTAAAATTTGCGAGCGGACGAGGCCTGCGCCGCGGCGCTTATTTTCGTCCACCTTCCGCCGTTTATTTTGCAGAACGACGGGGGTTATGTCAATATTGATTTGCGTTTTCAGGGGCGGTTTTTCCTGCCCGTCAAAATAAAAAGCTCGGTGAGGGATGGGATGGCGAGAGCGATCGACGGGAACTTATATGACGAAATGCCCAAAGATCGCCTGAGTTGGGATAAAATAGTAAAGAAAGCTTGCCTCGGTCGGATGGAGGGCAAGAGTGGCTTGGGCTTTTGAGTTTCAAGATTAAAAAGCGAAAGGATGTCGAAGGTCGATGGAGTCTATCGGAAGATCGCCGCGTGAGGGGAAAACAGGGAAGGGCCTGAGCAGGTTTGGGTTTGCTCTCTGTCTTCTATGCGCTCTGAGTTTCGCCTTTGTGTTGCCCGAGTTCGCCCCCATTTCAGCCGAGGGTGCTCCACGGGTCGTGACCAAGACGCCCGATGGAAAGAAGACCGTGCGGAGAACGAGGCTCCATAGGAAAAAGACCGTCAAACGAAGGGCGGTTTCCCTCTTTGCGGGTGGGCAGGGTACGGCAAGGAGTCCCTGGACCATCCGCACGGAGGCGCAGCTTCGCGCCTTTGCCGCTTCGGTCAACGGCGGGAGGAACTACGCGGGCAAGCACATTCGACTGACCGCCAACGTGGACCTCGGAGGAAGGGCCTGGGCTCCCATCGGCTTCTCGCGCATCGGACGAACCTTGGCGTTCAGCGGCGTCTTTGACGGCAATGGACGCACGATCAGCGGCCTGTCGCTGAAGCACGTGGGGAAGGACCCCGTGGGCCTGTTCGGAACGCTCTCAGGAGCCTACGTCTACAACCTCACCGTTGAAGACGCCGAGGTGAACGGCGTGGCGGAGGTCGGGATCCTGGCCGGCGCCGCTCAGAAGTCCACGGTCAAGAACGTTTCCGTATCCGGCGCCGTCGCGGGCAGCCAGAACGTGGGCGGCCTGATCGGCAACGCGGTGGAGTGCCGCCTCCTGAACTCGGAGTTTATCGGCAAGGTGAAGGGCGCAGGGGCCAGCGCGGGCGGCATCGCCGGCGGTGCATTCGGCTCCATCCTGATGCACGTTTCCGTTTCCGACAGCAGCATCGAGGGACGCGAGAACGTTGGGGCCATGGCGGGGACGTTTCAGGCCGGGCTCCTGCAAAATGTCGGAGTCGAGCGCTGCGTCGTGACGGGGACGGAAAACGTCGGCGGCGTAGCGGGAGCTGCGGCCGGGCCCATCCAGTTCCAGTCCGTGGCCTTTGACGGCAACGTGGAGGGCGTGGAGAACGTGGGAGGGGTGCTGGGACTCAACGCCCAGGGCACGGTGAAGGACGCCTCGGTCCAGGGCAACGTCAGGGGGACGAACCAGGTCGGCGGCGCGTTCGGCCTGTGGCGTGGAGGCACCGCCCTGCGCTGTATCTCGACGGCCTCCGTGAACGGCAGGGCCAACGTCGGTGGGGTCGCCGGCCAGATGGAGAAGGGACTGCTGGATCGTTGCACGTCGGACGAGGAAGTCCGGGGCGGAGACATCGTGGGAGGACTGATCGGCCGCTACGTCGGCGGCAGGTACACGAACTGCCAGCCGTCCACGTCAGTGCATACCGGACTCAAGGGCGGCCGTGAGATCGGAAACGAGAGCGAAAGATAAACGGTGAGCAAACGGAGGGGGCGGCCGTCGAGGCCGTCCCCTCTCCTTAGGATATAACTTCGCAATCTGGCCGAATATTTTGGAGGTGTGCTGCAGCGATGAAGAAGATCACGTTTTTTTACCTCGATGCCTGTCCCTATTGCAAGAACGCCCGGAGGGCCATGGATGAGCTGAAGGCGGGGGACGACCGGTATCGGGCGATCGAGATGGATTGGGTGGAGGAGAGCGAACGCCCGGAGGTGGCTGAGAGGTACGATTACTACAGCGTGCCGACGATGTTCATCGGGTCGGAGAAGCTGTACGAGGCACACAAAGGAGAGGGGTACGAGGAGTGCAAGGCCAACGTCAAGCGCGTCTTTGAAGCGGCGCTTGCATAAACCTCTATCTGTCGTTATAATAAAAAAGTTTTATGCCCTGCCTCTTCTGTTGGAAGAGGCCATTAGACCATAGGGAGGAGGTGACAGACGTGCGGCATTACGAGATGCTGACCATCCTTAGCGCTGAACTTGAGGACCCTAAGGAGGAGGTCGGCAAGATCGAGGAAGTCGTGCGCAGTCTGGGAGGCAACGTGACCCAGACGGATGTCTGGGGAAAGAAGGCGCTGGCCTACCCCATTCAGAAGAAATCCGAGGGAATCTACGTGCTCTTCAACTTTGACCTTGAGCCGGCGGGAACCTTTGAGTTGCGCCGTATCCTTGGATTGCGTTCCAACGTCTATCGTCAGATGATCATCCTTTTGGACGAGTAGGGGAGGATCGACAATGGCCAGAGGGTTCAATAAAGTGGTTCTGATGGGCAATCTCGCCCGCGACCCCGACGTTCGTTACACGGTGGAGAGGCGGGCGTGGGCTCGCTTCACCGTGGCGGTGGGCTATGCGTGGAAGAACAAGAGCGGGGAGTACCAGGATGGAACGGACTTTATAACCGTCGTCGCGTGGGGCCCTCTGGCTGAGCGTTGCGGCCGCTACCTCAAGAAGGGGAGCGGCGTCCTCGTGGAGGGGCGGATACGCTCGCGCAGCTACGACGCGCGTGACGGGTCCGGGAAGAAATACGTGACGGAGGTGGAGGCAGGGGAGGTCGTCTTCGTGGGTGGAAAGAGGGCCTCGGACGAAGGGGTTCCTTACGATCCCCAGACTGCCCCCGACTCCTCGCCGTCCTCCTTCTCCGGCGACGAGGATTTCGGTAAGAGCATCCACGAGAAGGGGTTCAGCGACGACTTCCCGATGGATTTTGCGGAGATGGAAAAGGACACCAACAAGAACTCCGAATCGGACATCCCCTTTTGACGGGGGCGTCTGACAGGACCTTGGGAGGAGCCAGCTAAACGCTCCTCCGTCGATGATCCGTGGAGATTTTTAAGGAGGATTTCTTAGATGAACGGAGAGAGGGAGAGCAGGCCCGCAGGCGCCGGCGCACCGCGCGGCGGCATGCGGAGGGGGTCCAAGCGACGCCCAAAGTTCTGCTATTACTGCGTTGAGAAGCAGGAAAAGGTCGACTATAAAGACGTTGAGAAGTTGCGCAAGTACATCAGTGAGCGGGGAAAGATCGTTCCGCGCCGCGTCACGGGCAACTGCGCAAAGCACCAGAGGCTTTTGACCGAGGCCATCAAGAGGGCGCGTTACATGGCGCTCCTGCCTTACTCGCTGGATTGATCCTCTCCTGTTGCGCGAGGGAGGCATCTGTCCTTTGACGGGATGTCGGCTGAATTTGCATGGGGAGAGGCCACAGGGCTCTCCCTTTTTTTATTCCTAAAAAGGGGGTGGACTATGCCGGGGCCGGAGAGCGTTTTTAAACAAAGCACCCTTGGCCGTCTGGTCTTTTTTTCCCTTTTGACGGTCCTTCTCTTGAAGGCGAAGGACTACGTTCCAGCGGTGGGCTTCTGGGGCCTGTTCTTCTCCCCGCTGCCGCTTGCCCTCCTGGGGTGCCGGGAGGGACGCCGGTTGTTGGGGCTGGGAATGCTCTTGACGGGAGGGCTGACGGCGTTTTTCCTGCCGATCCCTTCCGCCCTGTACTTCGTCACGGCTTCGGCCCCCCTCTCCGCTGTCCTTGCCGCGAGCTCAAGGAAGAGCTGGAGCGGGGGCGAGGCGCTTTTGGCCTGCACCTTCGTGTCCGTCGCCGAGAAGCTGTTCTTCTTCTTTCTCCTGTGGGCGCTGACGGGGCATAACTTTCTGGCCCCTGACGCCGGACAGATGGAGGAAATGATGGAACGGCTCTACGCGGGCTTCTCATCCGGCCTCCAGGAAACGATCGCGATGCGGGAAAATATGAGGCAGACCGCCGCGCTGTTGCCCTACATGACGCCTTCGATGCTCCTCCTCTACGCGGGATTGGATGCGCTGTGCAACTACAAGCTGTGCGGGTATTTTCAGCGGGGACAGGCGAACCGCCCGCCCGCCCTGCCCGCCTTTACGGAGTGGCGTTTTCCAAAGTCCCTGCTGCCGGCGTTTTTCCTGGCCTTCGTCATCAACCTCCTGTGGGGTCTGGACGAGTGGAGGGCGGGCGCCCTGTTTGCGGCCAACCTGGAGCTGGTCCTGAACGTCCTCTTTTTCGTCGAGGGACTTTCTCTGGCCTTCTGGTGGATAGGGCGGCGAGGGCTGGGGCCCGTCCTTCGGACGTTGGCCGCCGTCCTGCTCCTGATCCCTCTGGCGTGGCCGTGGCAGGTGCTCATGGGCATCGGCGATATCGTCTTTGACTTCAGGAGCAGGACGACGCACCGCAGAACGTAGAGTGTGGCTGAAATGCCTTCAGGGAAGCGCCGAGGGATACCTTCGTTTGATGCTCGAAGATTGATAAGCGCTTCCCTGGCCACGGTTCCCTTAGGTTAACGCGGGGACTTTTGTGCTTTTTTGAAGGGAGAATCTTTCATGCAGGTGATTTTGAAGGCGGACGTCAATAAAGTGGGCAGCGCCGGCGCGCTTGTGAACGTCAGCGACGGGTACGCCCGCAACTTTCTCTTCCCGCGGGATCTTGCCGTCGAGGCGACCCCCAGCAAGGTGGCGGCGTGGAAGGAGGAGCAGGCCAACAAGAGGAAAAAGGAGGCAAAACAGCTTCAGGAGGCTGAGGAGACGAAGAAGGGGCTTCAGGGAAAGTCTGTGAAGATCGAGGCGAAGGCGGGGGAGAATGGGAAGCTCTTTGGGAGCATCACCACGGCTCAGGTGGCCGAGGCCCTGAGCCGGCAGTACGGTCGGGCGGTGGACAAGCGCGACATCAAAATGGAGGACGTCATCAAACAGCCGGGCAGTTATCCCTTTGCGCTGAAGCTGTACGCCGGCGTTCACGCGGACATGACGCTGTCCGTGATCGCGCAGAAAGACTAACCGAATGCAGCTTTACGACAGGGTCCCGCCCCAGAACCTGGACGCGGAGCGGGCCGTGCTGGGCGCGTGCCTCCTGGAGCACGAGGCTCTGGGGATCGCCCTGGAAACCCTGAGGCCGGAGGATTTTTACGACCTCAACCACCGAGCCGCCTACGAGGTGATGGGGGAGATGTTCAACGCCAGCCGACCCGTGGACCTTGTCACCATTGGAGAGGAGTTGGCCCGGCGTGGCGTCTTCGACAAACTGGGGGGGCAGCCCTTCCTCGCCGCCCTGGTGGCGGAGGTCCCGACGACGGCCAACATCGCGTTCCACGCGGGCATCGTTCGGGAGAAGTCCGTCCGCCGTCGACTGATCGACGCGGGGAGCAAGATCGTCAGCCTGGCGTACTCCAGCGAGTTGGAGAGCGCCATGATCGTGGATGAGGCGGAACGGGCCGTCTTTGAGGTCTCTCAGCGCAACAATCGGGCCGACTTCCGCCCCGTCAGCGACATTCTGGGCAGGACGTTCCAGAACATCGAACAGCGCTATCAGGAGAGCGGTTCGGACGTCAGCGGCTTCGAGTCCAGCTTTGCGGACCTGGACCGCCTGACGGCCGGTTTTCAGCCGGGAAGCCTGAACATCATCGCCGCGCGCCCCTCCATGGGAAAGACGGCCTTCGCCCTCAACATCGCGCAGTTCGGGGGCGGAGGAAGCCGGGCGGCCGTCCTGATCTTCAGCCTTGAGATGTCCGCGGAACAGCTGGTGCAGCGTATGCTGGCGGCGCAGTCCGAGGTGGACCTCCAGGCGATGAACACCGGGACCATGAGCAAGGGGGACTGGGACGAGCTTCAGAATGCCGCCGGCGTTCTGACGCAGAGGCCCATCTTCATCGACGACAGCTCCATGCTGACCACGATGGATTTTCGGGCGCGCTGCCGCAGGTTCAA
>NZ_CALHIQ010000179.1 GCF_938030725.1 uncultured Fretibacterium sp. | reverse complement strand
CTCCAGGTGGTCCCACAGCTCCGTAAAGGCTCGGTGGCTCTCCTCCGACAGGTTCTCCATCGTGACGATGCAGCGGTGCGTCAGCGCCCGCACGGGCGCCACCTCGCGTACCGTAACTTTGTAGGACAAGAAAAACGCCTCCTTCTCCAAAGTGAGTTTTTCCAGGAGCTCCAGGTCCCTGTGTCCCTTCTCCAGGCGTTCCTGGAGCACCTGGCGGTGTCGGGCCAGGAAGGCGGCGATCGCGTCGGGGTCCCGCGCGCCCAGAAAGGCGCGAATCTCCTCCAGGGGCACGTCCAGCTCCCTCAGTCGCCGAATGCGCAGGGCCTCCACGAACTGTCCCGCGGAGTAATGCCGATACCCCGTCGCCTCGTCCACCCAGACGGGCTTCAGGATGCCCCTTTCGTCATAGAAGCGCAGCGTCTTCACCGAGAGCATCGTCGCCTTGGAGAAATCCCCGATCGTCAACAGGTTGCTCATCAAACTCCTCCTCCCTTCGCGTTTTTCGCCCCTCGCCCTCCGACAGGACCCATCGTAGGCCCTCCAGCCAGGGGAGGGTCAAGCCTGCGGGGCAGGCGCCGCCGGCCGCTTCGTAGTATACTCGATATATGGGAAGTGCCCCTTCCTTCGTCAACGGGTTGTGCCGCCGGCAACGGGGCTGGTGCGCGTGCATCGGGGACGGCCAACCCCATAACGGCAGCCACGCTGCTGGGACGGCGAGCGGCGTGGGGCTGGTGTATAATGAGGCTGCACTTTTGAAGCATATGGGCGCGGGTTCCGGCGTGTGCGCCGGGCAAAAGGGAAGCAGGTGCGAATCCTGAACGGTCCCGCCGCTGTGAACGGGGAGGCCCCTCGAAAGTCCACTGGAGCGATCCGGAAAGGACGAGGCGCCGAGGAACCCAAGTCAGAAGACCTGCCTGGGCCCATGAACGCGAACTCCTGCGGACGACGGGAGGGCGTGCGGCCCTCTCGCGTTCAGGCGCGAGCGCCTGCCCCCTCCATCTCCCGGAGGGGGCGGTTTTTTTGAGGAGGCGTTCTTTTTAAGGAGGCAGGAAGAGATGTTCGCCAAGATCAAAAAGCGGGATGGGCGCGAGGTGCCCTTTAACGCTGAAAAGATAGCCGGGGCCATCGGGCGGGCCCTGGCGGCGGTGGGAGAGCCTGGAGCGGAGGCCATGCCGCTGACGGAGCGCGTCGTGGCCCGCATGGAGCAGGAGCTCCAGGGCGGCGTGCCCCAGGTGGAGGAGATTCAGGACATCGTGGAGGAGGTGCTGATCGAGTCCGGCCGCGCGAGGGCGGCCAAGGCCTACATCCTCTATCGCGCGTCCCGCAGCCGCGCGCGGGAGATGAAGAGCCACCTGATGAACGTCTACGAGGCGCTGACGTTCCGGGACGCGCGGGACAGCGACCTGAAGCGCGAGAACGCCAACATCGACGGCGACACGGCCATGGGGACGATGCTGCGCTACGGCTCCGAGGGCGCGAAGCACTTCAACGAGATATTCATCCTGCGGCCGGAGCACGCCGAGGCGCACCGCAGCGGAGACGTCCACATCCACGACATGGACTTCCTGACCCTGACGACGACCTGCTGTCAGATCGGCCTGAAGCGGCTCTTCAAGGGAGGATTCGGCACGGGGCACGGCACGCTGCGGGAGCCCTCCGGCATCCGAAGCGCCGCGGCGCTGGCCTGCATCGCGCTTCAGGCGAACCAGAACGACCAGCACGGCGGACAGAGCATCCCCGCCTTCGACTTCGACATGGCGCCCTACGTGGCGCGCACCTTCGCCAAGGACTACCGCCGGAACCTCCTGCGCGCCCTGAGCCTCCTCGCCGGGGAGGCCGCAGAGGCCGGGGTTGCTTCGGCCCTCGACGGCCTGGAGGGGGACCCCATCCGCATGGGGGCGACGGACGAGCGTCAGTCGCGGGAGCGGGAGGCGCTCCTGAGGCTTGGGGTGCCGCGGGAGGCGGTGGAGCGCGCGCAGGATGCGGCGCTTCGAGAGGCGCAGCAGGACGTAGAGCGCGAGACGTATCAGGCCATGGAGGCGCTGGTCCACAACCTGAACACCATGCACAGCAGGGCGGGGGCGCAGGTGCCCTTCAGCTCGCTGAACTACGGCACGGACACCTCGCCGGAGGGCCGCATGGTGACGCGGAACCTGCTCCTGGCGACGGAGGCGGGCCTGGGGCACGGCGAGACGCCCATCTTTCCCGTCAGCATCTTCAAGGTGAAGGAGGGGGTGAACTTCAGCCCGGAGGACCCGAACGGCGACCTGTTCCAACTGGCCTGCCGCGTCAGCGCAAAACGCCTGTTCCCCAACTTCGCCTTCATCGACGCGCCCTTCAACCTGAGCTACTACCGGCCAGGGAACCCGGACTCGGAGATCGCCTACATGGGGTGCCGCACGCGCGTCATCGGGAACGTGGCGGACCGGGGCCGGGAGACAGTGACGGGGCGGGGCAACCTGAGCTTCACCAGCCTCAACCTGCCGCGGCTCGCGATCCTGAGCGAGGGGGACCTCGAGGAGTTCTATCGGCGGCTCGACGCCATGGCGGACCTCGTGGTCCGGCAGCTTCTGGACCGGTTGGAGATCCAGTCGCGCAAGCGGGTGAAGAACTTCCCCTTCCTGATGGGGCAGGGCGTGTGGATGGACTCGGAGACGCTGGGCTGGAACGACGAGGTGCGCCCCGTGCTGAGGCATGGGACGCTGTCCCTCGGCTTCATCGGCCTCGCGGAGTGCCTCAAGAGCCTGACGGGCGCCCACCACGGCGAGGACCCCAAGGCCCAGGAGCTGGGGCTTGAGATCGTCGGGCGCCTGCGCCGGCGCATGGACGCGGCCTCGGAGGCGAACGGGCTGAACTTCACGCTGCTGGCGACGCCCGCCGAGGGACTGTCGGGGCGCTTCCTGCGCCTGGACCGGGAACGGTTCGGGGTCATCCCCGGCATCACGGACCGCGGCTACTACACCAACAGCTTTCACGTCCCCGTGTACCACCGGCTCAACGCCTTCGAGAAGATACGGCTGGAGGCGCCCTACCACGCCCTGACGAACGCGGGACACATCACCTACATCGAG
>NZ_CALHIQ010000178.1 GCF_938030725.1 uncultured Fretibacterium sp. | reverse complement strand
CTGCCCCGACCCAACCCTGGAGGAGGCGTTCATCGCACTGATCGAAAGGCAGGACGCGGCCCCGTCGCCCTCCTCCTCCCCGATTTAGGGGGATCGAAGTTCAGCCATTTTGTGGTTTAAGCAACAGATTCTTTTTGCCTCCAATGCCAAAATAAACCCCAGGAAGTTAGTCTAAATAAACTTTAGAACTAGGGGTGATTTTATGGTTATGGAGGCAGGACACGTCTTTTTGGCACGACTTGGTAAACGACGGCTGCGTCCCGGCGGGCGGACGGCTACGGACTGGCTGATGCAGAGCGGCAAACTCAGCTCCAGGACGGAGGTCCTGGAGGTGGCGTGCAACATGGGCACGACGACCGCAGAGCTCGTTAAAAAATATGGATGCCACGTCACGGCGCTGGACCTGGACGCCCAAGCGCTGGCGAAAGCCCGAAAGAACCTCGCGGCCTCGTGTTCGGCAGGTCGCGTCAGCTTCGTCGAGGGGGACGCCACAGCATTGCCGTTCCCCGACGGCTCCTTCGACGTGGTGATCAACGAGGCCATGCTGACGATGTTGGCCCCTGAAAGTCGGGCTAAGGCCGTCGCTGAGTACTTCCGCGTGCTGAAAAGAGGCGGAGTGCTGCTGACGCAGGACGTCATGCTGACGGAGGAATCCCCCGAGCTCGTTCAGGGGTTGAGCCGGGCGATCAACGTCAGGTTCTATCCACTGACGGAGGCGGGATGGCGAAGCGTCTTTGAGGAGCGCGGGTTCACGAACCTGCAGGTTCGGCACGGGCCCGTCACCCTCATGACCTTGGGGGGGATGATCTACGACGAGGGGCTTTGGGGCGCGCTGCGGGTGTTTCTGAATGGCTGGAAGAAACAGGACCGCGGTTTTTTCCGGAGGATGTCCGGCTTTTTCAGAGCGCACCGAAAGCAGATGGACTACATTGCCGTCGTCAGCGTCAGGCCCTGAGCGAGGACAGCGTCCCCCAGGGGAGAAGGCTCGCTGCATGGCCGACGTCGCGCTCCTTACCGTTCGATTACGGTGAAAGATGAACCTCGCCAAGTCGGTGAAATCTCCAAGTGCGTCGCGATCGCTTGTCCTGGAGCCGGCTTCAGGGTGTACAGTGTTAAGAACAGCATCACCCTGCGCCGGAACTCCGACTGCCACACAGCGCAGGTTGACGACAACAAGGAGGAATTGGCTGTGGACACGATCCAAAAGGCTCAAGGCGGGAAGGGGCCCGCGCGGAAGGTCGTGCAGACCGCCGGGCGCGATGCGCTGGGCAATTTTGCACCGGACTTCGCCCGTTACAACGACGACGTCCTGTTCGGTGAAGTGTGGTCAAAGAACGACGTGCTCTCGCTGCACGACCGCAGCATCGTCACGGTTTCGGCCCTCGTTGCCAGCGGCGTCACCGGCCCGCTCAAATACCACATCGCGACGGCGAAGGAGAACGGCGTGACGAAGGAGGAGATGGTGGAGGTCCTCACGCAGCTCGCCTTCTACGCCGGTTGGCCCAAGGCGTGGGCAGCGTTTCCTGTGGCAAAGGAGGTTTACGGCGAATAAGGCGAGGACCGGAGGCGTAACGCGGGGGCTGTCCCGCACAAGAATCCGGGATGTGAGAACGGGGCCTGCAGGGAAGGCCCCGTTTAATTTTTGGTCTGTTCACCCAGCATCTGCTTTTCCTTTTCCAGAAACTCGGTTTCATAGTTGGCGATCTTGTAGTTCAGCTTTTTGGCCAGGGCCTTCAGCTCCTTGATACGGGCCAACAGCCGATCTCGCTGTCGGATCAGGATGCCCTTTCGCTCGGCCGTCGTCCTGCTCCCCTCCCGGTAGAGGGCGACGTACCGGACCAGCTCCTCGATCGGCACCCCGGCGCTCCTCATGCAAAAAATGAACTCGATCCACTTGATATCGCTCTCGTCGTAGTCCCTTATCCCACTTTTTCTCCCGACGGGGGGAATGAGCCCTACCCTTTCGTAGTACCTCAACGTGTCGGGCGAGATCCCACACCGTTCGCTGAGCTCTGTAGTGGTCACTGCTCAACGCCTTCTTCACGATCCGAACGGCCATTCAAATTACAGCCGAAAAGGGCAGAGCAAAGGCCGGCAATTGAGTTGTCAACTGCCAGCCTTTGTGTGAATAGGAAGCTGTCTTAGATCGTCTTGTAGACCGGATACCATTTGTTCGCTTTGACGTTCTCTGCGGGATTATCCGCATTGACGGTATTCAGCCCTTCTTTGACCGCTTCCGTCGCAACAGCCACCGCGACGGTTTCCGAGAATCTTGTCAATTCGGAAACCGGCGGAAGGACCGCGGCACCGGGTTTTGTCACGTCAATGATCCCGCCGAGGGAGTGCGCCGCTTTCGAGATCATTCCATCGGTCATCCGCTTTGCTCCAACTGAAATCGCACCAAGGCCGAGGCCGGGATAGATCAGTGCGTTGTTGGCCTGCCCGATCTCATAGGTCACACCGTTATATTCCACGGACTTTGAAGGGATACCAGTTGCAACCAGCGCTTTTCCATCCGTCCACGCAATCAGATCCGTGGCTTTCGCTTCTGCCAGCTCCGTCGGGTTAGAGAGCGGGAAGATGATCGGGCGTTTCGCGTGCGATGCCATCTCCTTGACAATCTCCTCCGTAAAGGCGCCGCCCTGCGTCGATGTCCCTACAAGGATCGTCGGGTGAACCGCTTTCACGGCCGCGGCAAGCGTCCTCAAATCATCGGCCTTTTCAAACTCGCTCCTCTTTCTGGCGAACGGCTTCTGCTCAGGCGTAAGGTCGTCCATATCGTCAAAGAGCAAACCCTGTTTATCCACCAGATAAAACTTTTTTCGCGCCTCATCCTCTGGGACGCCTTGGTCAAGCATTTCCTGATACACTCGGTTTGCGATTCCGCAACCCGCCGTTCCTGCGCCGAAGCACATGTAAATCTGTTCCCGCAGTTTCTGCCCACTGATCTTCAACGCACCGAGGATGCCTGCCAGAGAAATGATGCCGGTGCCCTCGATATCGTCGTTGAACACCGTATAGGTATCTTTGTACTTGTTCAGGATAACGGCAGCGTTGGAACGTCCGAAGTCCTCAAAGTGCAGGTACAGATGAGGGAACATCTCTTCAGCAGTCTTTACGAACCGATCGACGAACTCATAATATCTGTCGCCGCGAACGCGCTCATGACGATTTCCGAGATAAAGCGGGTCATTCAGCAGGCTCTGCCGGTTCGTGCCTACATCCAACACCACAGGCAGCACTTTGTTGGGGTCGATTCCGGCGGCTGCCGTGTAAACAGCGAGCTTTCCAACGGAGATCTCCACACCGTTGGTTCCCCAGTCGCCGATACCGAGAATCATCTCCGCGTCCGTCACGACGATCAGATTGATCTCGCGCCCGTTTGCTGCATTGATCAGCGTTTTTTTGATGTCCTCAGGGTGGTCGATGGACAGATACGCTGCGTTTTGCGGCTCAACGTAGAACTCACTGTACTGTTCGATGGCCTCCGCCACCACAGGATCGTAGACGATGGGCATGAACTCCACGATATGCTGACTGAATAAATAGTAGAACAGAGTTCGGTTCCGTCCGAAAATATCCATCAAGTAATGACGCTTCTCGATGTCGCTTGTTTTCCTGCACACATTTTCGTATGCCTGTCTGGCCTGTTCCTCGATGGTCTGCACCACGGGAGGAAGAAGACCTGCGAGGTTGTATTCCTCACGTTCTTCCATTGTAAATGCCGTTCCCTTGTTCAAAAAAGGATCGTTCAGTAACGCATAAGCTGTTTTCATGGGTTACCCCTCCCTAATTTTTATAGAGATAATCATTTCGGGTGTCCGTGTGCATCCA
>NZ_CALHIQ010000177.1 GCF_938030725.1 uncultured Fretibacterium sp. | reverse complement strand
AACCGGCTCTTTTTGATCACGTACAACGAGGATTACGCGCGGTCGCTGGGGATCAACGTCACGCTCTATCAGTTCCTGATCTCCTTCCTTACCGCCCTCACGGTGGTGTTGGGCATGAGGATGATGGGGACGCTCCTGATCTCAAGCCTGATCATCCTTCCGGCGGTCACGGCGCGCCGGCTGGTGCGCAGCTTCCGGGCCCTCGTCGTCCTGGCTGCCTGCATCTCCCTGGCCTGCTTCGCCGTGGGGCTGTTCCTCTCCTTCGTCTGGAACCTCCCCACGGGAGCCGGCATCGTGTCCGTCAACGTGGCGGCTCTGATGGGGGCCGTGCTCCTGGCGCGCCTCATGGGGCGCGCAGGCCCTTTTGTCTTTCAATGGGGAGGAGGTGCGTCAGTCCTTGGGGAGCGCGGCAGGCTCCTCTGGACGGCGTCGACAGCACGCCCTCAATAGCCTGGGCACGGATTTTCATCATTACTTTACGGGAGAAGATTGCAGATGGCGAAGGAGTACAGGCTCGGCGAGGTGTTGCTCTCGCGGGAGAGGATTGCGGAGCGCGTGGCGGAGCTGGCGCGCGAGATCGCGTCGGACAACGGGGGCAAGCGGGAGCTGCTCGTCGTGGGGATTTTGACGGGGGCGGTGTTCTTTTTGACGGACCTGGTGCGGGAGATGCCGGACGACCTGGACGTCCACATCGACTTCATGTCGGTCTCCTCCTACGCGGACGCGACGAAGAGCAGCGGCGTCGTGCGCATCCTGAACGACTTGAAGAACAGCGTTGAGGGCATTGACGTGCTCATCGTGGAGGACATCGTGGACACGGGGCTGACGCTGTCCTACCTGCAGGACCTCCTGCGGGCCCGCAGGCCGGCAAGCCTCAGGACCTGCGTCCTGCTGGACAAGAGCGCGCGGCGGGAAACGGCGGTGAAGGTCGATTACTGCGGCTTCGAGATACCGGACGCCTTCGTCGTGGGCTACGGGCTGGACTGTGCCGGTAGGTGGCGTCACCTGAAGGACATCCGCAGCGTCGAGGCCCTGTGACCCCTGCGGGCCGCGACCGTATCCGCAATATCCTGTTTTGACTGCGGCGGCCTTAATGTTACAATAAAGCGTTGCCGTCGGTCGCCTCAGGGTGCGGGCGTTCCGCGGCCGGAGCAGTCGATGTGGGCCCCCCTGGAGGTTGGGGCGGGACCGTGAGAGGGGCGATGTTTTGGGGCGAGTGGTTAAGAATCTGGGCCTTTACCTGGTCCTCATCCTGCTGGTGGTGAGCCTGGTCAACGTCTTCATGACGCCGGAGGAAGCCCAGAAGCAATACAGCGAGATCAGCTACAGTTCATTCCTCACGGAGCTGGAGGGAGGGCGCATCCGCATCCTTCAGATCCGGAACAACACCCTGCCGGGGGAGTCCTCCTCCGCCGTCCTACGGGGTGAGCTGAAGGATGGGAAGCGCTTCCTGACCTATGGCGTGGACGTCAGCGGCCTTGCGGACCGGGCGTCCCGCGCCGGAGTGGTGGTGACGGTGGAGGCGCCGCAGAAGACCTCCTGGTGGATGTCGATGCTCTCCTCCCTCGTCCCGACGCTGCTCCTGGTTGGCGTGTGGATCTTCTTCCTCTACAACATGCAGGGCGGCGGCGGGAAGGTCGTCTCCTTCGCCAAGAGCAAGGCGAAGCTCTTCCTGGACAACCGCCCCAAGGTGACGTTCGCGGACGTGGCGGGCTGCGAGGAGTCCAAGGAGGAGCTGCAGGAGGTCGTGCAGTTCCTGAAGTCGCCTGAGAAGTTCACGAGGCTTGGGGCCAAGGTCCCACGCGGCGTGCTCCTGCTGGGGCCTCCCGGGACGGGGAAGACGCTCCTGGCCCGCGCTGCGGCGGGGGAGGCCAACGTCCCCTTCTTCAGCGTCAGCGGCTCCGACTTCGTCGAGATGTTCGTGGGGGTTGGCGCTGCCCGCGTCCGTGACCTCTTTGAACAGGCCAAGAAGTACCAGCCCTGCCTCATCTTCATCGACGAGATGGACGCGGTGGGACGCCACAGGGGCGCGGGGCTGGGCGGAGGACACGACGAGCGCGAGCAGACGCTGAACCAGCTCCTGGTGGAGCTGGACGGCTTCGATGACACCAGCAGCACCATCCTCATCGCGGCGACGAACCGTCCCGACATCCTGGACCCGGCGCTTCTGCGCCCCGGCCGCTTCGACCGTCACATCGTGGTGGACCGCCCGGACGTCAACGGTCGCGAGGAGATCCTGAAGGTCCACATGAAGGGCAAGAAGTTCTCGGACGATGTGGACACCGGCGTCCTGGCGCGGCGGACGCCCGGCTTCGTGGGAGCGGACCTGGCGAACCTCATCAACGAGGCGGCGCTGCTTGCGGCGCGTCACGACAAGAACCGCATCGACATGGAGGAGCTCGAGGAGGGGATCGAGCGCGTGATGGCGGGGCCTGAGCGGCGAAGCCGCCTCATCAGCGACCGGGAGAAGAAGATCATCGCCTACCACGAGGTGGGACACGCCATCGTCGCAAAGGTCCTGCCGGACAGCGACCCGGTGCACAAGATCTCCATCATCCCGCGTGGGCACGCCGCACTGGGCTACACGCTGCAACTACCGGAGGAGGACCGCTTCCTGCGGTCCAGGTCCGACCTCCTGAACCGGATCGCCATCCTGCTCAGCGGGCGCGTTGCGGAGGAGCTCGTGTTCGGCGACGTCACGAGCGGTGCGGCCAACGACCTGGAGCGCTCCACCCAGACGGCCCGTCAGATGGTGACGGAGCTGGGCATGAGTGAGAGGCTGGGGTTGGTGAAGCTGGGCAACAAGCACGAGGAGATCTTCCTGGGCCGGGACATCTCCGAGGAGCGAAACTACAGCGAGGAGATCGCCTACGCCATCGACCAGGAGGTCAAGGCGATTATCGACTCCTGCTACGACAAGGCGCGCGCGATCCTTGAGGAGCACCGTGACCTCATGGACCGGATTGCCGGAATCCTCCTGGAGCGCGAGGTCCTGGATCGGTCGGAGTTCGACGTCCTGATGGAGGGCGGCGAGCTGCCCCCCAGGTCGGCGAAGAAGGCCGAGGACTCGAAGCCCGCGGCGGATGGCGACGCGAAGGCGCCGGACGATGCCCCCGAAAAGGAACGGGACCTGACGCCGCCTCTGCCGGAGAACCGGGTGGACGGCCTGCCGAAGGACGGCCTCCTGGGTTGAAGGGAAATCCTGTAATGCCCCCTCTCTTTGAGAGGGCATTTTTTGTGGAGCGGCTTCGTGGACCGGAGAACGTGGACAACCCCGTACGAAGGCTTTCCTAAAGGCGCGGGCCCCTCCTGCCTTGCTGCCGCTCGCGCGTTGAGGCAAGGTATCTTTTCCCGCCCTTCTGTTGTAAGATGTCCTCGGACAGCGTGCAAGGCCGCTGGGAGGAGGCTTCACTTGATACAAAAAAACTTTATCCTGCACTCGGAGTGGCCGCCGGCGGGCGACCAGCCGGAGGCCATCGAGGCCCTGAGGCGAGGCCTCGATGCCGGACAGCGCTTTCAGACGCTGATGGGCGTCACGGGCAGCGGCAAGACCTTTACGATGGCCAACCTCATCGCCGCGGCGAACCGGCCGGCCCTCGTCCTGGCGCACAACAAGACGCTGGCGGCGCAGCTCTACAGCGAGTTCAAGCAGTTCTTTCCGGAGAACGCCGTTCACTATTTCGTCTCCTACTACGATTACTACCAGCCGGAGGCCTACATCCCGTCGAGCGACACCTACATCGAAAAGGACGCCTCCATCAACGACCGCATCGAGCGCCTGCGCCTGGCGGCCACGAAGGCCCTGATCGAGCGGAGGGATGTCCTGGTCGTCGCGAGCGTCTCCTGCATCTACGGTCTGGGCAAGCGCGACAACTACGAAAACGCCATCTTCTCCTTCAAGGAAGGGGACCGCGTGGAGCACCGCACCTTCCTGGAGCGCCTGCTGGAGAACTACTACGAGCGCAACGACACGTCGCTCGAGCCGGGCAAGTTCCGCGTGCGGGGCGACACCATCGAGATCTTTCCGGCCTACGCCGAAACCTGCATCCGCGTGTCGTTCTTCGACGACGAGATCGAGCGCATCGACCAGGTGGACCCCTTGCGGGGGACGTCGGTGGAGCATACGCCGGAGGCCTCGATCTTCCCCGCGCAGCACTACGTCACTCAGACGGACGCCATCGCGCGCTCCCTCCCCCTGATCCAGGAGGAGCTGGACCGGATGGAAAGGCGCTTCAACGAGGCGAACAAGCCTCTGGAGGCGGAGCGCATCCGGATGCGCACGCGCTACGACATGGAGATGCTGGGGGAGGTGGGGTATTGCTCCGGAATTGAGAACTACTCGGTCTACCTGGACGGGCGAAACTATGGGGAGCCGCCGGGCACGCTGATCGACTTCTTCCCGGAGGACTTTCTGCTGTTCGTGGACGAGTCGCACATCACGCTGCCCCAGGTGCGGGGCATGTTCAACGGCGACCGGGCGCGCAAGACCGTGCTGGTGGAGAACGGTTTTCGCCTGCCCTCCTGCCTGGACAATCGCCCCCTCCAGTGGGACGAATTCAAGGAGCACATGCGCCAGGCCGTGTTCGTGTCCGCCACGCCGGGGGACTACGAGGTGGAGGTCTCCTCTCAGGTGGTGGAGCAGGTGATCCGGCCCACGGGCGTTCCGGACCCGACGGTGGAGGTCCTGCCGGCCCGAACGCAGGTGGACGACCTGGTGGAGAGGCTGCGGGGCGTGACGGAGCGCGGAGAGCGGGCGCTGGTCCTGACGTTGACGAAGCGCTCCTCCGAGGACCTGGCGGACTACCTGAGCGAGCTGAAATTCAAGGTCAAGTACATTCATTCGGAGCTCAACACCTTTGAGCGGGCGGAGCTGATCCACGGCCTGCGCGTGGGCGAGGTGCAGGTGCTGGTGGGCATCAACCTGCTTCGGGAGGGGATGGACCTGCCGGAGGTGACGCTGGTGGCCATCCTGGACGCGGACCGCGAGGGGTATCTGCGCTCCTACCGCTCCCTGATTCAGATCATGGGGCGGGCGGCCCGGAACGTGGACAGCAGGGTGCTGCTCTACGCGGACGTGGAAACGGAGAGCATCGCCCGCGCCGTGAAGGAGACCCGGCGGCGACGGGAGCTGCAGATGGCGTTCAACGAGAAACACGGCATCGTTCCCCGCAGCGTGGAGAAGGAGGTCACGACGCTCCTGCCCCCAGAGCTCCTGGAGGCCTACCGGCTGGACGGCGTCGGGGCGAAGGAGGGGGAGGCGGCCCCGGCGAAGCCTGAGATGTCCGTCAAGGAGATGGAGCGTGCCATGTGGGAGGCCGTGGAGCGCCTGGACTTTGAGCGCGCAGCGGCGCTGAGGGACCTGATCGCGGAGGCGCGGGGGGTCAGCGTGGAGCGCAAGCCCTCGCCCAGGGGGTTTCGCTCCCGTCCCCGCCGCGCGCGGGAGAGGACGCGGAAATAAGGCGTCCGGCTGCCTGTGAACTGTATATGGAGGGGGAAAACTGCATGTCGAAGGAAACGCTTCTGGTGGTGGATTGTCAGTACGACTTCATCGACGGATCGCTGGCCTGCTGCGGCGCGGAGGACGCGGTGAAAAGCGCCGTGGACTACATCAACGCGCACCCGGACGTTCGGGTGCTCTACTCGGCGGACTGGCATGGAAAAGGGCACTGCAGCTTCAAGGAAAATGGTGGCCAGTGGCCGGAACACTGCGTTGCCGGCGAGCGCGGCAGCGCGATCCACGAGGCCTTCACGCGGGACGTGAAGCGCGCCGAACAGCGGCCGGGGGAGGGGAACGTCTACCATAAGGGCACGGACGATGGCCGGGAGGAGTATTCCGCCTTCGAGGCGCGGAACGCGGCGGGGCGGACTGTGGGACAGGACGCGGGAGAGTGCGTTGTCGTCTGTGGCATCGCAAGCGAGTTCTGCGTGCGCGAGAGCGCGCTGGACCTACTGAGGGCGGGGCGCAGGGTGACGCTCCTGGCGGACGCCGTCGGGTACGTGAACGCTGAAAAGCACCGCGAGAACCTGGCGGACCTTGAGACGCAGGGTGTGACGATCGCCTGATTCCCATTCCCACTCCGTCGTAGAGAGATGGAAAGACGCAGGGCGAAACGGCCGCTTGTCGTTTGTTCAGGGCCTCCGCGTCAAACTGCGTCAGACTGAAGGCAAGGGGACGGATTCAAATCCGTCCCCTTGCCTTCAGTCTGAGAGTAGAATTTTCTAGCGAAATGCGAACTAATTGTATCCCGTATTTTCTCAAAGGAAGGTCATGAGAAATTGAGAGGCCAGCACGACTAACACCAAGGCAACGGGATAGGTTGCGGCGTAGGAGGCTGCCACGTCGTCCGTCTTGGCGACGTTGATCAAAGCTCCCAACGCTGGAGTGCTGGTCATGCCTCCGGTGATTGCTCCCAGGTTGTTAAGCAGACAGAGTCTGACGACATGTTTTGCGATGAAGTAGCCGACCAATAAGGGGACGGTTGTCATCAGGGCGCCGTAGAAGAACAGGATCAGGCCGTGTTCCCGAACGATCTCAACGAAGCCGGATCCGCCGGGGACACCGGCCCCGATCAGGAACATCACGAGTCCAAACTCGCGGAATGCCTTTAGAAATCCCGTGCTGATCCGCATATTGATCCGACCGATCCGACCAAAATGCCCAAGGATCAATCCCACGATGAGAGCTCCGCCCGTGTTTCCAAGCGAGAAGTGCGTTCCAAGAGGAAGGGGAATCCGAACCTTGCCCAACAGGACTCCCAAAACGACGGCTAAAGAAAGAGGCCCGAGGCCAATGGGGTCGATGTCGATCAGCTTTCGTTGCGCATTTTCCTCTTGTTGGCGATCTGGTGTAAACTCTAGCGGCTGGCCTGATGTAGCATTGATCTTCTTCTGTTCCTCCAGGATATTCGCTTTGACGAGTTTGGGAACGATCTGCACAAAGAGCACAACGCCGACAACTCCAAAAGGATAGCCAATGGCGTGGCCCACCGTGACCTCGTTCAGAAGAAACTCGTTAGAGCGCACGATGTCCTGTGCCGCGGCGAAGCCCGGCGTTGTGGTTAAGGCTCCTGAGAGTATGCCGACGCCCATGGCTGAGTCTACGCTGGTCAGCAGGATCACCGCCGCGCACGTCAGGGCGCCGCTTCCGATGATGATCAATCCCAGAAACGCATAGGATTTGACGTTTCTTTTGAGGTTGTGAAAGAAATTGGGTCCTGCGATAAAGCCGACGGAGGTCACGAAACAGAGCAAGCCCATTTCCTGAATGAGAGACATACTGTGCTGCATGAATCCGCTGGAAACGGTAATGATCCCCATCTGACGAAGCAAAGAAGTGTCTGAGTACCCGAAGTGCCCAAAAAGCAATGCGCTCAGAAAGACGCCGGCCGTTCCCAACTCCACGCCTTTGATCTTGATATCTCCCAACAGATAGCCGATGAAGGTTATACAGAATATGATAAACATCATGCTGCGGCAACTTGAAAAGATGATCTCTTGAAAATAAGCCATCGATAGTTCCTCCGGGACGAAATTTAGGATGAAAAGCCTTTATGAAAGGAGATATTAAACCTTGCGCATGGAGGAAGGTCAAGCCCTGTGGGCAGTGCCGACCATGATTCGGATAGCTCCAACTGATCGCGATTGGCGGCGCTGAAAATTCAACTGAAAGATGCCGCAAGGGCGAAGGAAGTATCGCACGCGGATTACCTGATTTGGGACGGCGGGAGTTCGCCGTCCCAGTCCGTTCATCAGTCGAGATTTTACAAGCGTTATCCGAAGAAGGATTGTGGACGGATCGCGAAGCGGTTGGATAGCCGATTCAGGAAGGGCAGGAGGTTCTCAAACTCGAAGGAGTTATCCTTCCGTATGATTGGGCTGCGCTGAACCTGACGATCCGTGCTCCTGTCGATCTCACTTTACGGCCTTGAGGTAAGGCACAAGATAACCGAAGGTGAACAGCGCGAACATAAAGATCGAGAACGCAATGTGAAATTTGTAGGCGCCCATGGTTTTGCGCATCTCGACGACGTCTTTTTCGGAGTCCGGCACGATAAAGAGCCTCTCCCTCTCGGCGACCTCTTCCGGCGTGGGCTTTGCTAGGGCGTTTCCTACTACCATGCCTATGATAGACAGGTAAATGCCCACGAAAAAGGAATCCAGGAAAAAGGGAACGGTCACGCCCCATACGCTGGTGGCTAGGCGGACGCCAAAACAACCGATAAAGCCAAGAAGCATGCTCAAGAAAGCGCCTTTTTCCGACAGCCTTTTGCTCCAAATGGCCGCGAACGATACGAGTCCCCACGACCCCGCGATTACCGTCCCACCGAAGTACATGATCCAGAAGATGTGGTTTGCAAAAAATGCCATGACCAACACCACTAAGCTCACAATAAACATGCCGATACGGGAAATCTTCAGTTTTTCTTTTTCCGGTTTGTCGTCCAGGGTCAAAATGTCGTTGATAAAGGAAAATCCAACCAGAGCGAGAAAATTGGAGGCGGATGAGATGCCCGCGGACAATATCCCCGTAAGCAAGATGACGCCAACGGCTGTAGGCACGAGGTTCATTGCGCCCCAAATCATCGTATCGGAACCGAGCCCAGGTTTT
>NZ_CALHIQ010000176.1 GCF_938030725.1 uncultured Fretibacterium sp. | reverse complement strand
CCTCGGCGAGCTTGCGGACCTCCTCGGCGACGACCGCGAAGCCCCGTCCCGCCTCGCCCGCACGCGCCGCCTCGATCGCCGCGTTCAGGGCCAGCAGGTTGGTCTGGTCGGCGATGGAGGTGATGGTGGCGACGAAGCCGGATATCGAGTCCACGGACTGACCCAGCTCCCGAATCCCCTGGAGGCTCTGCCGGGCGGCGTCCCCCACGCTGGCCATGCTCTTCAGGACCTTGGAGACCTCCGCCGCGGCGTCCCGGGCGGCCTCGGCGACCTGGGTGGCCTGCTGCGCGCCGTCCGTGGAGGCCTGAGCGCTGGACTGGGCGCTGGCGGCGATCTCGGAAACGGAGACGCCGGTTGCCTCGGTGGAGGCGGAGGCCGCCTCCATCAGCCCGTTGACCTGAGCGACCGACGCGGAGACCTCCTCCATGGAGGCCAGGGTTTCCTGGGAGAGGGCGGCCAGGGTGCTGGCCTGTTTGGAGCTCTCCTCCGCCTCGCCCCGGACCTTGCTCAGGGCCCCCGAGATGGAGTCGAGCATGGAGTTCAGGAGGCCCGCGATGCGGGCCAGCTCGTCACGGCCGGAGGCCTCGAAGCGCGCGGTCAGGTCGCCCTCGCTCAGGACGTCCGTGACGGAGGTCATGCTGCGGATGGCCCTCGACAGCCCGCGGATGATGAAGAGGATGAAGATCGTCGAGAACGCGATGGCGGCGAGCGCCATCGTCACGTTCAAGACCGTGAGGGCGTGGGTCTGGGCCTCCATGACCTCCGTCGGCAGAAAGATGTAGAAGAAGAATCCGTTTCCGACGGGGGTGAAGAAGGCGTGGCGGGACTCTCCCTGAAACTCATAACTTGCAAAGCCCGTTTCCCCGGAAACCATGCGGCGGGCGAAGGCGCTGACCGAATCGCTGAAGTCGGCGGGGTTCAGCAGGTTGGCCTTCAGCACGAAGCTTCGGTTGGTGTGGGCGACGAGCAGGCCGTCCTCCAGGGCCAGGGCGCCGGAGCCGTGGCCGAACATCTTCTGGGAGACGACGAACTGCTCCAGGGCCTCCATCTTGATATCGACGCCGACGACGCCGATCAGGCTGCCCGACCTGTCCGAGATCGGCTGGACGACGCTCAGGATGGAGGCCCCCGTCGTTGCGTCCACGTAGGGCGTGGTGAAGGCGGGCGCACCGCCCTGAGCCTTCAGCCCCGCCTGGTACCAGGGTCGGGTTCGGGAGTCGTAGCCCTCCGGGTTCCACCCGTCGTGCGAGTAGATCTGTCCGTCGGAACTCATCCCAAGGTAGAGGCTGACGAGGCCAAGCGACTCCACGGAACTGGCCAGGGAGGCCATCAGCGACTCGAGGTCCTTCCTTTGGATGTCGGGGTTTTCCAGGAGGGTGTGGCGGATCTCCGCGGCGGCCATCCGCGTCACGTTGGCGTACTTGTCCAGGTACTCACGGATGACGCCTGCGCTCCCCGTCACGATCTCGTTCCCCGTCCGTTCCTGCAGATCGCTGACGATGGAGGTGGAACGGAAATGCGTCACCAACGTCATCGTCACAATAATGAGGAACACCACCGTCACCATGAGCTTCAATTTGCCGCGAATAGACATGTCTTTCCCTCCAGGAGAAAATTTCTCCACAAAATTTATGGTGGCATCATCTGCACCTGATAAGATTATATACCTCAGGCCCCCGAATAGCGTGGCGAAAGGACGAGGCTGGGACGCCGGCCTGAATTTTTTTCGGCCTAAACTTCAGCACCCTGTCGGTTGTCCTCCCTGGGACGCCCCCTGATATAATTTAAGAATGAAAATATCGGGCGACGTCGAGCGGAGAGGGGCTTTGCGTCGTCCTGCACGGAGGGGAACGGATGCGGATGAGAAGGACGGCGGGGACGATGGGGTTGGCAGCGCTTCTGGTGCTGTGGCTCGCGGGAGCTGCTTTTGCGGCGGACGAGCAGGAGTTTCCGGACAAGGCGAAGCTCTCGGCGAACCGGATGCGCTTCGACTCGACGACGGGAGACTTCCTGGCGGAGGGGGAGGTCCTCATCACGGCGGACGGCCTCACGGTCAGAGCGCCCCGCGGCTCGGGCAACGTCCCGCGTCGCGAGGCGGCCTTCGACAGCGGGGTGACGGCCTCCGGAACGTGGATGGGCGACGCCGTGGACCTCAAGGCGGGAAGGCTGACCCTCAACTTCGCGGAAGCCCCGACCTGCCGCCTTCAGGATGGCGTCAAGGGGGCCGTGGGCACGATGGGCCTCGACGCGGACCGGGTGACCCTCATCGGGGCAGGGGGCGTCGGGGGCCCGACGGAGGAGGACCAGCAGACGAAGTTCTGGATCGTGGGGGCCCACAGGCTGGAGGACCGCGCCAAGGGCCTGACGTTCGGCGCGGACTCCATCGAGGGCGTCCTGCAGGAGGGGGCTCTGGCCTCCATGACGGCGAAGGACCGGGTGTGGGTCAAGGGCCGGCCGAAGCAGTCGGGGGAGCCTGTGAGCATCAACGGTGACCACGCGCTCTACTCCCTCCAGCGCGGCAGCGTCGTGCTGAGCGGTCGAGTGGTTGCCGTGCAGGGGGGGCGCACCCTGAGGTCCGACTCCATCGTCTACTTTCCGGACCAGAACCGCGTGGAGGCCCTGGGCGGCATCACCCGGAGCGAGTCGGGCACGGTGAGCGCGGACCGTGCGGAGATCACCATCGACCTCAAACGGGAGCGCAGAAAGTGAATCCCGACAAGGCGGGGAAGGAACAGGGCGGCGCAGCGGAGGAGCTGACCGCCAGGGGAATCCGCAAGGGGTACGGTGGCCGGCTCGTGGTGTCGGACGTCAGCGTCCGGGTGCGCCCCGGCGAGGTGGTGGGGCTTCTCGGCCCCAACGGCGCGGGAAAGACCACGTCCTTCTACATGATCGTCGGGCTGGTCCGCCCCGACGCAGGGCACGTCTTTATCGGAGAGCGCGACGTGACCGGCCTGCCGGTCTACGCCAGGGCGCGCGCCGGCATCGGCTACCTGCCCCAGGAGCCTTCGGTGTTCCGGAGCCTCACGGTGCGGGAGAACATCGACCTGGTGTGGGAGGAAACGCGGCAGTCCAGGGCAGGGACGGATGGGCTCCTGGAGCGGTTCGGCATCGCGCACATCGCGGACACGAAGGGCTACGCCCTGTCGGGCGGAGAGCGGCGTCGCGTGGAGATCGCCCGTGCCTTGACGCTCTCGCCGCGCTTCATCCTGCTGGACGAGCCCTTCAGCGGCATCGACCCCATCGCCGTGAACGACATCCAGGGGATGATCCACCGTCTGAAGGAGAGCGGGTACGGCGTCCTCATCACGGACCACAACGTGCGCGAAACCCTCTCCATCACGGATCGGACCTACCTGATCCACGAGGGGAAGATATTCCTCGAGGGCACGCCGTCCGAGGTGGCGGAGAACCCCATGGCCCGCAAGTTCTACCTCGGCGATCACTTCGATTGGCAGGCTGCGCCGGCCCCTGAGCCAAAACGGGGGCCCGACGCGAAGTCCAGACGCCGGAAGGGATAAGAAGGGGCCCAGGCGTTTTGCCGGGCCCCTTGCCATTGATCGTGGTTTTGCGCTCGAAATGTGCCCCGCAAATTTCTCGATGGCACCGCCCTGGCCCGTCAGACGCCGGCGGAGAATCGCCCCGGTCCGCTGACGACGGCCAGCCCGTTGGCGGATAGGGTCATCATGCAGGTCTGGAGCGTCACGAGGTCCAGACCGCTCTCGGCCAGGAGCTCGTCCATCGTGCGCCCGCCCTGGCGCTGCAACAGGGCCAGCACGACCTTCTCGTCCGTGGAGAGGGGCGGCTGCGACCTGGCGGCGGGCTCGTCCAGGTCCAGCACCAACTGTCCGTAGCGTCCCGTCGTGCAGTGGACGAACTCGTCCACGTCCACCAGGGGCTCGGCGCCGTCGCGCAGGAGGCGGTTGGTCCCCCGGCACACGTCCTCCGTGATGCGCCCCGGCACGCACCAGACCTCGCGCCCCAGGTCCAGCGCCAGGCGGGCGCTGATCATCGCCCCGCCGTCCTCCGGCGACTCCACGACCACCGTGCGGCCCGTCATCCCCACGATGAGGCGGTTGCGCTCCGGGAAGTGCCAGGCCGCGCCCTCCGTCCCCATGGGGTATTCGGAGATCAGGGCCCCCGTTTCCGCGATCCGTGCGAAGAGCTCCTTGTGCTCCATCGGGTAGACCCGGTCGATTCCCGTGCCCAGCACCGCGACCGTGACGCCGCCCTCGGCCAGACACCCCCTGTGTCCCGCAGCGTCGATGCCGCGGGCGCCGCCGCTCACCACCATGAGGCCCCCTCTGGCCAGCGCGCGGCCGATGGCCTCCGCCACGGTCTTGCCGTAGGCGCTGCACCGCCGCGTCCCCACGACGGCGACGGAGGGGAGCGTGACGTTCAGCTTCCCCTTGACGTAGAGCCCGATGGGCGGCTGGCTCAGGTCCCGAAGCCGCGCCGGGCAGTCCGGGTCGTCCACGGTCAGAAAGCGCGCGCCGAACCGTGCCGCGCGTTCCTCCTCCCGTTCGGGCCAGTCCCCCCCGCGCAGGAGGCGCGACAGGTTTTTCTGAACGGACGGCGTCAGGTTGAACGCATCCCAGAGCTCCTCCCGCTTCAGGTCCTCCGGGGCATACTTCCCGCACAGCTTCCGGAATGCCGGGAGCGGCGCGTGCGCGGCGTTCATCAGGAGCGCCGCCTTCAGTGTCGGGTCCATGGTTCGCAAGACCTCCTTCCAGTGACCGCTCCATTATACTGGAACGAGGCGGGACGGGGACAGGCGCCGAGGCGAGGCTCAACGTTATGGCGGCTTACGTCAGGCGCACAAAATCCGTAATTTATAGGGTCTGACTTGTATTGACATTTAGAGGCCCAGTTGCTAATCTTATCCATGTTATCGATCTGTTGGCACTCACTGATTAAGAGTGCTAATCAAGGATACGAAACGGAGGCGAGGCCGATGACGGAGAGGCAGCTCAGCATTATCCTGGCGGTGGTGTACGAGTACATCAAGACGGGGGAGCCCGCCGGGTCGCGTACCATCACGAAGAAGTACATCAAGGGGCTGAGCCCTGCCACGATCCGCAACGAGATGGCCGACCTCGAGGAGATGGGGTATTTCTACCAGCCCCACACGTCCTCCGGACGGTTGCCCACGGCCAAGGCCTACCGCGTCTACGTGGATTCCGTCACCGCCAGAGCCCGCAGCCGTTCTTCCCTCGGGGCCGAAGCCTGGCGGCGGGAGCTCATGGGACGGCGGAGCGGCATCGAGGACCTCCTGAACTACGTCACGAACCTTCTCTCGCGCCTCACGAACTGCGTGGCGGTGGCAGCGGTCTCCGGGCTGGACAGCATGGAGATCTGGCACATCGACCTGATGCCGCTGGGAGGGACGAACGTCCTGGCCCTGATCGTTTTGAAGGGCGGGTTGGTGCACCACACGGAGTTCACCCTCCCCTGCGAGGTGGAGCCGGGGCTCCTGGAGGAGCTCAGCCGCCGGATCAACACCATCGCCTGCGAACACTCCTGGAGCGAGGTGCATGACGTGTTGTACCAGTACGTGCTGGGGGGGCTCGAGGAGGCCGAAACGGCCTGCCGCGCGGCCATCAGCGACGTGGACAGGTTTTTGACGGAACAGAACTACCGCTTCTTCAGCAGCGGCGCGAAGCACATCCTGAGCCTGCCCCACTTCCAGGCGCTCTCGCGGCTGCAGGCCGTTCTGACGCTCCTGGAGCAGGAGAAGCCGCTGGCGAGCATGGTGGAACAGTGCCGCCAGGCCTCGGACCTGCGGGTATCCCTCGGCGACGAGAACGAAACGGACGGGATGCAGGAGAGCGCCATGATCCTGATCCCGGCGCGGGCCTGCCAGCAGAAGGCGGTCCTGGGCCTGATCGGCCCGCTGCGGATGGACTACGAACGCTCCATCAGCGTTCTGGAAGCCGTCGCGGACGCGCTGGACGACGAGGTGGGAGAGCCTGAAGGACGCGGAGGGCTGCGGAAGGAAGATGCGCTGAATGCACAGGAAAAAAAATAAGCGCGCGGGACGTAAGGGCCTGCCGACGAGAATATTCCGGAACGCCAAGAACGACCGGGCGGCCGGGCGGGAGATGAGTGCTATGACGGAGGATCGATTAAAGGAGGACTACCTGATACCCGAACCGGAGGATGCCTTGGGGGATTCAGAGGCGGAGGCGATGAGCCGGCCCGTCAAGGAGTACTCCATCGGCGAGGACGGCGTTCTCGTGGAGGAGTCACCGGAACCTGAAGAGAAGGAGAAAAAGGAGGAGGCGGCCCCACAGCCGGCGGAGGAACCGGACGAGGGCGCGGAAAAGCGCGTCGCAGAGCTGGAGCAAGAGCTGGCGGCAGCCCGGGCGGACTTTTACAACTACCGTCAGCGCGCGATGCGCGAGCGTCAGGACCTGCGCCGACGCGCAACGGAGGACCTGATCGTTTCTCTTCTGCCCGTGCTGGACAACCTGGACCGGGCGCTCTCCGTCCCGGAGGACGGCAGCGCGAAGGACATCCTGGCGGGGGTGAAGATGGTGAGCCGCCAGTTCCTGTCCGTCCTGGAGGAGTCGGGCGTCAGCGTCATCCCGGCGAAGGGCGAGCGCTTTGACCCGACGCTCCACGAGGCGGTCGGAGCCGTCCCCGTGGAGGACGCGGAGGAGGATGGTGCGGTCGTCGACGAGCAGCTCCGGGGGTATCGGACGAAGGACCGGATCCTGCGGCCCGCGCGGGTCCTGGTGGGCAAGGCGGAATAGGGTCGCCGGCCCCGTTGAGAGAACGGCTGTTTTTCAATGGGTTCAACGGGATCGTTTAAGGGTCCCTTATCTTTAGGAACGATTATAGATTTGCATACAGGAGGAAAACGTTATGTCGAAAGTGGTTGGAATTGACCTTGGAACGACGAACAGCTGCATTGCGGTCCAGGAGGGAGATCAGACGACGATCATCCCCAACAACGAAGGGGCGCGGACGACGCCGTCCGTGGTGGCCTTCACGAAGGATGGCGAGCGCCTGGTGGGGCAGTTGGCCAAGCGGCAGGCCATCGTGAACGCGGACCGCACCATCATGTCGATCAAGCGCGAGATGGGGCACGACTACCACGTGGAGATCGACGGTAAGAAGTACACGCCGCAGGAGATCTCCGCGATGATCCTTCAGAAGCTGAAGAGGGACGCCGAGGACTACCTGGGAGAGAAGGTGACTCAGGCCGTCATCACGGTGCCAGCCTACTTCACGGACGCGCAGCGCCAGGCGACGAAGGACGCGGGGACCATCGCGGGCCTTGAGGTGCTCCGCATCATCAACGAGCCCACGGCGGCCTGCCTGGCCTACGGCGAGAACCGCAAGGAGGAGCACAAGATTCTGGTGTTCGACCTGGGCGGCGGCACCTTCGACGTTTCCATCCTGGACGTCGGCGAGGGGGTGTTCGAGGTGCTGGCCACGGCGGGGGACAACCGCCTTGGCGGCGACGACTGGGACAACCGCATCGTGGACTGGATGGTGAGCGAGTTCAAGAAGACGGAGGGCGTCGACCTGAAGAACGACAGTATGGCCATGCAGCGCCTGCGCGAGGCGGCCGAGAAGGCGAAGATCGAGCTCTCCAACATGACGGAGACCACGATCTCCCTGCCGTTCATCACGGCCACCCAGACGGGCCCCAAGCACATGGAGATGAAGCTGACCCGGGCGAAGTTCGAGGAGATGACGGCGGACCTTCTGGACCGCACGGCCGTCCCCACGCAGCGGGCCCTCAGCGACTCCGGCCTCGACCCGTCGAAGGTCGACAAGGTCCTGCTGGTGGGGGGCTCCACCCGTATGCCCATGGTGCAGAAGAAGATCGTGGAGATCATGGGCAAGGAGCCCACGAAGGGCATCAACCCCGACGAGTGCGTCGCGGCCGGCGCGGCCATTCAGGGCTCCATCCTGACGGGGGACCACAAGGACATCGTCCTGGTGGACGTGACGCCCCTGTCCCTGGGGCTGGAAACGCTGGGCGGCGTCTTCACGAAGGTCATCGAGCGCAACACGGCCATCCCTGTTTCCAAGAGCCAGGTCTTCACGACGGCGGCCAACAATCAGGCCCAGGTGGAGATCATGGTGCTTCAGGGCGAGCGCTCCATGGCGGCGGACAACGTGAAGCTGGGCCAGTTCGTGCTGGACGGCATCCCCCCCGCACCCCGGGGCATCCCTCAGATCGAGGTCACGTTCAACATCGACGTCAACGGCATCCTGAACGTCTCCGCGAAGGACAAGGGCACTGGCAAGTCCCAGAAGATCACGATCCAGTCCTCCAACCTGTCCAAGGAGGAGATCGAGCGCATGAAGAACGACGCCGAAACCCACGCGGACGAGGACGCGAAGAAGCGCAGCGCCGCTGAGGTCCGCAACGAGGCGGACGCCGCGGTCTTCGGGGCGGAAAAGCTCATCAACGACTACGGCGACAAGATGACCGCCGAGGAGAAGGGCAAGCTGAACTCCCAGATAGACGACCTGAAGCAGGCGATTGAGAAGAAGGACGAGGCGGCCATGGCACGCGCCAAGGAGGCCCTGGAGGGGACGGTGCAGGCGTTCTCCACGCGCCTCTACCAGGCCGCGGGCGCCGGTGCGGAAGAGGCGTCGGCCTCGGAGGAGGCTGCAGGCGCCGCCGGTGCAGGGGCCGGGGCCGACGGCGAGACGGTGGACGCCGAGTTCAGCGACAAGGGCAACGCTTAGCCTGAGCTCCGCAGAACGCACACTGAAATAAGTTATAATCTTTGAGGGACGGCGGACGGCAGAAGACCCGCCGCCCCTTTTAAATTCTCGGAGGGGGACGTTTTCCCCGGCAGTGGGGTGTCTGTTCAAGTGGAAGATTTGTACCGGATCCTTGAGGTCCCCAGGGACGCGACTCAGGCGGACATAAAGAAGGCCTACCGTCAGCTCGTGCGGAAGTACCATCCGGACACGCACCCTGGCGACAAGGAGGCGGAGGAGAAGTTCAAGAAGATCAACGCGGCCTACTCCGTGCTGGGCGACGAGGAGAAGCGGGCGCGCTACGACCAGTTCGGCACCGCGGACGGCTCCGGCCCCTTCGGCGGCATGAACGGCATGGACTTTGGCGACCTCTTTGGGGACCTCTTCTCCCAGGTGTTCGGCGGCGGCATGGGGCGGCGCGCCAGCGACCCCGATGCCCCACGCCGGGGCGGCGATCTCGAGATGGTGCTGCGCGTCACGCTGCTTGAGGCGGCGCAGGGCGTGGCGCGGGAGGTCGAGGTCCCCCGCTGGGAGCGGTGCGAAACGTGCGACGGCACGGGGGCAAAGCCCGGCACGAAGCCCGAATCCTGTCCGGTCTGCGGAGGCCGCGGACAGGTGCAGCAGGTGCAGCGCTCGATCTTCGGAGAGTTCATGACCATCGCTGCCTGTCCCAACTGTGGTGGTTCGGGCAAGGTCATCCACGACAAGTGCGCCGACTGCGGCGGCCACGGACAGGTTCGGAAGAAGCGCAAGCTGGAGGTCAAGATCCCGGCCGGGGTGGAGCGGGGCACGCGCCTTCGCATCCCCGGTGCGGGGGACGCAGGGACGAAGGGAGGCCCGGCGGGGGACCTCTATCTGGCCGTGGACGTCGCGCCGAGCGAGCAGTTCGAGCGCGACGGCGCCGACCTGCACGCGCGCCTCGTCCTGACCTACCCACAGGCTGTGCTGGGCGCGGAGACGAAGATCGAAACCCTGATTGATGGGGCGGAGAAGATCGCCGTCCCTCCGGGCACGGCCCACGGCCAGGTGCTGAAGGTGCGGGGCAAGGGAATGCCGCGGCTGAACCGGCCCAAGTCGCGGGGCGACCTCTACGCCCACGTCTTCATCGACGTTCCGACGAAGCTCACCGACCGCCAGAGGGAGCTCCTCACGCAGCTGGCGGAGGAGATGCAGGCCCCCGTCGGTACGGGAGAGTCGGGCTTCTTCGAGAAGGTCAAAAAGCTCTTCAACTGAGCCGCAGGCCGATCGCGGCAAGCTCGACGCGGCGAACGAGGGGATGGGTTCACCCGTTCCTTCGCTCGCCCTTTTCGTCGCTTCCGACTCCGCTGCGGGCCAGCCCTCTCTTAACCCCGAGCCGCCCGACGTCCGTAGTTTTCGTTATTTACGACGCCCGAGCGCGATGCTATACTCTCTCAGTAAGGTTAATATTGGTCAAAGGGGCTGGTAAGCTATGGCCGTTCAGTATAAAGACTATTACGAGATCTTAGGCGTGCCTCGCACCGCATCTGCGGACGAGATCCGCAAGGCGTACCGGAAGCTGGCGAAGAAGTACCACCCGGACGTTTCTAAGGAAAAGGACGCCGAGCAGCGCTACAAGGAGGTCAACGAGGCCTACGAGGTGCTGAAGGACCCGGAAAAGCGTCAGAAGTACGACACGCTTGGCATGAACTGGCAGGCGGGGCAGGACTTCACGCCGCCTCCTGGCTGGCAGGGCGGCGGTTCGGGTGGCGGGTTCCGCGTGGATTTCGGCGGCGACGCGGGCGGCTTCAGCGACTTCTTCAAGACGCTCTTCGGCGGTGGCCTCTCGGACCTCTTCGGCGGAGCAGGAGGAGGAAACTTCAGCTCTGCCGGGGGCTATTCGCCGGTCCGGCGCGACAGTGAGGTGGACCTGGAGCTCCCGCTGGAGGAGGTCGTCCGCGGTGGCACGCACACGATGGTGATGACCTCACCGGGGGGCGAGCGCCGCGAGATCAACGTGCGCCTTCCAAAGGGCGTCACAGATGGGGCGCAGATCCGCCTCCCGGGCAAGGCGGCGGGGGGAGGGGACGTCTACGTGAACCTGCACCTTGCGCCGCACCCCGTCTTCAGCGTCAGCGGCTGTGACCTGACGCGCGAGGTGAAGGTGGCACCGTGGCGGGCCGTCC
>NZ_CALHIQ010000175.1 GCF_938030725.1 uncultured Fretibacterium sp. | reverse complement strand
ACGGGGCGTCATGGGGCGGCCTGCCGCGCGAGCCAGCTCTCCAGGATCAGGACGGCGGCGATCTTGTCCACCCGCTGACGCCGACCGCTGCGGGAGACGCCGCCCTCGATCATCGCCCGGTGGGCTATGACGGTGGTGAAGCGCTCGTCCCACGTGTCGAACGCCAGGTCCGGGTGGCCGGCGCGGAGGAGGTCGACGAGCTTCGCCACCCTCTCCGCCTCCGGCCCCCTCGTGCCGTCCGTGCGCGTGGGCATTCCCACCAGGACCAGCGTCGGGGCGTACTGCACGAGGCAGGCCTCGAACTTTCGCCGCCAGCCTCCGTCCCTGTCCACCACGGGCCAGACGGCCAGCCCCTGGGCGATGAGGCGCATGGGATCGCTGATGGCCGCGCCGACGCGGGCGCTGCCTACGTCCAGCGCCAGCACGCGCCCGGGTTGAGCCTCCGTCATGCCCCCAACTGCCCCTTCAGGACCTCCGCCGCGCGCTCCAGGGCCTCATCGAGCTTTTCCCCATCCCGTCCGCCGCCCTGGGCCGTGGAGGGCCTGCCGCCGCCCTTGCCGCCCAGGACGGCCGAGGCCTCGCGCACGATGGCGCCCGCGTTGGCCCCGAGCTTCACGGCCCGGTCGTCCGCCATCACGATGAGCGTGCAGGTCCCGTTCCCGTCCACGGAAGCCAGGAGGGCCACCGACGGGTCCGGCCCCGCCTTCACCCGGTCCCCGACGTCGCGCAGGACGTCCGGCTTGACGTCCGAAAACCTGCCGATGTGCAGCACTGCGCCGCCCACGCGGCGCCGCTCCACGAACCGATCCACGTTGTCTGTCATCTCGTGGCGCGCCCGCTCCTGGGCCCGCTTCTGGAGGGCACGCAGCTCCTCTGCCAGGTCTTTGGCCTTCGCCTCCAGCCCCTCCTCGTCCGCGGAGAGGATGCCCATCAGGCGGCGGCGCAGGCCGAAGAGCACCTGCATCAGCTCCACGACCTCCATCCCCGTCACCGCCAGGATGCGTCGCGTCCCGGAGCCGATGCTCTCCTCGCGCAGGACCTTGAAGCTGCCGATGTCGCCCGTTGCCCGCACGTGCAGGCCGCCGCAGAGCTCCATGGAGAAGTCCGGCACCGTCACCACGCGCACGACGTCGCCGTACTTCTCGTCGAACAGCGCCTTCGCCCCCAGCTCCCGCGCCTCATCCAGCGTGTGCTCCGCCGTGGAGAGGGGGACGTTCCGCAGGATCTCCTCGTTGACGATGCGCTCGACCTCCTCGATCTGCCCGTCCGTCATGGGCGTGTGGTGCGTGAAGTCGAAGCGCAGGAAGCGATCCGTCACCAGGGAGCCCGCCTGGCGGACGTGGCGGCCCAGCACGCGGCCCAACGCCTCGTGCAGCAGGTGCGTTCCGGTGTGGTTGCGGCGGATGGCCTGTCGGCGCGCTTCGTCCGCCTCGGCCGTCACGTCGTCCCCGACGCGGACGGAGCCCTCCGTCATCCTCACGTGGTGGACGATGACCCCGCCGTGGGGCACGGTGTTCAGGACCTCCAGGGTCGTCTCTCCGTCCCGGATGGTCCCCGTGTCGCCCACCTCGCCGCCGCGCTCCGCGTAGAAGGGCGTCTCGTCCAGCACGAGCTCAAACTCCACGTTGCCCTCGATGTGGTCCCTTCGGCCCTCCTTCGTCAGGATGGCCGTCACCTTCCCCGCGCCCATGGCGGAGGCGTAGCCCGTGAAGCGCGTCGCACCCCCCTCGTTCTCCAGCTCCGTGTAGACGTCGCCGGCGAGGGCGCTCTTCTTCTGCTTGCTGGAGGCCCTGGCCCGGTCCCGCTGCTGCTGCATGGCGGCCTTGAAGCCCGCTTCGTCCACGGCGAAGCCCTGCTCGTCCGCCATCTCCCGCGTCAGCTCCGGCGGGAAACCGTAGGTGTCGTAGAGCGTGAAGACCACCTCCCCCGGAACCTCCCTGCGCCCCGCCGCGGCCAGGCGGGCCGTCTCGGCCTCGAAGAGGTCGGTGCCCTGCTGGAGGGTCCTCTGAAAGCGCTCCTCCTCCACGGTGATGATCTGTTCGATGGTGGGACGCTGATCGATGAGCTCGCGGTAGGGGTCGCCCATCAGGTCGATCAGGATGGGCATGTACTCGCACAGGAAGGCCCCCTCGAACCCCAGGAGCCGTCCGAAGCGCACGGCTCGGCGCAGCAGCCGGCGCAGCACGTAGCCCGGGCCGTCGTTGGCGGGCAGCACGCCGTCCGCCAGCATGAAGGCCACGGACCGGACGTGGTCCGCGATGACGCGCACGGCCATGTCGCTTCGGCCGCCCTGGCCGTATTGGATGCCGGCGCGCGCACAGGTGTGCCGGATCAGCGGCGTGAAGAGGTCCGTCTCGTAGTCCGTGTCCACGCCCTGCACCAGGGAGGCCAGCCGTTCCAGCCCCATGCCGGTGTCGATGTTCTTGTGGGGCAGGTTCGGCAGGCTTCCGTCCTTCTGCCGGTCGAACTGGGTGAACACCAGGTTCCAGATCTCAAGGTAACGGTCACAGTCGCAGCCCACGCCGCAGCTCGGCTTGCCGCAGCCGTAGGCCGGGCCCCGGTCGTAGTAGATCTCGGAGCAGGGGCCGCACGGCCCCGTGTCCCCCATGAACCAGTAGTTGTTGTCCTGGCCGAAGCGGAGGATGCGGTCCTCCGGCAGGCCCGCCTGGCGGTGCCACACCTCCCAGGACTCCTCGTCGTCCTGGTAGATGGTGGTGTAGAGGCGGCTGGGGTCGAGGCCGATCCGATCCGTCAGGAACTCCCAGGCCCAGGTGATGGCCTCCTTCTTGAAGTAGCTTCCCCAGGAGAAGTTCCCCAGCATCTCGAAGAAGGTGTGGTGCCGCGCGGTGCGCCCCACGTTCTCGATGTCGTTTGTGCGCACGCACTTCTGGCTGGTGGCGATGCGGGGGTACGGCGGCTGTCGGATGCCCAGGTAGTAGGGCTTCAGGGGCACCATGCCCGCGATGGTGAAGAGCAGGGAGGGGTCGTCCGGGATCAGGGAGAAGCTGGGGCAGCGGTGCGAGCCCTTCTCCTCCCAGAACTTCAGAAACATCTCTCGAAGCTCGCGTCCAGTTCGATGCTGCATTCAAAAAAACCTCTTTCCTGACGTGCGGCGCCGGGCCGCTCGAAATGATCTCAACATTATATCAAGCCTGACGGCGTTTAGGGAGGCACGGAGCGGCACGAAGCCGATCGGCCTCCGCCCACGCCTTTTGTCCTTATTCCGTGTCTTGGCGGTTGATTTTGTGCGGGCGTTTTTTTATGGTAAAGGATATGTTTCAAACGACGAATGGAGGGGACGGACCTGGAATCCGAGGTGGAGGAGCGGCTGCTTGAAGTTCGCCGGCTTCTGGAGGCGATGGGCGACGTCGCTGTGGCGCTGTCGGGCGGCGTGGACAGCTCGCTCCTCGCGGTGCTGGCCCACGAGGCGCTGGGCCGGCGCGCCGTGGCCGTGACGATCGAGTCCCCGCTCCTGTCCGCCGACGAGCGGGCCGACGCCGGGCGGCTGGCCGCGCAGGTGGGCATCCGACACGAGGTGCTTCCAATGGACGAGCTGGAGGACGCGGGCTTCGTCGCCAACCCGCGGGACCGGTGCTACCTCTGCAAGAGGATGCGCCTCGAGGCCGTCGTCCGCTGGGCCGCGGAGCGCGGCATCCCCTGGGTGCTGGACGGGGCGAACGCGGACGACCTCAGGGACTATCGTCCGGGGATGAAGGCGCTTGCAGAGTTCAGCTCCGTGCGGAGCCCCATGTTGGAGGCGGGGATAACGAAGGCGGAGGTCCGCGCCGCCGCGAGGGCGATGGGGCTCTTCACGTGGAACAAGCCCGCGCGCGCCTGCCTGGCCTCCCGAATCCCCTACGGGGAGCCGGTGACGGCGGAGGCGCTGAGGCGCGTGGAGGCCGCGGAGCGCTTTTTGGCGGGCATCCTGCCCCCCGCGGCGCAGTTCCGCGTGCGGGCTCACGGCGACCTGGCGCGCGTCGAGGCGGAGTGCGAGGACCTTCCCCGCGTCCTGGCGCGGCGGGAGGCCGTGACGGAGGCCCTGAGGGCGGCCGGGTTCCGCTACGTGACGCTGGACCTCGCGGGCTATCGCATGGGGAGCCTGAACGAGGCGTTGGACCAGGGCACGGCGAAGGACGTTCAGGCCCCTGCCGAAACGGCGGGAGCGGTTGGGACGAAAGGAGTGTTTTGATTGCTGGAGTACGTGGACCCCTTCCTCGTGGCGGGGCTTCTCTTCTTCCTGAGCCTCGTTGCGGGCACGCTCTCGGAGCGCATCAAGATGCCGGGGCTCATCCTGTTCCTGGCCATCGGCATGCTGGCGGGGGAGAACGGGCCGGGGGGGCTGCAGTTTGACGACGCGGTGACGACGAACTCCATCGGCACCTTCGCCCTGGCCTTCATCCTGTTCTCCGGCGGATTCGACACGCAGTGGGACGACGTGCGCCCCATCGTGCAGCAGGGGCTGGTGCTCTCGACGCTCGGCGTGTTCCTGACGGCGCTCTTCATGGCCCTGCCCCTGGCCTGCCTGCCCCGCTTCTCCTTCAAGGACGCCTTCCTGCTGGGGGCGATCATCTCCTCGACGGACGCGGCCGCGGTGTTCTCCATCCTGAGGACCCAGAAGGTCGGGGTGAAGGGGAAGCTCAAGCCGCTTTTGGAGTTTGAGTCCGGCAGCAACGACCCCATGGCCGTGTTCCTCACCATCACCGCTCTGAAGTGGCTGACCAGCGACAGCGTCCCCGTCGCCCAACTGGCCGCGAACTTCGTGGTGCAGATGGTGGCGGGCGGCGCCGTGGGCTGGATGATGGGGCGCCTTTCCTGCACGATGATCGAACGGCTGCGGGTGGAGAACGAGGCCCTTTACCCCGTGTGGGGCATCAGCATCGTGCTCTTCACCTTCGGCCTGGCCAACAGCGTGAACGGCAACGGCTACCTGGCCGTCTACGTCTGCGGCATCGTGATGGGAGGGCAGGACTTCCTCTACAAGTACAGCCTGCAGCGCTTCCACGAGGGCTTCGCCTGGCTGATGCAGATCGTGATGTTCCTGGTGCTGGGGCTCCTGGTCAACCCCGTGGAGCTGATCAACCGGTCCGTCATCGGGCTGGGGCTCCTGGTGTCGGCCTTCTTGATGTTCGTCGCCCGGCCGGCAGCGGTGTTCCTGTGCTCCGCCCTCAGCGACAGCAGCTTTCGGGAGAAGCTCTTCGTCAGTTGGACGGGCCTGAGGGGGGCCGTGCCCATCATCCTGGCCACGTACCCTCTGACGGAGGGGCACCCCCAGGCGCGCTTCATGTTCAACCTGATCTTCTTCGTCGTGCTGACCTCCGTCATCTTGCAGGGCAAGACCCTGGCGACGGTCGCCCGGTGGCTGGGGCTGGACGCGACGGTCCGGGTCGCCCCCTCCTACCCCCTCTCCTTCGACCGCACCCCCGGCAGCGGCAGCGACGAGACGCGGGAGGTGGACATCCTGCCGGACGCGGCGGTCATCGGCAGCACGGTGAGTGAGCTGAAGTTCCCGGAGGGCGTGACGATCCTCCTGATCAACCGCGGTTCCCGCTTCCTCATCCCCAAGGGCGGCACGCAGCTCGAAGCGGGGGACACGCTCCTGATCTTCGGCGAGCGGGCCCGGCTGTCCTCGGTGGAGCAGGCCCTGACCGAGAGGGGCGACGCCCCCCAGGACCTCCACTCGGACTCCTTCGAGTGACCCGTTCGCGGCCGCCCGGCCCGCTTTTTGCCCGTGGACTTCGGGGACGGATGCGGTATACTTCTGAGGTCCGACCGGCGGCGGGCCGCCGCTTTTGGGCGCTGACATTTCAAACGATCAGGGGATGGAAATGAACGCTTTTCTGGAGTTTATAAAGGACCTCTTGACGCTGCGGACCACGTGGATCGACAAGGGGCAGGGCCGCTGGGTGGCGCGGCGTCGGATGCATCCGCTGATGCGGCTCATCGTGTTCTGCGGTGCAGCGTCGGCAGTCGTCGTCCTGGGGATGGAGTTTCTCCGCAGCGGGCCCGTGCCCGCCCCTGAGGCGGAGGTTCCCCTGAGCGCTCCTCTGGGTTCTCCGGACGTCCCCGCCCTCATTGTGGACGAGGCACTCGGCGCCGCGAGTTCGGAGCCGTTGGCCGTCCTGCCGGAGGTGGAGGAGCCGGAGGACGAAACTCCCCAAATGACGGAGCCGACACCGACCCCCAGCGCCCTGCGGCCGCCCCGCGGCGCGGGGAAGTACTGGATTCTCATCAACAAGGGGCAGTACCGGCTGTCCCTCTATCGGGGGCGGGACCTGGTGAAGACTTACAACGTCGCGATTGGCAAGAACCCCGGAAACAAGCGCCGCGTTGGGGACAACCGCACGCCGGAGGGGCAGTTCCGCGTCCTGTCCATCGAAAACGCCTCGGCCTGGAAGCACGACTTCGGCGACGGCAAGGGCGAGATCGCGGGGGCTTACGGCCCCTGGTTCATCCGGCTGGACACGGGAGGCTGGAAGGGCATCGGCATCCACGGCACCCACGCTCCGGACTCCCTGGGGACCATGGCCTCCGAGGGCTGCATCCGGATGAACAACGACGAGATTCGGGACCTCAAAAACTACGCCTACCGCAACATGATCGTCAGGATAGAAAAATGACCGCGGCGGCGGGCGCGACCCTCGACTTCGGCGAGGGGCTGTTCCTGATCGACCTGCCTCAGGGGATGCCGGGCTTCCGGCAGTTCATCGCCTCCTGGTTCTTCGTGGACGCCCTGGGGCGGCGCGTCGTCGTCGACCCCGGCCCGGCGAACACGATTCCCCTCCTGAACGGGGCGCTGGAGCACCTGACGGAGGACGTGGACCTCGTGCTGCTGACCCACATCCACCTGGACCACGCGGGGGGCGTTGGCGCCTTCTGCCGACGGTGGCCTCATGCCGGCGTGCTGGCCCATCCCCGCGCCTTCGCCCACCTGCGGAGGCCGGACCGGCTGTGGAGCGCCTCGGTGAGGACGCTGGGGGACGTGGCTTTGGCCTACGGGGAGCCGGAGCCGCTGGCCGCCCCGCTCCTTTCGGAGGACCCGGGCGGCCTGATCGAGGTCCTCCCGACCCCCGGCCACGCCCCTCACCACGTGGCCCTGCGAACGCGGCCCAGGGAGGGCAGCCC
>NZ_CALHIQ010000174.1 GCF_938030725.1 uncultured Fretibacterium sp. | reverse complement strand
GATCAGAGGGGCGTTGGCGTGCCTCTTGCAGGGGCTGGGTGCCCCGCAGTACAGGCAGCGCGGCAGGAGCGGACGGAACAGGGCGTCGCGGCACCCGGAGCAGAGCACCTCCCCCAGCCTTCCGCAGACGGGGCAGCTCACGGGCCAGAGGGCGTGGAGCGCCAACGCCCCAAGACGGCGCAGGATGCGGAGCCCAGGGCGGGCGGACGCGGCAGAGGCTGCCCCGCCCTTCAGCTCAGGGGGTGTCAAGGAGCGGACCCCGCGCCCGCCCGAAAGCGCTCCCTGGCCTCCCGCACCAGCTCGTCGCAGCGGTTGTTGCGCTGGTCGGCCGCGTGGCCCTTGACCCAATGCCAGCGGACCTCGTGGGTCTGAGCCAGGCCCCACAGCTCCTCCCACAGGTCCCGATTCTGGACGGGCTCTTTGGCCGCCGTGCGCCAGCCGTTCCTCCGCCACTTCACGAGCCATCCCCGTTCAAAGGCGTTGCGCAGGTAGGTGGAGTCCGTGTGCAGGTCCACCCGACAGGGGCGCTTCAGGGCCCTCAGCGCCTCTATGGCGGCGGTGAGCTCCATGCGGTTGTTCGTGGTGTCCTCCTCGGCGCCCGATATCTCGCGCTCCGCGCCGTGAGATGGCGACAGCAGCACCGCGGCCCACCCTCCAAGGCCCGGATTGGGCGACGCGCCCCCATCCGTGTAGACGGTCACCGCCGTCCTCGTCGTTTCGCTCAAGAGAGCCCCTCCTTCAAAAAAACGGCCCGCCGGCCTCCAACCCCTCGTCCCCTTCGCCGTCAACGGCAGCGGCGGAACTCACGCGAAGCCCACCCTTCGCCCCGTGGGCCTGCCGACGCACTCCGGAGGCTCCAGGTCCTCTGGCAGGAAGGTCCTGATCGACTCGTCCGTGACGGCGTCCGGGGGAAGGGCCAGCACGCGGGAGGCGTGGCGCATCTCGGCCCGCTCCACCAGGTTTCGCACGAAGCGGCCGTTGCCGAAGTCCGGAGCAGCCGTCGCCCCCTCCAGCAGGCTCCGCGCACGCTCCAGGGTATCGGGCCCGGCCCTGCGGCCCTTCTCCTTCAGGATGAGGCCGAAGATATCCAGCAGCTCCTCCGTCGTGTAGTCGGGAAAATCGACGTGAAAGGCCACGCGGCTCCTCAGGCCCGGATTGCGCTCCACGAACTCCTTCATGCGGTCGGGATACCCGGCAAAGACCACCACCGTGTCCTCGCGGGCGTTCTCCATCTCCTGGACGATCGTGTTGATCGCCTCGTCCCCGAAGAGCCCCTCGCGCTCATCCAGCAGGGAGTACGCCTCGTCGATGAAGAGGACCGATCCCCTGGCCTCCTTGAACTTCTTCTTGACGATCTGCGCGGTCCAGCCCACGTACTTGCCCACCAGGTCGGCCCGGCCGACCTCCACCAGGCCACCCGTCGCGAGCAGCCCGTTGTCCTTCATGATCCGGGCCATCAGGCGGGCGACGGTCGTCTTGGCCGTTCCAGGGTTCCCGGCAAAGACCATGTGCATTGCCGGCCTTTGGGCGCTGACTCCCCGGTCCGCAAACAGCTTCTGGGCCTTGTGGAACTGGACGGCCTGAAGGATGATCTCCTTGACCGCCCGAAGGCCGACCATATCCATCAGCTCCCTGTAGGCGTCGCCCTTGGGCTTCGCCTTCCTCCCGTCGACTCCTGCGGACAGGTCCCGATACTGGGCGTGAAGCTCGGTCCTGAGGTAATCGTCGTACCATTTGTTGAACGTCTTGTTGAGGTCCGCGGTGATGTAACCCGACTCCGCCACGGGCAGACGCTTGAGGAGGGAGTCGCAGTTCTCGACGCCGTTTTCCCCGGCCAGCCGCCTCAGGTAGCCCCTGGCCGCCCTGTTGAACACGACCTCCTCCTCCAGCTTGACGAACGTGATCTCCGGGAGCTCCTCCATCAGACGACGGCACAGTTTCTCGTCCGACCGCCGTATCTCGATGAGGGAGAGGGTGTTGCGGCGGAACGCGGCAAGGCAGGAGGCGACGACCGCTAGGTTCTCGCTGGAGGCGTCGGCATAAGAGCGGTCTTCGTCCTCATCGGCACCCATATCCGTCAGGGACAGCACCAGGGTACACCCCTTCTGCGAGTCGTAGAAATTGCGCAGCCGCTCCGCGTCGCAGCACCCCCGGTTGGGGTCCAGCGTCAGGACGCAGTACCGCCTGCCCAACAGGCGCCCCCTCTGGAGCAGGGCCCCCAGCAGGAGCTCCCGCATGGACTGGCGAATTTTTGGGTCGTCCGACATCACGACGTAATGGACCGGGTGCCCCACGAAGTGTTTCGGGCCGCGGGCGTCGAAAATTCGATCGAGCTCCGGCCTGAAGGAGGCGCTGCAGAGCAGGCGCCTTGCCTCCACAAAGGCCTCCCGCTTCGCGAACGGCTTCGGGATCAGCAACTCGCTGTGGCCGCTGGAGCGATAGCTGTCGATGAAATCCATGTTGAGGTCGGACTTGTACTCGTCGTCGTCCTCGATGTAGTCCCTCCGATTGGCGCCGTACAGCAGCCTGGAGAACTCCGCCACTGTGATCTCCTCGAAGGCGGCGTCCTTCCCATGGAGGTCGATCCTCTCGCAGAACTGCTCAAGGCCCCTCTTGAGGTCCTCCTGGCCCGGGACCTTGACCCCGGCGAACGTCGCCGCGCCGATGGTGACCTTTCGGTCGTGGATCTCCGAGACGAAAAAGTTCATCTCCTCCCTGGTCTTCTCGTTGGCCTCCGTCGTCCGCTCCTTGATCCTGGCCCGCGTTTTCCTCATCTTCTGCTCGCTGCTCTCCAGGGCCCTGTCGCTCTCCATTCCGATCTTGTAAAACAGCACCGTCATCACCTCCCGATCGTTTAGTCAAGAGCATACAGGACACCCCGCACCGATATTGGTGCAAGTCAGCCGATGGACGCCGGGTCAGCGCACCGAGGCCCGCCTCAGAGGCCGTATCGTTTGGCCATCCTCCTGACGTCCTCCATGACCTGCTCCCGCAGCTTGCGCGGGGAGACGACCTCGCAGTGGTTGCCGAACTGCAGGGCGAAGAAGCGCATCCCCTCAAGGGCGGCGGTGACGCGCACCTTCATCAGGTCGTCGTCGATCGGGGTCATGGAGGCCCGGTTCCCGAAGGCATCCAGCACGTCCCCCGCGCAGGAGCGGGACATCTTCAGCACCACCGTCCTGGGCTCCCCGCCGAACATGAAGTGGTGCTCCTGGGCGTAGAGCGCAGCGTCGAAGCTCCTGTCCCGATAGGCCGGCAGGCTCCAGATGGGGCGGGCGCGCTCGTCCAGGACCTCGACGTCCGTCATGCGATCGATCCGGTAGTGAGTGAGATTGTCGCGGCCGTCGTAGCAGCCGATCAGGTAGTATTGGCCGTTGGTGCAGACCATGGCGAAGGGGTGGACGACGTAGGGGCGACTCCCGCGGGGGACCAGCTCCCCATTGACGCCGACGGAGTTCAGGACGAAGCGGAGCCGTCTTCTGTCCTCGATGGCCGCCTCGACGCGGTCCAGGTTCTCGAAGAACGCCCCGTTTCGGTGGTGGGGCCAGAGGGGCAGGGAGTGGACGTGGTCAAGCCGGCCCTGAAAGTGGCGGTTGGCCAGGCCGGCCAACTTGTCGATGAGGTTTCGGGCGTCCTCCTGCGGGATGTACCGGGAGGACAGCACGCTGTCGATGAGCACCCGCAGTTCGACGTCCGAGAGCTCCCGGCTCCGCAGGTAGGCGCCCCGGCCGTTCTCCTCGTAGGTGCTGATGTCCCAGCCCAGCTCGCAGAGCAGCGAGAGGTTCCGCCCCACTGCGTTGCGCGCCGCGCTCAGTCCGTAGTCGGCCTTGAGCTTTTTGATGATCTCCCCCGACGTGAGGGGGTGTTCCTCGTCGGAGTAGGCCTTTAATATTTCGAGTATGCATAGGGGCAGCGCACTCCGCCCTCCAACGCTTCCACCGGCGCAGCGCACGGGCCATCGCCTCCGTTTGAATTCAGATTACACTTTCGTGCAGGGCGCACCCGAAAGATCAGGAGTATTCGATCGGGCAGCGCATGAGCATCATCAGGCCCCGCTGCGTTTCAAAGCCCCGCCCCCTGAGGAAGCGCATCCACCCGGTGGTGTAGGCCATGATGATGGGGATGTTCCGGATGGCCGGGTGCGTCAGAGCGTAGTCCGCCAGGGCGCCCCCCAGCCCCCGCCCCTGGTGCGCGGGGTGAACGATGACGTCCCACAGGGACGCCCTGTAGACGAAATCCGTGATGATCCGGCAGAACCCCACGAGCTTGTCGTCGTGCCGGGCCGAGAAGCAGAGGCTCGTCCCGTCGATCATGGCCTGAATCCCCTCGACGGAGCGGCTGTGCCCCCACTCCGTGTAACGGTAAAGGCTCTGGAGCTCCTGCGCGTTCACCGCAAGCTTGCTGTCGTAGAAAAGGTAGTCTTCCATATTGGCCTCCGTCCCTCATGAGGGCATTGTCCTTGGGGCCGCGGCTCACTCCTGGAAGGAAAGCCGAAGGTTGACCGGTCCCTCGGTGTGGATGTCCCCCGACGCCAGGCCGTTGATGATGACGGGCGTGTGGATCGACCTCAACGTTTCCACGGCGTCGAAGAACTCCTCGCCTCGAAGCGTGCCGACGTTGTTCGTGGCCGGGTCCGGAAGGACGCCCTCGTGGATTGCGCTCACCTTCAGGTCGCGCAGGAAGCTGTGCAGCGCTTCCTCCGCGTCAAAGTCCTGAGCCTGAGCGTTGTACACCCGTCGGTAGATGACGTCGCCGTCGGAATAGAGCAGGAGGCTCCTGCCCACCTCAAAGCGCACGCCCACCTCCTCACCGAAGGCCACGTTCTCGCGGGAGATGGCGCGGACGTAGAGGCGGTCCGGCGCGTCCTCAATCCGCTTCAGCAGGGAGGCCTCCTCCTCCGGATCAAACGTGACGGAAACGCTCCGCGGGGTCGACGGCAGGAGCTCCGACATCCGCACCTGGGCCGCGACGCGGGCCCTCTGTTTGAGGTCCTCCAACCCCTTTCGGGCCTCTTCCTCGGACGTGCCCGGTTCAAAGGCCCCCTGAGCCAGAAGGACGTTGGCGCTCAGGGCGATCGATCCGCTGCGCATGGTGTGAAGCGCCTGCTTCAGCTGCTCCGATTCGTCCCGCAGCCCCTGAACGGATGCCGCCAGGTCGGACTTCTCCTGCTCCAGGAGCAGGCGATCGTTGCGAAGGGAGTCCAGGTCCAGCCGGGCGAGGTCCAGGCTCGCCGTGGTGACCTGCATTCTCGCCTGCTGTTCGGCGAGCGCCTCCTGGGCCTGGTCGGCGATCTCCTGGCTCTGGTTGAGCTGTAAGCGCAGGTCAAGGAGCTGCTGTTGAATGTAGTTCATGCTGAAGAGGGCGGTGCGCACGTCCTGGGAGAACGCGGAGAGCACTCCAAGGACGATCACGGTGATGACCCCGCCCGTGATGGCGGTGATCAGGCGGCTGGTGTACTTGGGGCGCAGGCCGAAGATGGATATCCTCTGCTTCCCGTACCGGAACCCAAGGACATCCCCCAGGAAGGCCAGCGCAGCGCTGCCCAGGATCAGGGATAAGATCAAAAACCAGTTAGCGCCGGAACCGGAAAAATTCAACGGTGAGCTCTCCTTCGCTTCAAACGTCGCGCGGTCCGCCGACCCGCGCGACGGGAGTCAAGAAGCTTTTATCAAGATGATCTCTAAGGAAGCGCTGATTAATCTTCAAAAGTTGTTGAAAGCGATCAAGGAACATCAAACGGAGGGTATCCTTCAGCGCTTCCTTAAGCGTTAAAATGGGGCTACGCCCCCCTTCGGGGAGCCTTCCGGCTGCCGTTCGCCCTTGCTCACGGGCCGTCAGTCCCA
>NZ_CALHIQ010000173.1 GCF_938030725.1 uncultured Fretibacterium sp. | reverse complement strand
CCTGAACGATCAGGTGCAGCAGATCTACGACCGCGGCGCTGAGGAGTACAGGATATGGGACCTTGAACGCACGGAAAGGAAGGACACGATCTACACCGACCTGCGGGACACGCTGGAGAAGCGGAAGGCCGACCTGCCAAAGGTCGTCACCGGGCCGGAGGACCTCAAGAAGCAGTACAAGGGGTTGAGTGGTAAGGCGGCGAAGGCCAGAGACTGGACCTATGCCGTGACGCTGGCAAAGGACCGCTTCTTCGACTGGCTTGACCACGGGCGCACGGGTTATCACGGACCGTTCGTCAAGTACTTCGTCGATATGACGGCAGCAGCCCGAGACGAATCGTTGCGGCACATTCAGGCGCGGCGGGAGTGGGTGGAGACGGGGCTGCGGGAACTGGGGTTCCGGGTGTCCGACTTCGCGCGAATCGCGACCACATACAACGGGAAGGACTACACCTGGAGCGAGATTCAGGAAATCTACATGGGACTGCGCAACGAGAAGAAGGCACAGGCCATCCTGAACGGCAACTTCAAGAACTCTCTCGACGCCTCGGGCGACACAGCGTACCTGATCAGCCTCCTGAGCGAAGAGCACAAGCGGGCGGCGGAGCTGGTGGCGGAGGACCACAACAGGAACGTGGACCGCATCGAGGCCGGGATGATCGCGGCGTACCAGAAGGGCATGGAGCGGGAGACGGACTACACCTCAATCCACCGTCTGGAGCGCGTGTCGTCCATGGGGCTGATCGACGCCGAAAGCGATGAGGCGTTGCTGAACGGGCTGTCGAACGCAGACGTCCTTCGGCGCGTCGAGGATGGGTTCATGAAGAAGCGCGTCGCGATGAAGGCTGAGAACCAGACGCCTATTCACCTGGGGCTCTGGGAGAACTGGCACTCCGACGTAGCGCGCCACGAGCACGCGGCGGCGATGGCAGTTACAGCCCGCGACCTTGCGGGGGCACTGCTCACCCGCGACCCGAAGAGCGGTAAGACGCTGGGGAGGATGATTAAGGAGCGCTTCGGGGACGAGGCGTGGCACACGCTGGTTAGCTTTTTCAACGACGACGTGATGGATGACACGCGGCTGGCGCACAACGTACTGGACCGGCTTTCCAGCGCTCTAGCAAAGAACATGAGCATCGCCTACCTGGCGGGGAACCTGTCGACGGTTCTGAAGCAGACGACCTCCATCCCACGCTTCCTCATCACGGCGGGACCGCACCGGATACTGGTGGCCCTGGGGCACTTCCTGCTCCGCGGGTCGAGGTTTCTGGAAGAGGTTTACACGATGGACCCGCAACTGCGGGAGCGCAACGGCAGCCCGCTTCTGGCGATGATTCGGGAGGACCCGCAGTGGGGCAAGCGCATGGTGCAGCAGGGGCTGGACTGGCTCCTGGAGCCGATCTCCATGGTGGACCGCTGGGTGGCGGCGATCGGCTGGAAGGCGACCTATGACGCCAACGTGAAGAAGCTGGGGTACGAGGGCGCGGTGCGGGAGGCGCAGCGGGCCGTCCGTCTGACGCAGCAGCCCGCAAGCGCGCGTGATACCGCGCGGATGTGGCGACAGAACGGTTTTGTCCGGCTGGCGATGATCTTCACCTCCGACGCGGCCTCGACGTTCGGCATGACCGCCTACGACCTGGTGCAGCAGCTCCGGGGCGGGAAGCTTGGTAAGGCGTTCATGACCCTGACGGCGCTGACGGTGACGGCCATCCTGATGAAGGCAGCTAACGAGGGGGTCCCTGACGATGAGGACGATGACGAGGAGGGGCGCAACTGGGCTCTGGAGGCGTTCACGGAACAGGCCATTGCCTCGATCCCGCTGGCGGGCAAGGAGGCGATGGTCCTCTACGACAGCATGAGGGGCAAGTATCAGGGGACGCAGTACAGCGCGATCATGGCGCCGATCGTGAAGCTTGGTCAGGCGTACCACCTCCTGAGCAAAGAGGACAGCGACGAGGAGGACCAGCGCAGGGCGACGTGGCTGGCGCTTGAGGCGTTCAGCCTGTCGGGGGTCGCGCCCATCCCCGTGACGGGGATGCGAAGGGTCGTGCAGTCCTTCGATATGGCAAAGGAGGACGGCATGGCCGCTGCGCTGAACCTGGTGGGCATACGGAGGCGGCCGGAGTAGGCCGCCTCGTTTGTTGAAAGGAGGCAGAGGATGCCAACATATCGCAACGACACGGAGACGCGGATAACGTTTCCGGACAAGCATTACATCTCATGGCAACCGGGAGAGGCTAGAGCCCTCCCGTTTTTTGTCCCCCACGAGATGCTGGGGCTGACGCTGGTGGGGCCGGAGCCGCACGTTCTGCGGGATCCGGCGCGCGGGTTCGGGTACACGGAGTTTGTGGTGAAGGCCGGGACGCCAACCGTCTACAAGCTCCCCTACGCGGAGACGGTGGAAATCTCCGTCATGGCTCCTAAAGGGCTGGTGCGGATGTACGTCGGGGACCGGGCGGAGCCCATCGCCGTCGATCCGCAGAATAACCATGCGTCGC
>NZ_CALHIQ010000172.1 GCF_938030725.1 uncultured Fretibacterium sp. | reverse complement strand
CCTGTATTGCGCCCAGCCCCAGGCCCAGCAGCACCAGGAGCCAGGGCAGGCGTTTGACGATGCTCATTGAGAGAGGCTCCTGAAGGTCCTCCTCCGCCGTCAGACCGGCCAGCCTGGCGTAGTCCTCCCCCATCTCATCGTCGATGAGCTCGGCCACGTCCTGCGCCGTGAGGACTCCCTTCAGCCGGTTCTCCTGGTCCAGCACGGGGATCGAGTCCTCGGAGTAGTCCTTGATGCGCTCGATGCAGTCCTCGATCAATTCGTTCGCGTAGACGTAGGGGTAGGAGGTCATGATGATGGACTCCAGCTCCGTCCCCTCCCGCGCGATGATCAGGGACTTCAGGTCGATGGCGCCCGCAAAGATCCCGTCGTCGTCCGCCACGTAGATCGTGGAGATGTTGTCGTTGTCCGCAGCCTGCTCCACCAGCTCGCGCATCGCCTGGCGCACGCTGATCCCCATGTGGATCATGACGAAGTTCGTCGTCATCCGGCTGCCGATCTCGTCCTCGTCAAAGGAGCTCAGGAGGGATATCTCCTGCTTCGCGTCGTCCGGCATCAGGTCGATGATGGCGGCGCGCTCCCCCTTCTCGACCTCCTGGAGGTAATCGACGGCCACCGAGGGCTCAAGGTGCGCCAGCACCTCCGCCCTCTTTCTGAGGTTGAGCTCACCGACGTACTCGTTGATCCTCTCGGAGTACTCCAGGACGTCCGCCAGGGTTTCCGGATTCAGGACGCTGTAAAGCCGGTAGCGGTCCTCCTTCTTCAAGAGGTCCAGGGCGGCGGCGATGTCGTTCTCGTGATAGGTGAGGAGCTGTTCCCGCATGATCTTCGGGGTCAGGTTGCCCCGCACCACCTGGGCGATCCTCTCCTCGTAGTTGGGGTGCTGTGCCGTGGAGGCGCTCTCCTCGGCAGGGATGGTGCGCGTATTGTCCATTGGTCCCACGCCTCCTCTTTTAAAGACTAAAGGCAATGAGCGGACCCTCGTCGGGGCCGCTGCAATGTGGGCGCAAGGCAGAAGGGATGAACCCCTCGGCTGCGCCGCACGGGGAGGGACGATGGCGTTCCGCGTTCTCCGGGTCCGGCGGTCAGGTGCGAACGGCGCCGGGCCACGCGATTCTGGGCGATAAGGGAACGCCTTGTCCGTCGCTTTGACTGCCGCCGCCGTCCATAAACTCACCTCCAGCTCGATACTTTCGGATGCGCAGGCCGAAAGGGGCCAACAACGCCCCTTTCGACAACACTGCGCCCTTCATTTTATGTGCTTCGTTCGGGGAAGTCAACGCACTTCAGAAGAGCCGACGAGGACTGAGTCTCCAGTCGGGCAATAAGCGAGGGACCGGGCGCTGTTCCCTTCCGGTCCCCTCCGTCCCCGCTCAGGACGATTGCGTCAATGGATGGGGTTGAACTCCGCGCTCAGGAGCTTTCGGAACGCCTCAAGGGACATGCTGCCCAGGTCGCCCTTCGTGCGCTCGCGCACCGCGACCTGATGCTCGTCGCGCTCTTTGTCCCCGATCACGACCATGTAGGGCACCTTCTGCAGCTGTGCGTCACGGATGCGCTTGCCCAGCTTCTCGTCGCGGCTGTCCGTTTCCGTCCGCACGCCCCAGCTCATGAGCTCCTTCCTCAGCTCCTCCGCGTAGGCGCGGTGCGCCTCGGAGATGGGGATCAGCTCCACCTGCACAGGCGCGATCCAGTAGGGGAAGGCGCCCGCGAAGTGCTCGATGAGGATGCCCATAAAGCGCTCCAGGCTGCCCAGGATCGTGCGGTGCAGCATGACGGGCCGATGCTCCTTCCCATCCTCCGCAATGTAGTGCATGTCGAAGCGCTCCGGCATCTGGAAGTCCAGCTGGATCGTCCCGCACTGCCAGGTGCGACCGATGCAGTCCTCGAGGTGGAAGTCGATCTTCGGACCATAGAAGGCGCCGTCGCCTTCGTTGACGCGATAGGGCGTGTTGGACTGCTCCAGCGCGGCCCTCAGGCCGTTCTCCGCGGCCTCCCACTGCTCCGCGCTCCCCATCGCGTTCTCCGGCTTCGTCGAGAGCTCCACGGCGTACTTGAACCCGAAGACGTCGCTGTAGACATAGCGGCACAGGTCCATGATGCCCATGACCTCCTGCTGTATCTGGCTGGGCTCACAGTAGATGTGCGCGTCGTCCTGCGTGAAGCAGCGCACGCGCATCAGCCCGTGCAGCACGCCGCTGCGCTCGTGGCGGTGAACGACGCCCAGCTCCCCGATACGCATGGGCAGTTCGCGGTAGCTGTGCAGCTGCGTCTTGTAGATCAGGATACCGCCCGGACAGTTCATCGGCTTGATGGCAAAGGGCTTTTCGTCGATCTCCGTGAAGTACATGTTCTCGCGGTAGTGGTCCCAGTGGCCGGAGCGGAGCCACAGCTCGCGGTCCAGGATCTGGGGCGTCCGGACCTCCTGGTAGCCGCGGCGGACGTGCTCACGGCGCCAGAAGTCGATGAGCGTGTTCATCACGACCATCCCCTTCGGGTGGAAGAACGGGAAGCCGGGCCCCTCCTCGTGCAGGCTGAACAGGTCAAGCTCGCGGCCCAGCTTGCGGTGGTCCCGCAGCTTCGCCTCCTCCATGCGCTTCAGGTAGGCCTTCAGCTCGTCGGGCGTCGCGAAGGCCGTGCCGTAGATGCGGGTCAGCATCTTGTTCTTCTCGCTCCCGCGCCAGTAGGCGCCAGCCACGGAGAGCAGCTTGAAGTTCCGGATGACGGACGTGTCCGGCACGTGAGGCCCGCGGCACAGGTCCACGTAGTCCCCCTGACGGTAGAGGGACACCGTCGGCGCCTCCAGCTCGGAGATGAGCTCTTCCTTATAGGGGTCGCCCCGGTCCTTGAAGAACTTCAGGGCGTCCTCGCGCCGCATCTCCTCCCGCTCGACCTTCTCGGCCGCGCCGGCCAGCTTCCTCATCTCCGCCTCGATGGCAGGCAGGTCCTGCTCCGTGATGGTCCCCGTCGCGTCCACGTCGTAGTAGAAGCCATCCTTGATGCAGGGGCCGATGCCGAAGTGCGTCCCCGGATAGAGCCTCTCGATGGCCTGAGCCATGAGGTGCGCGCAGCTGTGGCGCAGGACGTCAAGGCCCTCCTCGTCGGCTGCCGTCAAGGGCTCCATTCTCCCGCCGGCGTTGACCTCGCGATTCAAATCCACCGCCGTGCCGTCCAGCTTTGCGGCGATCGCCTTCTTCTGCAGGCCAAGCGCCTCCAGAACCTCGGACGCCCTCACGCTCTCCCGGTCAAACTCACAGGACTTTCCGTTGCTTCCCTCGAACTTCAGCATGTTCCCATCCCCCTCTTGAATTCTAAAGCAGCTCCGCCCTGCGGAGCAAACTTCGCAATCGCCAGCCGAACCGCGCGACGTACCGACCAAGGCAGACCAACGGCGCTGCACCCCTTTCGAGGCGTCGGTCCAAGAAACAAAAAAAGTGCCCGCGTCATCTCACACACAGGAGACGACGTGGGCACACGTTCGCGGTTCCACTCCACTTCCGGCCTCGAAGGGCCGGCACTTAAGCCCGCTGTGAGGGGCGGACCCCGACGTCTTATCTCCCTCTCCACACAAAAAGAGATCAAGCCTCGACGCCAGCTCGGAGGGGGTTTCGTCCTGCTTCCGGATATAGCGCGCCTCTCAGCCTGCAGCGTGCCTCTCTGGATATCCGCCCCGCGCAAAAGCGCAGGACAGGGCGAATTGTCCTCTTCATCGCTTTTTCATTCAATTTCGGATACGATACCACCAAAAGGGCTTTTAGGCAAGTGCGATTTTCCCCCCAATCCGCAGGGACGAGAAGCGCGGGCAAAAAACGGTCCGTTTTAAGTTGGCGATCCTTTCGCTTCCTCTGTCCTCTTGCTCGACTGAGGTTCAGCGGGGCACTTGTCTTTCCAACTCCCCCAGCTTCGCTGCACGGGATCATTCGACCGCCCACGCCTCTCCATCCCGGAGGAGGATGCAGTTCTCGTGCAGGGCACGGAAGCGCTCCCGATCCTCCGGGGCACAATGAATCGGGATGAGTGCCCGAGGTGCAGCCTCCGCGACGAAATTCCGGATCGCCTCGTTCGAGGCGTGACCACTGGAGTGGATGTCCGTTATGGGTATCCCCCGCTCTGCGCAGAAAGCCAGCACGGACCGCATGGGCTCGGTCCGCTTGTAGCCGCCCCAGAGGGAGTAGATCAGCGCGTGCCCCTCCCCGCCGCGCTCCCGAAGAAAGCGGGTCATGAAGGAGCTCCCTCCTTCAAAGCGGGGGAACATCGATGTTCGGACGAATACCGTCAGCCTCTCCGGACGTTTCGCGAGTCTTTCCGCCCCAACGAGTTGGCGCCTGTCATAGAACGCTTTGAAGTGAGAAAATTTTTCCGGGCGCTCCGGGGCGACGCGACCGGCGACAAAGCGCATCGGGGGCTGGGGGTCCGCAGGGGCCAGGAGGGAGCGCACCGCGCTCATGAAGAGGTCGTGGCAGGGGGTCCGTCCTGCCCTGGCGCAGGCCGCGTGCAGCGCGCGGACGCGGGGCTCGTTCGTCGAGGAGCAGAGGACGAAGACCGTCCCTCCGCACTCGGCCATCAGCTTTTCGGCCGCAGCGGCAACCGCATCCTCGTCCCGAAAGAGCGGACTCTCCACGGCAACGTTGGTACCCTCCGTGATCAGGAGGTCAAGCCCCTCCGCGCCGACCCTCTCCCGCAGCCGCTCCACGGCGCCGTCCACGTTTCGATAATCGCCGGTGTAGAGGACGCTTTTGCCCCGTTTCCTCTCGTCCCGACCTTCATCCTGAATCAGGAACATGAAGGCCTCGTGCGAGGAATGTTCCACGGAGATGGGTGTGACCGTGAGGTCCCCCACGCGAACGGTATCCGCCTCCAGGGGGCGGGTGCGGCGTTTGGCACCACCGGTGAAGTCCGCGATGACGTCGAGCACATGGGACGTCCTGCGCCCCGCGTACACCGGGATATCCGGGAGCAGGCGATCGAGAAGCCCGCAGTGGTCGCCGTGATGGTGGCTGAGGAATACGGCGTCGAAGGCTCTCTTACCAAACGTCAGCCCTTCGACCTCCATCCGGTCGGCGCGCCGCGAACCGTCAAGGGGCGGCAGTTCCCTCCCGGCGTCCAAGATCACCCTCGTGTTTCGGCTCCTGACCTCAACGACGTTGCCGCCGATCTGGGCGGCGCTTCTATGGACAACGATTTGCATGACACATCCCCTTTCTTTAAGCCACTTTTTGTCTTGGCTGTCTGCCCCTGCCGGCGACACTGCCTTTGAAGCAAGAATATACCTTTTATTGCACTGATATCAGTGCATCCCTTCTTCTATACTGCCAGGTGATGTACGGGGGCATTGCCTCACCCCCTGAGCGCACTGAGCAAAGGATGCTAATAAAATAGGGAGGAGAATGATCCGGCGGCAGAGCCGCTCTCCGACCAAGACTTCATCTTGCTCTGTCGAAAAGGAACGGTTGAGGAAATCATGGAACAGATCGAGAGGGGCGCGAATGTCAACGCCAAGGACAGTTATGGCAACACCCCACTGATCTGCGCCTTGAACCATGATCCCAACTCGGAGCTCATCACCGCGCTGATTGAGGCCGGAGCCGACGTCAACGCCCAAAACGAACAGTTCGACACCCCGCTGTACCGGGCCGTCTACAACCATCTCGCCCCGAAGATCGTTATCACCTTGGTCGAGGCGGGAGCCGACGTCAACTGTTGCGGCCGATATGGCATCACCCCGCTTCACCTTGCCGCCGAATATTATCCTGACCCGAAGGTCATCACCACCCTGCTCGAGGCCGGGGCGGATGAGGGTATCGATGACGGAGATGGCTATGGCCAGACAGCGTTAAGCGGAGCCGCCTGTCACAACAGTAATCCTGAAGTCGTTGCAGCTCTGCTTAAGGCTGGCGCGGATTTGGAGGGATAATTTCGGTGCAACCCCTTTATCTCTGGCCGCAGCTCATTCTCCAGCTCCGGAGATTGTCAAGCTCCTGATCGAGGCTGGAGCGGACGTGAACTGCTGCGACCCCTTCGGACGAACGCCTCTTATGTGGGCCCTGCTGGATGAAAAGGCCCCTCAGAAGAAGGCGAAACTTCTGCTCGAAGCGGGCGCAGACGCAAAGAAGGTAGATAAGGAAGGGCGGCGCGCCATCGATTACGCGAAGGGAAACACCGTACTCTACATCCTCGGTGATACGGATGATACCCTTCAACTGCTGGAGCGCGCCAGCCTCGATTGAGATGCCCTGCAAGAAAGGCCGTACGGAGGTGGTCGCCCATGCGCTACACCGACGGAGGCATCGGAGGAAAAGACACGACATGGCCCTCTGCACTCATATGAGTGCAGAGGGCCATATTGATGGCTCCAGGGCGGAGCCGTATTATTTCAAATAGGTCTGCTGGGCCAGAGAGCTCTGAATTTCCTTCGTGGGGATGACGAACGTGCAGGTCCCCATGGAGTAGGGCGCCACGGTCCCCTGGTTGAAGACGAGGATGAGCTCGCCGTCCTTGATGTAGAAGGGCTGGTCCTTGCCGATTTCAAAGTTCTTCTCCAGTTCGTCCAGGAAGTAGGTCTTCGACTCGTCCTTCTTCATCTGCTCTTTCATCTGGGCTTTGACGATGCCGCTCAGGGCCTTGGAGTAACCATCGTCCTTGAAGAGGTCCGAGAGGGCAAGCTCCCGTCCGGTTCCGAGCTCGATGGTCTCGTAGCGGACGACGGTCTCGGACGAGGCCATGGCCTCGGTCCTGCTGTGCTCCAGCGTCAGTAGGCCGTCCTCGTACGAGGCCACGCTGCTGCCGGCCGTCAGCGCGTAGTTCTTGGAGCCCTCCGCCTTCAGCTCTGCCATCTTCGACATGAAGTCTTTGTAGAGGGCCACGGAGGCCTCCAGGCCGCGGGCGTTCACCGCCGCCTCCAGATCGGAGCTGCCCGTCCCGCCGAGGATCGGGATCTGGATTGAGGCCTCGAAGCCCTCCTCCTGGTGCGTGAGCATCGAATAAGTCAACGAGGGTGCAATGTCCGGGCTTGCCGCGTAGGCCGTGCTCCCACCGAAGAGGAATGCCGCCACGGCCAGCAGGACCGCCGCAATGTTGAACCGACTTTCGATCATGTAAAAAACTCCTTCCTGAATGGGCCACACCGCAGAGAAACAGCAAGCGGCCCTTCTCCCAAAATTGCGCGTTTTAGTGTAACGTCGATTCCTCTGACGGAAAGGAGGGGTTGTACGGGGTATGCGATCGGTAGAAACGATGGAAATGCGGCGCTGAGCAGGGGTATCTGCTGCAATGCGGTGGGCCTCGGGAGATCGCGACGATCGTCCGGGCGGGCCCAAAATCCGCAGGCAAGGCCCTGGGGCTTCGCTCCAGCCCCAACCAGAGGACTTGTCCTCTGGACACCTGCTTGTCATTTTACTTTTCACCCGACGGGTGAAAAGTAAAATGACAGAAGAGACAAGGAAACGTTCTTACACAGCAAGTGTGAGCAAGATCCCACGATTTTTAACCTTCGGTTTTGGTTCGCTATTCCTCGTTTGACAATCTCGTGTTTTGCCGTATAGTTATGGAGGTAGACAATTAAACCTCGAAAGGCGTTCGGGAAGTCCGGTGAAAGACCGGCGCGGACCCGCCACTGTAAGCTCGGCAATGCCGGCTGTGCCCACTGGGACGTTTTTCGTCCTGGGAAGGGGGCCGGAGTAGGGAGAGCGAGCCAGGAGACCGGCCTTTCGCAGGGAGCGCACGCCCCCCGCGCGGATTCGGGCCGGTATGCGGAAAAGCATGGCCTTTGGCGTCCCGCCCCGGCGGCGAACGCCACCCGAAGGCCAATTCCTCCGTCATGCAGGGCCGTCCTCGTCAGAGGGCGGCCCTTTTGCGGCCCTCCTGGGCCGACGTCATCGAACGGGAGGAACCTTACACATGCAAGAAGCGAACAAAGCCCTGTTGTCCCATCCCCTGAGGAAGCTCTTCGCCCCGGAAAGCATCGCCATCGTCGGAGCCTCATCGAGTCTGGAGCGCCTGACGGGACGGACGCTCCGCTACCTCCAGTCCTTCGGCTACGGCGGAGCCATTTATCCCATCAACCCCAAGGCCGACGTCATATCGGGGCTCCCCGTACACCGAAACGTCACGGAGGTCGAGGGACCCGTCGACCTCGCCATCCTCAGCATCAAGGCAAAGCTGATCCCCGACGCCCTGCGCGCCTGCGCGGACAAAAAAATCCCCTTCGCCCTGATCTACTCGTCCGGCTTCTCCGAGACGGGCGACCGCGCGCTTCAGGAGGAGGTGTCCGCCATCGCCCGCGACGGAGGCATCCGGGTCCTGGGACCGAACTGTCAGGGGCTGGCGAACTTCGCCGAGGGGATTCCCCTGACCTTTTCAGGGGCCCTTTACGAGGTGCCGCGGCCTCTGCCGGGGCACGTGGCGCTCGTGTCGCAGAGCGGGGCGTTCGGGTTCTCCTCCTTCGGGGTGGGGTTGGAGCATGGGGTGCGGTTTCGCTACGTGGCCACCACCGGCAACCAATCGGACCTCGACGCGGTGGAGTGCGCGGACTACGTGCTCGATGACCCCGAAGTCCGCCTCCTGATGCTCTATCTGGAGGGCCTCGAGGACGGCGCAGGGTTCCTCCGGCTGGTCCGCAAAGCGCGGGAGCGCGACATCGCCGTCGCCGTGTTGAAGGCCGGACGTTCGCCCTCGGCCCGTGAGGCGGCCAAGAGCCACACGGCAGCCCTGACCGGGGACGATCGCGTCTGGTCGGCCGTCTTCTCGCAGTACGGCGTCATCCCGATGGAGGACATCGACGACATCATCGGGATCGGTCAGGTGCTGGGCGCGGAAAAGCGCATGAGCGGCGGGCGTTCGGCGATCCTGACCACCTCCGGCGGAGCGGGCATCGTCATGGCCGACTGCCTGAACGACGTGGGCCTTTCCGTCCCCGTCTTCTCGCACGACACCCGGTCCCGCATCGAGGCGGCCATACCGCCCTTCGGGGCGTCCCGCAACCCCGTGGACATGACGGTGCAGATATCAGAACAGCCGGAGGACTTCCGCAGCGTCTTCGACGCGGTGCAGGAGGACCCGGAGCTGGACTCGATCGTCACCTCCCTCTCCATGATCGTGGGACACGCCGGCGACGTCATGACGGACACCATGATCGAGAGCTACGCCAAGAGCCCCAAGCCGCAGGCCGCCGTGTGGATGATCGACCACCAGCACGGCGGAAGCTTCATCGAACGGCTGAAGACGGCCGGCATCCCGATCTTCCAGAGCTTCCGCCAATGCGCGCGGGCCCTCAGGGAGTTGAACCGATGGGGGGCGTTCAAGCCGCCCGCAGCCCCTGAGGTCGGCGGGAACGCGCCGATCCTGCCGCAGTGGACCGAGGCCATGACGGAGTACGACGCCAAGGTCTTCCTCTCCCGCTACGGCATCCCCGTGACGCGCGAGCGCCTCTGCCTGAACCTGGAGGAAGCGTGCGACGCGGCCGAGGAACTGGGGTTCCCCGTGGCGCTCAAGGGGATGGCCGCCTCCGTGCTGCACAAGACGGAGGCGGGGATCGTGGCGCTGGACGTGCGCTCCTTCGAGGAGCTTCGGGGGGCACTGAAGACGGTGCGCAAGCACCTGGCCGACTACGTGGGGGACGGCGCCGTTCAGGGTTTTCTGGTCTCCGAGATGGTGCGCGGCGGATTCGAGTGCATCGTCGGGGTGAAGCGGGACCCGGTGTTCGGGCCGATGATCGCCGTCGGTCTGGGCGGTATCTACGTCGAGGTCCTGGGCGACGTGTCGCTCCGGCACGGCCCCGTGGACGAGGAGGAGGCGCTGAACATGATCCGTCAGCTCAAGGGGTACTCGTTCCTGTCCGGGACCCGGGGCAGCAAACCGCGGGACATCCGCGCCCTGGCCAGCATCGTCAGCCGGGTTTCACGCCTCGCTGCGATCGAGACGGACCTCCTGGAGCTGGACATCAACCCCGTCTTCGTGCTGGAGGAGGGAAAGGGCGCCGTCGCCGCGGACGCGCTGGTCGTGAAGGCGTGAAACAGCAAAAGGGGGAGTGAGCCGGCGCATCACGCCCGTCGGCACACGAAAGCCCCGGCCCCTCCTGGAATGGAGGAACCGGGGCTCATTACTTTAGATGGGTAGGAAAGGCTTTGCGCGGGCGCCTATCGGCCCGTGCTGCCGAAGCCCCCCTCGCCCCGCTCCGTCGCGTCCAGCGCCTCCGCCTCGCACCAGTCCACGCGGGTCACGGGTGCGAAGACCATCTGGGCGATGCGATCCCCCGGCTCGACGACGAAGGGCTCGGAACCGAGGTTCATCAGGATCACTCCGACCTCTCCGCGGTAGTCCGCGTCGA
>NZ_CALHIQ010000171.1 GCF_938030725.1 uncultured Fretibacterium sp. | reverse complement strand
AGGTCCGAGGTGGAGCGCTGCTGGGAGGCGAAGGAAACTGCGCCGGCAGAGTGAGGGAGGCGAGGGCATGGACAGGGCGGAGCGGGACGAGGCGGGGAGCATGAACCGCGAGGTCAAGGCTACGGTGTTCTCCGACCTCTTCAAGATCAAGAAGTACCTGTTTCAGCTCTATCGGACGCTGCACCCCGAGGATACGACGACCGTGGAGGACGACCTGACGGACGTCAGCATCAACAACGTGCTGGTTGACGATATCTATAACGACCTGGGCTTTATGGTGTCGGACCGTCTGGTGGTTCTCGTGGAGGCGCAGAGCACGTGGACGGAGAACGTTTTGATTCGCGGTGCGATGTACCTTGTGCAGACGTGGCGGAACCACTTTGCGAGGACGGGGGCAGACCTCTATCACGCCCCCAGGGCGGCGCTCCCCCGGCCGGAGTTCTACGTTCTCTACACGGGCGAGAGGGTTGTGCGCCCTGAGGTTCTCTCCCTTTCGGAGGAGTTTTTCTGCGGGGAGGCGTTTGCGATCGAGGTGCGGGCCAAGATGCTCTACGGCGAGGGGACGGGGGACGTCATCAGCCAGTATGCGGCGTTCTGCAGGGTTCTCAGCGATCAGGTGAAGCTCTACGGTCGGACGAGGCGGACGATCCGTGAGACGATACGTATCTGCAAGGAGCGCGACGTGCTGAAGGAGTATCTGGAGGACAGGGAGGCGGAGGTGATGGACATCATGACGATGCTGTTTGACCAGGAGACGGCGACGCGGAATTACGTCGACAGGGTGCGCCGCGAGGCAGCGGAACAGAGCCTCGCTGAAGGCATCGCCAAGGGCCTTGCCAGAGGTAACGTGCAGGGATTTGTGAACGCCTGCCGCGACTTTGGCATCCCCAGGAGCGAGGCTCTGGCGCGGGTGGCCAGGCGGTTCAACCTCACCGACGAGGATGCCAGGTCCGAGGTGGAGCGCTGCTGGGAGGCGAAGGAAACTGCGCCGGCAGAGTGAGAAAACGTCAGGCGTTGGTTGAGGTGAGTTGGTCGGGCGGCGCACCGGGTGGTTCGGGCGCCGCCCTTTGCTTGTCTGAGAGCGCCTATAACCGGCTGACTTTCGTTTCCAAAAAGGCCCCCTGATCGTTTGACAAACGGCTAAAGTGCTCTAAAATGATTACGTTTAACTCGGCGCCAGTTTAATACGTTTGCTTGATCGTTTGATCGGGCTCGCGTTGCGACTGCGCCGTACAAAAATCGTGGGAGGCTGGTCATTGTGAAACTGAAGAACCTTGCTGTTGCGCTGGTCCTTTTGTCGTGTCTGACGGGAGTCGCTTTCGCTGCGCCGGTCGCTCTGACGCCCATGGGGCAGAGCCCGGACGGAATGATGGTTCGCGTGGTGCTGAAGTCCCTCGCGGTCGAGACGGACTATGACGCCTTGATGAAGCCGGAGGCGCTGTCCGACCAGAAGGTGCTCATCGCCGTCGTGGGAGCAAGCTCCAAGGGGATGGGAGCGGCGGGCATCAATCAGGACGACGAGCTGGCGCGTGCGAAGGCGCTCTGCGAAGCGGCCGCGGGCAAGGGGATGAAGGTCCTGGTGATGCACGTGGGCGGCGATGGGCGCCGGGGCGACCTCTCCAACAAATTCATCGAGACGGCGGGGGCCTACGCGGACGGCTTCATCGTCGTGGAGGGCGGGAACGCCGACGGCATCTTCACGAAGTTGGCCGAGGGGCGCAAGGTGGAGCTCCTGTCCGCCCCCAACGTCAAGGGCACGAAGGAGCCGCTTTCGACCCTGCTGAAGGGCTGGGGCGTCCTGTAAGCCCGACGGGAGGATGTCCTGGTTCTGGCCGGAGGGATTCTACGCCCTCCTGATGGTCGCCGTCTTCTTCGCGGCGACGTTCTGGCTCGAACTTCCCATCGCGGTCGCCATGGTCTTCGCCTCCCTCGCCGGCGCGGCGGCGGCAGGCGAGGGAATCCCCCTGAGGCATCTCGTGGAGGGGGAATTCGGCTACCTCGACACGATCATGGTCATCGCCTCGGCCATGATCTTCATGAAATCCGCGCAGAAGACGGGCTTCCTGGACGCCTTCGCGGTCTGGATCATCCGAAGGTTCCGCCGTATGCCGGCGTTATTGAGCCTCGGCATCCTGCTGCTCATCATGGCTCCGGGGATGATCACGGGCTCGTCCATCGCCTCCGTCCTGACGACCGGAGCGCTTGTGGCGCCGGTGCTCGTCACGCTGGGGCTGGAGTCGGGGCGCGCAGGGGCGGTCATCTCCATGGGAGCGCTTCTGGGCATGGTTGCGCCGCCGGTCAGCATCCCCGCCATGATCATCTGCGCCGGCGTCGATATCCCCTACGTTGGCTTCACCGTCCCGCTCCTGATCTGCACCCTGCCGCTGGCGGCGATCTTCGCCCTGACGATGGTCTATCCCGTCATACGGCGCTTCGAGGACGAGGGGGCGCTGGAGGCCCAGCTCGAAGGGATGAACGCGCGGCCGCTGACGCTGCGGCTGTCGCTGCCCGTCCTGGTCCTCGTTGCGCTGATCGCCGCCGAGCAGTTTCTGAGCGGGTCCCGCTACTGGCACTTTCTGGGGATGCCCGCCATCTTCCTGATCGCCGCCGCGTCGGCCCTCCTGACGGGGGTGCGGTGGAACCCCATGGAGGCTGCGGCCGAGGCCATCGACGACTCCCTGCCCATCATGAGCGTCCTCATGGGCGTGGGCATGTTCATTCAAGTCATGACCCTGATCGGAGCGGAGGGCTTCGTCGTCGTTTCGGCGCTGTCGCTGCCGTCCTGGGGGCTTTTGGCAAGCGTTCTGATTGCCATGCCGCTCTTCGGCGCAATCTCCGCCTACGGGTCGGCCTCCGTGCTGGGAGTGCCGTTTCTCCTGGCGTTTTCAGGGCACGATGTCGTGATCGTGGCCTCCGCGCTGGGGATGCTGGCGTCGCTGGGCGACCTCATGCCGCCCGGCACGCTCTCGCCGTTCTTCGCGGCCCGTGCGCTGGGCGTGGAGGACCGCTTCAGGATCGCGCGGCGCTGCCTGTGGCCGGGCGTGACCGTGGCGCTGTGGTGCCTCGCCGTCATCCTGATGAGCGACGCCATTGCGCGCCACATCCGGTAGAGGAGGGAATACGATGACGCTTTTCTACAGGGGAATCCTGGCCTTGATGATGATCCTCGTCCTTCGCTGCATGTTTCGGGAGCGTTCCTTCTGGCGGCAGTTCGCCGATGCGCTGGTCCTGATCCCCATGATCCTGCGCATCCTGATGATCAAGTGACGGGGAGGGCGTCCGGATGAAGGGGTTTTTCGCAAAAGAACGCGGAAGCGTGCTGACGGCGCTCCTCCTCTGCGTCGGGGTCGGCCTGACCTCCTGGGCCGCGGCACGATCGTTCATGTCGATGTGGGAGCTGGACGCTCTGGCCCCCGCGCCGGGGTTTGAGCGGCACAGGCTCTCGGAGTGGGAGCCGTCGCTTTCGGGGTCGCCGGGCGACACCCCCGTCTTCATCCAGCAGGGGAGAGAGCCGGGAGGGACGATCTTCATCATGGGCGGCATCCATGCCAACGAGCCGGCGGGGTACATGGCGGCCGTCGTGTGCCTTGAGCGCGCGCAGGTGGAGCGTGGGCGGCTGATCGTGATGCCCTTCTCCAACCTGTCCGCGTTGACGCACAACTCGCCCCAGGACGCCGCGCCGCAGCGCCTCCGCTTCACGCGGGACGACGGGACGGTGCGGAGCTTTCGGTGCGGTTCGCGGGCCACGAACCCCATCCACCAGTGGCCCAACCCGAACACCTACGTTCACTTTCCGTCGGGGCAGGAGCTGGACGGCACCTCGCGGGCAAACCAGAACCGCGCGTTTCCCGGCACGCTGAATGAGGGGCTGACGCAGCGGGTCGGGTACGCCATCACGGAGATGCTGCGGGCGGAGAGGGTGGACCTGGCCTTCGACCTGCACGAGGCCGCTCCGGAGTACCCCGTCGTCAACGCCATGGTGGCCCACGAGAACTCGATGGAGCTTGCGGCCGTGGCGGCGATGGAGCTTGAGATGATGGGGCTCCCCATGCGCCTTGAGCCGTCGCCGAAGAACCTGCACGGGCTCAGTCACCGCGAGTGGGGCGACAGCATCCCGACGCTGCTGCCCATCCTGATGGAGGCGGCGAACCCGGGGCAGGGACGTCTGAGGGGGCGCACGGACGAGGCCCTGTTCCTGACGGGCGTGGACAAGGCCTACGTGCGCGCCGCCGCCCTGGGCCGCCTCTTCGTCCCCTACGACGGCAGCCAGCCCATCCAGCTGCGCGTGGGCCGTCATCTGGCCGCCCTCCAGGCCGTGTTGAGCGCGATGGAGGAGCTGTACCCGGACCGGGCGGCTGTGGTGTCCGGCATTCCGGGGTTTGAGGAGGTCGTGTCGCATGACGTCGGGCATTGGCTGAACCCGCTTCCCGGCCCGATACCCAATCGCATTTTATAATGGAGTTAAGGAGGAGGTACTCTCATGAACGGAAGGTTTAGAAGGCTGCTGGGGCTGAGCCTCGTCGTCGCCCTGACCGCGATTGCGCCGGCGTCGGCCGTCACCGTCGGAAAGGTGCTGAGCTCCGACAAGGGCATCGTGGCCGCCGCGCATCCCCTGGCTGCCGCAGCCGGAGCGGAGGTCCTGGAAGCGGGCGGCAACGCCATCGACGCGGCCGTTGCGACGAGCCTCGCGTTGGGGGTGGTGGAGCCCTACGCCTCCGGACTCTTTGGAGAGGGCTACATGGTGGCGCGCATGGCGGACGGGCGCACCTGGTCCATCGACTTTCGCAGCTGTGCGCCCGCTATGGCCAGCTACGAGCAGATGGCCCAGGAGGGCTTTAAGACGACGGGCGAGATGAAGCTGAAGCTGCAGGGCGCCTGCGTCCCCGGACTTCCGGCGGGCATCCGGGAGATCATGGCCAGGGGGGCGACAAAGCCCCTGGCGGACTTGGCGGCCCCCGCCATCCGATACGCCGAGGACGGCTTTGAGGTCAACCAGACGTTTTCGCAGATCTGCAAGGACAACTTCAAGACGCTCAGCGAGAACGCGCCCGACTTTTTGAACGAGGGCCTCGCGTGGGAGTCTGGGGAGACCTTCAAGAACCCGAAGCTGGCTGCGACGCTGCGCCGTCTGGCGGAGAAGGGCCTGGACGACTTCTATCGCGGCAGCGTCGCCGACGACATCGACGCCTTCATGAAGGAAAAGGGCGGCTGGATCCGCAAGGAGGACCTGCAGGCCTACCGCGCCGTCGAGCGCACCCCGCTGCAGGGCCGGTACAAGGGCTACAACATCACCGTGGCCGGGCTCCCCGTCGGCGGCCCACGCCTGATCGAGAACATGAACCTCTTCGAGAACTTCAACTTTGCCGCCATGGGTTGGGATGACCCGCTGAGGCTGCACATCATGCAGGAGGTGTTCCTGCTGACGGCTTCGGACCTGAGCGCCTACGTCGGCGACCCGGCGTTCAGCAGGACGGCTGAGCGCGGCATGGCCAACAAGGAGTACGCAAAGCTGCGCCTGATGAGCGTCAAATTGGGCGGAGCCACGACCTCCGAGGACTGGGCAGCGGGCAAGAGCAGAGCCGGGGATGCCCCCGCGTTCGAGGAGGGGATGGGCCTGAGCGATTACCTGACCCTGCCTGCGGCTGCGGCCCTGCCCGCGCAGGAGCAGTTCGAGTCCGCCTCCACGACGCACTTCTCCGTCGTGGACCGCTGGGGCAACGCGGTGGCCTGGACTCAGACCATCTCCGGCTTCTTCGGAACGGGGTACTGGCTGGACGGCTTCTTCCTGAACAACGAGATGGGCAACTTCTGGAGCAGGCCGAGCCCCGAAGGGAACGGCGTCAGCGACATCCAGCCCGGCAAGCGCGTGCGCACCACGATCTCCCCCATGATCGTGGACCGCGCCGGCAAGGTGCGCTGGGTGCTGGGCACGCCGGGCGCGGGACGCATCGTCCCGACGCTGTGCCAGATGCTGATCGACCTGATCGACTTCAACATGTCGCTGGAGGAGAGCATCAACAGCCCGAAGATCATGAGCTCCTTCAACTCCGGGGAGGGGATCTCCCTGATGGAGATGGAGAGCGGCTACTCCGAGGACACCATCAGGGCCCTGGAGCGGGGCTTTGGCTACAAGGTCGAGATCAAGAAGTTTCCTGACCTGTACTTCGGCGGCCCCAACGCCATCGAGCGCGGCCTGTTCGACGGTCGCCTGACCGGCGTGGGCTCCGTGCGCCGTGGGGGCGCAGCCGCTGCGCCGGAAAATTAGAGGACGGCCCCTCTTTAAGGGGCCGTCCTCCATTTTTGCCTTGGGAGGTCTTTTCATGTCTTTCATGTCTTATGCGAAACTGCGGCGTGCAGCCGCTCTCGCTGCGCTCATGGCGCTCTTCCTCGTCCGCGTGCCCTCCGGTGCGGAGGCGGCCTTCTTTCGTCCCGACGTCCGTCCCGGATACGGCGTGACGAAGATCGGCTGGCTCTCCGACTACTGTGCCCCCCTGAAGGGGACGAACCTGGATGCACCCGTCTACTTCATGGAGGGGGCGAAGCCCGGCGCGACGATGCTGATCCTTGGCGGCACGCACCCTCGTGAAATCGCGGGGCACACGGCGGCCCTCGTCGCCGTCGAGAACGCGCGCGTGCTGGAGGGCCGCCTCATCGTCATTCCGGCGCTCAACGCCAGCGGCTACAGCCTGCACGACAAGGCGACGAACCTCCCCCGGGGCCACAGGATCGAGACGCGGAGCGGCGCGCGCCTGCTCCCGTTGGGGGATCGGCGCGTTGACGTAGCGGACCAGGGGCAGCCGGACCCGGACCAGTACCGCCATCAGTCCGGCGAGGTCATCCCAGACTCGAAGGGCGGCGACGGGGCCGAGACGCGCAACATCAACCGCGCCTACCCCGGCCTTCCGGACGGGACGCCCACCCAACAGGCGGCTTACGCCGTCGTGCAGATGGTGCGGAGCGAGGACGTGGTCCTGGAGGTGGACATGCACGAGGCGGACACCCCCAGTTGGTGCCTGGACCCCAAGACGGGCGAGACGCGGCAGGGTGGGCGGTTGGCCTACATGCTGATCTGCAACCCCAGGCCGGAGGCCATGGAGATCGGCGCCGAGGTCGTGGTGAACGTCGGCGACGCCGTGGGCTTTCCCCTGAAGGTCGAGCAGTCGAACCGGAAGTTCCGCGGCCTGAGCCACCTCGAGATCGGCGACGCGACGCCTTGCCTCTCCTTCCTCTTCGAGACGCCGAACCCGGGGCAGGACGACTGGCGCGAGGTACCCGACGTCATCCGTGACGTCCGCTTCCCGCTGAAGCACCGGGTGGGCCTTCAGCAGCAGGTGTTTCAGGAGCTCGTCAACGTCTACAACGCCGGCCACGACAAGCGCCTCGTGATCGAGGGCCTGCCGGACTACAAAACGCTGATGGAGCAGGACGTCGGCGCGTGGCTGAACTGACATGGCAGCGGCACTGAGGCGGGCTGCCTGCCTTCTGCTGGCGCTTGCCCTGTACTACCCCACCTCCTGCGCGCAGGCCGCGTTCCGCCTGGACGTGCGACCGGGCTACGGGCTTACGCGGATGCTGTGGCTCTCCGACTACAACGCGAACCTGCGGGGGAGCGACTACGACACACCGGTCTACCTCCTGAGCGGGGACAGGCCGGGTGCCACGGCGCTGGCGATGGGCGGGGTCCACGCGCGGGAGATCGCGGGCGTCGCGGCGGCGACGCTGATGGTGGAGAACGCCCGCGTCCTGGAGGGGCGACTCTTCGTCGTGCCGTGCGTCAACGCCGCTGGCATGTCCGTGCCGGACAGCCTGGGGAACCGCCCCCGCGCGCTTGAGGTGGCGGGCCGGAGCGGGGCGCGCTTCCTGCCATGGGGCGACCGATACATTCCGCTGCGGCCTGGAGAGAAGGACCCTGAGGCGTTTCATCATCCCTCAGGCTTCGTGCTGAAGAACGGTGCGGAGTGGCGCAACATCAACCGGAACTACCCCGGAAAGGCCGACGGGACGCCGGCGGAGCGGGTGACCTTCGCCGTCATGGAGCTGATCCGGCGGGAGGGTGTGGCCTTCAGCCTGGACATGCACGAGGCGCGGACCTTCGAGGACGCGCTGAACCCAAAGACCGGCAAGGTGGGCAAGAACAGCCTGCTGGCGAACTCGCTCATCGCCCACCCCAGGGCGCTGGACCTTGCGGCGGAGGCGCTGTTCCTGCTGGAGGAGTGGGGGACGTCGATGAAGCTGGAACAGTCCGCGCCGGGCTACCGAGGCATCTGCCACTACGAGATCGGGGAAAACACGGACTGCCTGGCGTTCCTGTCGGAGACGCCCAATCCCGGCATGAACGAGTGGAGTGCCAGCCCTGACCCGCTGGGGCTGCGGGGGAACCCCATCGCGGAGCGCGTGGGGATCGCCGTCGAGGTGTTCCGCGCGCTGTGCGCGGCGTACAACGACCGCTCCGAGCGAAAGATTGTGGTCGAGGGGCTGCCGACGCGGGGTGAGGTCCAGCGCGACGGCCTGAGGGGCTGGCTGAATTAGAGGCCCCCGTTGCGGAGGGGCAGATTGCCTCAAAGGAGGCGATCTGCTCCTCTTGGCCTGGTACGGGGAAGGACATCCAGGCCATCAACGAGGACACGCGGGGCCGCAGCCTTGCCCCTTCGCGCCCTACGCCGCTGTCCTCGTCGCTCTTCGATGCAGCGCCAGCATCACGAGGAAGCCCGCCAGAGCGAAGGGCGTCCCCATTAAAGCCGTGTAGGGGTAGCTCAGGCCCAACTCCCGCACGGGCAGGGCGCCGGCCCAGGCGCCGAGGGCGTTGCCCAGGTTGAAGCCCACCTGCGCGCAGGTTGCCCCCAGCATCTCGCCGCCCGGCGAAAACCGGATGGCCAGGAGTTGCTGCGGCGCGGAGAGGGCGAAGAGCACCCCCGTCCCCAGGAACGTCAGTCCCAGGGCAGCCCAGCGATTGGCGAAGAAAAAGAAGATTCCCGTCAGCAGGAACAGGATCGAGCTCTGGAGGGTGAGGGTGACCTTCGTCGGGGCGAAGCGGTCCGACAGGCGGCCGCCCAGCAGGTTGCCCATCACCATGCCCAGCCCGGCCCAGGCCGCGATGAGCGTCATCGCGTGGGGGGAAAAGCCCGCCGTCCGGGTGATCAGGGGATTGATGTAGCTGTACCAGCAGAACACCCCGCCGTTGCTCAGCGTGATCCCCAGGAGCAGCAGCCAGGGCTTCGCGTCCCTCAGGAACCGGAACTGCCCCCTGAACCCCCGGTCCGGGAGCGGCTCCTGATAGGGGATCCAGAAATGGACGGCAAGGATCATGAGGACGCCTAGGACGACGGTGGCGATGAAGGGCGCGCGCCAGGAGACGAAGCTCGCCGCCAGCGTGCACAGGGGGACCCCTGCCATGTTGGCCACGGTCATCCCCGCGACCATCGCGGACACCGCGGAGGCCTCGCGCCCCGCCCGGGCCGTGCGCTGGGCGATGATGGACCCCACGCCGAACCACGCCCCGTGGGGCAGCCCCGAGACGAATCGGGCGGCCAGCAGCACGTAAAAGGAGGGGGCCAGCGACGCCGTCAGCCCTCCCGCCGTGCAGAGGCACGCCAGGGCCAGCATGATGCGCTTCAGCGGCTGCCGCCGCGCTACGAGCACCACCAGGGGCGCGCCGGTGCAAACGCCCAGGGCGTAGGCCGAGATCAGGATCCCGGCGGTGGGCACGCTGACCCCCAGCGCCGCTGCAGCCGGCTCCAAAATGCTCATCATCACGTACTCCGTGATGCCAAACTCAAAGGTCCCCAACGCCAATGCCAGCAGGCTCTTATTCATCAAGACCGTCCTTTCGCGACCGGGCGAAACGCCCTTCGGGGCGTCGCCCACTAAAAGTATTGGACCGCAGCCCGACTTTCGCGCACGCAGCGCCGCAGGTTCTCCGTGACCAGGACCTCCACGTCCCGGAGGGTCAGTCCCTCCTCCACCGCGAGGCCGTCCCTGCGCCGGACCAGCACGGCGCCCAGCTCCGGGTGCGCCCTCAGGAACTCCATGGAGCGGGCTGAGCCCATGATCATGAAGCTGGTGGCCAGGGCGTCCCCCAGGGCTCCATCCGGGGTGACCAGGGTGGCCGAGAGCATGTCGTTCCTCACGGGTCGTCCCGTTCGCGGGTCGAAAAAGTGGGAGTAGCGCACGCCGTCGATGACCTTGTAGCGCTCGTAGGCGCCGGAGGTGATGACCGCCGTGTCCCTCACCGCCAGGGCCAGGAGCGGCCCGCCCCCGTCCGACAGGGGGTCGCGGATACCGATGTTCCACGGGCTGCCGTTCCTGCCCCCCAGGAGCTGGACGTTGCCCCCCAGGTCGATCAGGGCCGCGGGGACGCCGCGTCGGCTCAGCCCCTCCGCGATCCGCGCCGAGGCGTAGCCCTTGGCGATGCCGCTGAGGTCCAGCACTGCGCCGGCCCGCTTCAGCCGGATGGCGGGCGGGGGGCCGGGGAGGAGCTCAAGCCCCTCCGGGTCCGTGAGGGGCAGCAGAGCGTCCAGGCTGGCCTGCTGGGGCAGGGCAAAGGCCTGGCTTTCGGGGTCTGCCTGGCGACGGTTGATTCGCCAGAGCTTCGTGACGGGCCCGATCAGCGGGTTGAAGACGCCCTCCGTCGTGCGGCAGGCCTCTGCGGCCCGCGAGACGGCGGCGAAGACGTCCGGAGGAACGGTCACGGGGCTTCCTCCGGCGCTGCGGTTGACCCGTGACAGGTCGGAGCCCTCGTCGTAGATCGAGAGCTCGTGGTCCAGGCTCGTCAGGAGGCCAAAGGCCCAGTCCAGAGCGGCCTCGGCCTCTGCGCTGGGAAGTCCCTCGACGCGGAGCCGGATCACCGTGTTCATGGCCAGGCCGTCGCGCTGCGCCTCCACAGGGCGCTCCTGAGGCCAAAGCGCGACAAGCCCCAGCAGGAGCGCCAGGGCAGCGGCCCACAGGACACCCTTTAAGCTTTCCTTTCGTATGACGGACACGTTCGACACCTCCCAACGCATTATAGCGGTTTTCGCCCTCGCGTGCAGCATCCGAGGCGTCTTGACGACAAAGGGCGGGCCCTCCCCTTGGGAGGGCCCGCCCGACGTTTCGGTGTTCTGTCTACAGGTATCCGTTCTGCTTCAAGAGCTCTCTGGCCTTGTCCATGTGGCGGGCCGGCATCTTGATGACGGGGCCGGTGCAGCCCATGGCGGACTCGGCATAGATGTTCGCCTTCCACAGGACCTTGACGGCGTTGTCGATCTCCAGGACGTCGATGCCGAGCAGCTCGTCATCGGTGGGCTCCGCGGCGGGGGCCTTCACGTCCTCCTCCGCTGCCGCGGCCTTGGGCGTCAGGGCCGCGATCTCATCGTCGAGCCCTGCCTTGCGGGCCGCAGCCAGCTCCTCCGCCACCAGGGCCGGAAGGCCTGCTGCCACGACGGCCGCCGTGAAGCCCATGGCGTTCGCGATGACCGGCGCGCCCGACGCGCGGGAAACGATGGAAACGACGTTCTTCCAGCCCTCGCCGCAGGAGGGACCGTAGCCCCAGCCCGTGGCCTCGAAGGAGCCGCCCGTGGTGAAGGAGCTGAACATCTTGCACAGCACGTTGCCGGTCAGGGTGTCCGTCACGCAGACGTCCACGGCGCCGCTCAGGATGTCGTTGCCCCGAAGCACGCTGCCGCCGTCCGCCCGGGTGGACTGGCCGAAGGTGATGTCGTAGCCCTTCTCCTTCATGTGGGAGAGGGACCGGAAGACCGGCTGCGCCGTGTCCACGTTCAGGATGCCCACTGTGGGGTTCTTCAGGCCCAGCGCCTTCGCCGTGGCGATGCCGTAGATCGCGTTGCGCAGCATGGCCTCGCCGCGCGCGGTGGAGGAGGTGCCGGTGGTGGAGGCCAGGATCATGGGGGTGCCCCTGCCGGGGGTCAGAACCCGGCCGATGGTGGTGACGCCCAGGGGGAAGGGGAAGTGCATCGCCACCGCGCCCTCCACGCGCCCCTCTTTCACGGCGGCCTCGAGCGTCGCGGGGACGTCCTCCGCCGAGCACTCGATGTACTCCAGGTCCTCGTAGCCGGGCAGGCGCGGCCCGATCAGGACGGGCTTGACGTTGTGGTAGTTCTGCATGGCCAGGCGCGCGCCGCGCGCGATCTCCTCCGGCCCATGCTCGCTGCCCGCGGCCATCAGGCCGACGCGGACCTTGGGGCCTCCGCTCCTGGCGGATTCCACGAGCTCTGCCAGGGCCGTGCCGACTAATTTTTTGATCGCATCAGACATAGCCCGTGCCCTCCTAATTCAGCTTCTCCGCGACTTCGGAGAGCGCCTCCAGGATCAGGGACTTCACGTCCTCCTTGCTGACGGCCGCGCCCGATGCTCCGCCGCCGGTGGGGGCCTCGATGAGGAAGGAGGCGCCGTCCGCCAGGTTGGTCAGGCGCGCCAGGAAGAGGCTGCCCTTGCCGATGATCATGACGCGCTTCATCTTGCCCGCCCGGATGCCTTCGCAGGCCGGGCCGATGAAGGGCGCTCCCGCCGGGATGTGTCCCTGCGTGGGGGCGTAGCCCACCGTCCCGTGCTCTTTAATGAAGGAGTCCATGTCGGCCTTCTCGATGGCCTTCTTCATGACGGCTAGGGCCGCGATCATCTTGATGTTGGCCAGGGGCACGTCGCCCGCGCCGGCCGGCATCGTGATCTCGTGGTTCTGCAGCTCGGGGGCGAAGCGATCGACGTCCGCAAAGGTCAGCCCCGCGGCCTGGAGCGGCTCGAAGGTCAGGGCGGAGGTGACGGCCTGGGGGGCGCCCCCCGCGCCGACGGTGTGCTTGCCCAGGACGTCCAGCCGCATGACGGGGTTGGTGCCGTCGTCGGGGACCAGCAGCACGGCGAAGCTGCCCACGCAGTCCTCCAGGGCCTTCAGGCCCTTCTTGACGTGGTCGCGGCTGTTCATGTAGAGCTTCGGGATGGAGCCGCCCGCGACCACCGCGATGTTCTTGCGCGCGCCCGCGGCCACCTGGGAGGCCGCTGCAATCATCGCGTTGACGGGGCCGGCGCAGAAGCCGCGCACGTCGCATCCGGAGGCGTTGGTGCAGCCCGCGACCTCGGCGATGGCCTTGGCGAAGTTGCCGCCCGCCCTCTGCCCCACGTCGCCTGCCCCCTCCTCGGAGCACTCGATGACGAAGTCGAGGTCCGTCGGGGCCATGCCGCTGTTCTTCAGCAGGTGCAGCAGGGCGAGGACGCCCGACGCCTTGCCCGCCAGGTTCTCCATCAGGACGTGGGCCGTCAGGCAGGCGTCCGTGGGGTGCCCGCTGCGGACGCAGCCCACGACCTTATGGTCGAAGTAGAGGGGCAGCGCAGCGCGGTCCTTGACCTCCTCCTCGATGGCGGAGAGGTCCTGCATGTTCTTCGGGCGCAGCACGCGCTTCACGATGGCCTCCGTGATGATGGGGTCCTTGCCCAGCTTCTCGGCCGCCGCGGCCGCGAAGCCCTTCTCCAGCCACACCAGCTCGAACTCGTCGCAGGCGGAGATCAGCGCCAGGAACTCGTCCTCCGGCATGATCTCGCCGAACTTGCCGTAGCGCTTCGCGCCGCTCAGGCGGTTGTCGATCCAGGGAGCCTTGGCCGCCTCGAACTCCTCGTAGCTCAGGCCGCCGATGTAGGCCTGGTTGGGCGCATACTGCAGGGCCTCCTCGTAGGTCTGCAGGTGCTTGGGCAGGGCATCGACGTACTCCTTTTCCTTGCCGCTGTGACGGGCTTCGTAGGGGGTGCCGCCGTAGTAGCTCCCCGTCTCGGGCGCGTGGTTCAAACAATAAGCGTAACTTTTGATACCGACTGTGGACATCCAGAGTCCTCCTTAAAAAAGAGCTTGCGGATCACCCCCATGGGGGTCCTTATATCATACCTCAAAATTCTTCCGGGCGAGGGGCGTAGCGTCGCTGCTGTAGTGGGTTGGGAACAAAACAGGGGCCCGGAAACAGCTCCTGGGCCCCTTGAAGATGGCGTCCTGCTATTCCGTGAACACCGTCTGCTCCGAGATATCCGTCTGAAGCGCCTTCAGGGCCCTCTCGACGAGGCGGCGGCGCAGAGCCTTTTCCTCCTCCGGCGTCCTCGTGGGATCGCCAAGCGGGTGCGGGATCGCGACCGTGGGGACGATTCGGTTCGCGCCGACCGTGAGGGAGATGGGGACGATCGTGCACATGTGAACGACCGGCAGCTTGCGCTCAATTTCCTTGACCATCGTTGCACCGCAACGAGTGCAGGTGCCTCAGGTGGAGGTCAGGATGACGGCCGTGACCCCGTCCGCCACCAGCTTGTTGGCGATCTCCGCGCCGAAGCGCTTGGCGTTGGCCACGGCGGTTCCGTTCCCCACCGTCGTGAAGAATTTATTGTACAGCTTGCCGATGACGCCTTCCTTTTCCATATCGCGCAGCACGTCCACGGGCAGGACGCGGTCCGCGTCCTGGTCGGCGTAGGTGGCGTCGTAGCCGCCGTGGGCCGTGCAGTACTTGTCGGTGGTCAGGTCCATCACGCCCGTGATGTCGTACTCGCCGTAGTGGCTGGCGCTCGAGGCCTCGATGTGGTCCGGGTTCCCCTTCGGGACGATGCCGCCCGAGGTCACCAGGGCGATCGTGGCGTGCTTCATGTCCTTCACCGGGGGCTGAGGGGGAACGCGGTCGAAGACCGGCATCTTGTACTCGGTCTCGAAGGGAAGCCCCTTCATCTTGGCGACGAACATGTCGACGCAGCGCTCGGCGGCGAGTTTTTCGTAGAACTTGTTCTTGCGGATGCCGCGCTCGATGTAGCCCTCCTCCGCCGGCTTGCCCAGGGGCTCCTTCTTCAGGAGCTTCATGAGCAGCTTCGCCATGGCGGGGACGGCCTTCTTCATGCCGACGGCGCTGTCCGGCGTCTCCACGATGTAGAGGGCCTTCTTGTACATCTCCACGCCGGGGTTCTCCGGGTACATGCCGCTGACCACGGGGATGCCCAGCTCCTTCGCGACGGCCGCGCACATTGCGCCGCAGGCCGTGCCGTAGCGGCCCGCGTTGAACGCAGGCCCGGCGATGAAGGCATCCGGCTTGTACTTCTTGATCATCTCGATGATGTCCGCGCTGGCCTTCTCCATGTTGGAGGCGAAGTAGGAGTCCCCGCAGATGACCGTGGCGACCACCTCGGCCTCGGAGCCCAGGGCGCCCTTCAGGGCCGTGCCCGGTCCCACGACGCCCTCTCGAATTTCGGGCTTGTAGTCGGCCTTTTCCTCTCCACCGATGCCAGCGTAGAACTGGTTGATGTAGTGAACGATGCGAAATGCCATGTCAATCCCACCTTTCCTGAGTTGCATCCAAATCAGATGATATGCTGGTCTGCGTTGATCGCAGACGGACAGTTCAGTCCACGGAGCGATTAATCGATCGCACCCTCGCTGTACTGGTCGCGCATGCCCTTGACAGCGGCGGCCAATGCCTCCGGATCAAGCACCATCTCCATCATGCTGATCTGCTCCTCCCAGGCCTTGGGATCACACTCGGCACGAATGACGGGATCAAAAATGTGATATACGGGGAGTTTCAACGAAACTCCGGCGAGCGGGCCTGCGAAAGTCGGGTCCCCGTTGCTGACGGTTTCTGCGTAGATCTCCGCGCCCTCGGCGTCGGAGGAACCCAGAATCACGATGCAGTCGGTCCCGTACTTCTCACCAGCATCCTTGACGCGCTGCTGGTTCTGCAGGTCCATCGCCCCTGCGGCGGTTCA
>NZ_CALHIQ010000170.1 GCF_938030725.1 uncultured Fretibacterium sp. | reverse complement strand
TGGTACATCCCCCAACCCAGATAGCATTTTCGTGGGGAGATGGGGTGCCCTCAAAGGACAAGCATGATGGAATTTTCGTCGCGGCAGCGGATGAAGTATGGACGGGGGCAGAGCAGACCCCCGAAAAAAAGCTCTGAGGAGGGGATTTCATGTTCCTGACGCGCGTTCGTCGGCGTTTTTGTGTCGCCTTTTTGTTTTTGCTCCTGTTTGCTGCCGCTGCGGCAGCCGCTCCGGCCCGAATCGTCTCCCTGTCGCCGGTCGGGACGGAGATCCTCTTTGACCTGGGACAGGGGGATCGCATCGCCGCGGTCACGGAGTTCTGCGACTACCCGCCGGAGGCGAAGCAGAAGCCGAAGGCCGGAGGCTTCACGGAGGTCAATCTGGAGAGTCTGGTCGCCATGAGCGCGGACCTTCTGGTGCTCCAGGACCTTCACCGTCAGGAGCTGGCTCCGAAGCTGGAGTCCCTGGGCATTCCCTACTACATTTTGAGCCAGGAGTCGACGGAGGACATCTGCAGGGGCATCCTGGAGCTGGGAGAGCTCTGTGGGGTGCAGGACCGGGCCAAGGCCAGGGTGGCGGAGATTCGGAGCCGGCTGGATGCCGTGACGTCCCGGCTGAAGGACCTCCCTCGGCCCAGAGTGCTGCTCTCCGTTTCGCGGGAGCTCACCCTGGACTATCTTGAGGCCCTCTACGTCGCGGGGCCGTCCGGCAACTTCTACGATGAGCTGATTCAAATGGCCGGCGGGGTCAACGCCGTGGAGGAAGGTCCTTCCTACGTGAAGATATCCCAGGAGGGAGTCCTGAAGATCGACCCGGATGTCATCCTCGACCTGGTGGGTGACCAGTCCTATTACCATGCCCCCGACGCGGCCAACCTCGACGAGGTATTCAGCTCCGAACACCTCATGGCGCCGTGGCTGCGTCTCTCCGACGTCAAGGCCGTTCGAGAGGGCAGGGTCCACATCCTGAAGGGAACCTTCCTCCTTCGCCCCGGTCCCCGGATCCCCCAGATCGTCGAGGCCTTCGCGCGCTGCATCCATCCCGGGGCATTGTCCGATGACCAGGCCCCTGCGGCCCGCTAGTTCCTCCTTAGCCCTGCCTCGATGAATCCGCCGCTCTTCGAGGTTCGAAGCCTCACTTTGACGCTGGGAACCCGGCGTATTCTGGACGGGCTCAACTTTTCGGTCCGACGGGGGGACTTCGTGGCGATCGTAGGGCCTAATGGAGCGGGCAAGAGCAGCCTGTTGCGCTGTCTTGGTGGGCTCTGCCGGAGCTTCTCCGGGGCGGTACTCCTTGACGGGCGTCCAGTCGTCTCCCTGTCGGCCAGGGCGATCGCCCGACGCATCGCCTGGGTTCATCAGAGCGGGGAAGGGGATTGGAGCTTCACAGTGGAGGAGTTCGTCCGGATGTCGCGCTTCCCCTGGCGGGACGCCTTCTCCGGATGGACGCGGAAAGATGAACAGGCCGTGAACGAGGCGCTCTACGTGGCCGGAGCGGAGGCATTTGCCCTGCGCTCCATGAGCGCGTTGAGCGGCGGCGAGCGTCAGCGGGCCTTCATCGCCGCGGCCCTGGCGCAGGGGACGGACGTGCTCTTTCTGGACGAACCGCTGAACTCCCTGGATTATCAGCATCAGGCGGAGGTCCTCGATTTGATGGAGCGGATCGGCGGGGAACGGGACGTTACGATCCTGATGGTCACCCATGACGTCAACGCCGCCCTCTCCTCGGCGGACCGCGTGCTGGCGCTTCGGGACGGAAGGATATGCCATGAGGGGCCGAGCCGGGATTTTGGGGACGTAGCCATCCTGGGGGAGGTCTTCGGGACGGATTTTTGCTCCTTTTTGGGGGCGGGGCAGACGATCCCTTTCGTCGCTCCGGCCCGGATGCTGCGATGAGAAGGCGCGGCGCGGCCCTCCTTGTTTTGTTGTTCCTGTCTGTCGCTGTCCTCATCGTTGCGCCTCTGGTGGGGATGCACGCGCTCTCCTGGCGGGACGTCTGGTTGGAGGGAGGGCGGGGGCACAAGATATTCTGGGAGCTCCGATTGCCCAGAGTCTGCCTGGCCTGGGTGACGGGGGCCATCCTCGGCGTCTGCGGCGCGGTGTTCCAGGCCCTGTTCCGGAATTCCCTGGCCTCGCCGGACATGCTGGGGGTCTCGACCGGGGCGGCCTTCGGCGCCGTGCTCTCCATCCGGCTGGGGCTGACCGTCTCCCTCCTTGCAGGGCAGTCCGGGCTCTCCGTTCCGGCCTTTTTGGGGGCGGGGGTGGCGACGATCGTGGTCTGCGCCGCCGGGTCCTGGAGGCGCAGGAGCACGTCTTCTCTGCTCCTGTCCGGCATCGCCGTCAGCTTCCTCTTCAGCAGCCTTACTTTGATCGTTCAGTATACGGGCAATTACGTGGACACCTTCAGGATGGCGCGCTGGACCATGGGCAGCGTCCAGGCGGTGGGTTTTGGCGTACTGTGGACCACGTTGCCCGCGCTGCTGTTCATCCTTGCGGCAGCCGTGTTCTGTGCGCCGGAGCTGGACCTCTTCCTCTGTGGGGAGGAACTGGCCGAGAGTCGCGGCGTGTCCGTGAAGCGATTGAGGATCGGGCTGTTCGTCGGGGTCTCCCTGGCCATGGCCGCCAGCGTGTCGGCGTGCGGTCCCGTTGGGTTTATCGGGCTTATGGGGCCTCATATCTGTCGCCGCCTCGTCGGTCCCGTCCATCGAACGCTCGTCGTCGCCTCGGCGCTGTTTGGCGGGACGTTTCTGGTAGCCTGCGACACCGCTGCCCGAACGCTCTGGGCGCCTGCCGAGATCCCCGTTGGAGTCCTCACCTCCTGCATGGGAGCTTCTTTCTTCCTGTGGCTCCTGTTGAAACGTGAACGGCGTTAAGGGTGATTTCGCTATCCCCCCTTTCAGGGGAGGCAAAAAATAAAAAAGCGTGTTTCCATGTTCCCCTGATGAAGCCCCTAAGCTACCGGCACAGCTCACTGCGTTCGTCGGTCGTCTGCTTATGCAGGGGGGCTGCCCTGAAGGGGCTGGGGGTACGGTTTGATTCTCCAGGGGATTTTCGGAGGTGGACTTATGCTGGAGTATATGCGGGCCGGGGGCGGGATCATGTGGATCATCGCCCTGCTCTCGTTCGTCGCGTTGGCCGTTGTCTTGGAGAGGCTTTTCTTCTTCACTCGGAGCCGGACGGACCCCGGAAGGCTGGAGGCCGGGCTGGCTCGGGCTTTGCGCGATGGGGAGCTGGAGACCGCCCTGGCCCTTGTTGGAGCGGGGAACAGCTCGCTGCATCGGCTCTTTGCAGCGGCGTTCTCGTGTTGGGAACTGCCGGACGAGACCGTGAGGCTCCTGGCGGAGCGTAGGGTTCGGCAGGAGCTCTACAGATGGGAGCGGCATCTGCCGATCCTGGAGGTGACGGCCCGTGTCGCGCCGCTTCTGGGACTGCTCGGTACCGTGCTGGGCATGGTGGAGATGTTCCGGTCGCTCCACCAGGGCGGGGCCGTCGACGCGATCGCCGTGACCGGGGGAATCTGGAAGGCGCTCTTCACCACCGTTGCGGGGCTGGTTGCCGCGATCCCGATGGTGCTGGCCCACAGCCTGCTCCAGGGGGCCGTCGATTCCCAGGCGGAGACGCTGGAGCGCGGGGTGGACTTTCTGCTTCGCGAGCGTGCCGCCCGTGAAGTGAGGCGTCCCAAGTCATGAGGACTCGGCCCCGCAGGAAGGTGGACCTGGACATCACTCCCCTGATCGACGTGCTCTTCATGCTCATCATCTTCTTCGTCCTGACGACGAGCTTCGTGCAGGGGCGGGTGGAGGTGGACCTGCCTCAGGGGGAGGGAACTCCGCCGAGGGAGGGGAGGACCCTGCTGGTCACGGTGAGGGCGGACGGCACGGTTCTGTGGGACGGGACCCCGGCTGTGAGCGCGGACGTGCCCGCCCTGGCGGCCCACGCCGTGGCCGAGAGCCGGGACATCCTGCTGGCGGGCGACCGTGCGGCTCCCTACGGGGCGGTCGCGGAACTGCTGGAGCTCCTTCGGCGCGAGGGGCTGGACAGCGCGGGCCTGGCCCTTCGGGGCGCCGCAGTGCCATGAGCCGCTGCTCAGATATACGCCGGTGGGCGCTTCCCGCAGCCCTCAGCCTGGCCTTCCACGCGGTGCTCTTTCTCCTTCCCATCGGCCTGAACGTCACCGAGTCCCGTCCCGCCATGAGGCTCACCCTGGCTCGGCCGGTGCGCGTCCCCGGTCCACCCCGCCCGGCTGGGGGCGGTTCTCAGGGGAACGAGGCGCATCCCGTTCTTCCGTCTTCACCGTTCACTTCGCTTCAGGAGGACGAACCCATGGGTGAGATCAATCCCCGGAAGAAAGCCGATTCCGCGAAAAAATCGAAGCAGAGTCCCAAACCACAGCGAAAACCCGCTTCCAAAGCGAAGCCTGAACCTACGCCAAAACCCAAGCCCAAACCTGTTGCCGACCCCGCGGTGCGTGAAGCGCCAAGCGAAGACCCGACCGTAGTGCGGGGGCGGGCCCCTCTGCTGAACGCCGGAGGCTCCGGCCTCGGAGGCGGACGGAGCGGCGCTGTGGGGAGCGGCGAGGGCACGTCCTCCGGTCCGGGGGCCGAGACGGGCCCCGTGGACGTGGGGACGCTCAGGATTCTCTCCAGAACGCCGCCGGAGTATCCTCTCTTTTCGCGCAAACGTCGAGAGGAGGGGCGGCTGACGATCCTCATCACCATCCAGTCGGGGCGCGTGATCGACGCGCAGGTAGAGCGCGGGAGCGGGTACCCCCGGCTGGACGAGGCCGCGCTGCGCGCGGTGCGGACCTGGCGGTTCGACCACCCCGGGCGGATACGTGCCCGGGTGCCCGTCAGCTTTCGCCTGGAGCGTTAAAAGCAGCGATCATTCAGCACTTCGAAAAGAAGGGTTACATCGCTCTTTTTTTTGCGGTATAATACCGTTGTAAAATACACATGAATCTTCACGCGGAGTTCGGCGCAGGGAATCCGGTGCGAATCCGGAACGGCCCCGCCACTGTGAGCGCGACGAAACCGATGGATGTCATTGTTCTCCGGCCGTGGCCGGGACGAGAAGGCTCGGGAGTAGGAGGACCGCAAGTCAGGAGACCTGTCGAACGTCCGTTTTGCCGAACGCCTCGGGGGACGGGTGTCGGCAATGTGTTTCTGGAGTCGGGTGTGCGGGAGGAGTCCTCGAAGGGCTCCTCCTGTTGTTTAAATGAAGAGAGGAGATGCGCGCCGATGAAGGTCGGACCCCCTTCCCCTGCCTTTGCCCTTTTGCTCTTTGCGCTTACCCCCGTTTTCGTGCTGGGGTCCGTGGGTCCTGCCCTGGGGACGACGGAGCTCCCCGAGGAGC
>NZ_CALHIQ010000169.1 GCF_938030725.1 uncultured Fretibacterium sp. | reverse complement strand
GAGTGAAGCTGACGCTCCTCCTGCCGCCGCTTTTGGTGTTGCTCCACGACCTCAAAAACCGCGTTCACCCGGAATCCCTGACGGCCCTCCTCCGTCGCCCACCGCTGTGGGGAGAGCTCCTGCTCGGCGGGGTACTGTTGGTCGGTCTGGCCATCATGCTGTTCCGAAGCGACAACGTCCGGTTCATCCCCGGCTTTGAGGCCAGGGTGCGGGAATTTCTTGAGCGCCTGCTCGTCGCACGGCCCCGAAGTAAGGAAGTCTTCCTCGGATACCCTTGTCTGTTGCTCCTGGCCTTCCTCGTCAAACGAGGGCTGTGGGCGCACTATCGAGAGGTCCTGCGCATCGGAGTGGTCCTGGGCTTCTCGTCCGTGGTGAACAGCTTCTGCCATTTTCACACGCCCATCCTGTTCATCCTCCTGAGGGAGTTCAACGGGCTCTGGACCGGTCTGCTCGTCGGGACGCTCCTCGTGGCGGCCGTTCGCTGGCTCCTGCTGCCCCTTCTGAGGACGATACGCCCACTGGCGGAATGAGCCGCCGCTATCGCGTTGCCCTGGCCGGCTATTACGGCTTCGGCAACCTGGGGGACGAGCTCCTGCTGCGAGCCTCGTTGGAGGCGCTTGATCGCTGTGGCGTCAGGCGCGATCGGGTTGTGGTGCTGTCCAGCGCCCCGAAGGAAACCTCTTGCGTCCTCGGCGCGGACTCCGTGGACCGTTGGAGCTTTTCTGCCGTGCGAGGGGCCCTGCGGTCCAGCGATACGTTACTTTTGGGGGGCGGAGGGCTCTTTCAGGACAGCACGAGCCTACACTCCTGCCTCTGGTATTGGGGGCTGGTCCGCCTGGCGCGCCTGTGTGGGGCGCGCCCCTGGGCCCTGGGGCAGTCGATCGGTCCTTTGAAACGACGCACGGCGCGATGGCTGACCCGGACGGCGCTGAGCTCCTGCGCGGTGCTTCAGCTTCGGGACGGCCCCTCCATGGAGTGGGCACGGCGTCTTGGGGTTCCGGCGATGCCGGGGGCGGACCTGGCCCTGACGCTTGAGATGCCACGGGACGCGGCCCCTGTGGAGAGAGGGAGACTCCTCGTGAACCTGAGGCCCGTTGCGGGGCCTGAGCGGTTCGTCGAGCTTGCCGCGTCGTGCGTCGACGCCTTTGACGGCGAGCGGGTGGGCGTTGCCATGTCGCCCGAGGACTACGAGCTCCTGGAGGGGGCGAGGCGGACGGGGCGGCTGCGGATCGAGCGCACGGTCCTCGTGAAGAGCGCGTCGGACGTCGCGTCCCTCTGGAGCCCGGCAACGGGAGCCGTCGGGATGCGCCTGCACTTCGCCGTCCTGTCGGCGATCTACGGGACGCCGCTGGCCCTCCTCTCCTACGACCCCAAGACGGCGGCCTTTGCGGAGTGGGTGGGACTCCCCGGAGGGGGAAGCCCTGCGGAGGGGGCCTTGAAGCTGGTCCGCCCGCGCCTGCCGATCACCCCTGAAAGGGTTCGCGAGGACGTGGACGCCCTTTGCCGGGCGGCGCTCTCCGAGGCATGATAGGACGTCCCCGCTTTCCCAGGCTCAAATTCAAATTTTCAAACGGATAGGCGCCGGAACGCGCATCCGTGCTTTTCATTAGGAGGTCCCTGCGTTATACTTAAGGAAACGCTGATGAAATCGTTTTGCCCGTCCCCGCAGGGGGAGCCGGTCAACTGTACCGCGATTCAGTGAGGCATTGCATTTTAGCGGGCCGCCCCCGAAGGGGGGCAACAGGCGGTCGCCGCCTTGCGAGCCCCATGTAAATTTTGCGATAGATGAAATGGCTCGTGCGCATGGAAGCAACAGTGGCGTGCAACTCGTTCTCTGGCGGTGATTGTATTGGACAAACGTCGTATTGATGAGCTGGGCATCCGTTATGTTGAGAAGTTCTCCCTGTACGAGGAGTACGCCTCACGCATACGCAATCTGGTTCAGGACCTTATCGAGGGAGAGGGGGTGGAGTTTCAGGCGATCGAGGGATGGGCGCAGAAGCCGGACGAGCTGCTCAGAGCCCTGAACGCGCTGGACGAGGACAGCCTCTCAGGGGTGGACCTGGTGACGGTGCGGGTGCTTTTGCGCTTTCCGGAGGACGTTCAGCAGATTGAGGAGGTCGTCCGCTCGGAGTTTGACGTCGATATGGGACGCTCCACCCCGTCGAGTGGGTTGGAGGATCCCTTCCGCTTTGGCTATCCCGCGGTGGTCTACACGCTTTCGCTCTCGGAAACGCGCTCCACGCTCCGCGAGTGGGCGAAGTACAGGGGCCTCAGCTTCCGGCTTGAGTTGAGGACGATGCTCCAGGACGCCTGGGCCGCCATCGCACCCAGGGTGGACCTGAACGTCAGCACGGTTTCCGAGAAGAAGCTGAAGCGCAAGCTGGTGCGCCTGGCAGCGCTTTTGGAGGAGGCCGATGAGGGCTTCCTGGCCCTTCGCGCGCAGGTCGGCGACGAGGCGCTCCTCGTGCCGCCCTCGCCGCAGGCCCGGCGGCGGCCTCAGGAGCCGCTTGTCGCCGAGCGCACCTTTACCGACGATGAGCTGTACAATTACTTCAAGGAGGACCCCGGCCTGCTGGGCACGTGGAACGCCATCGCGCTCAAGGCAGGGTTCCCGCCCTTCGTTCCGGATTCGGACTACCTGAAGGAGAGCTTCGGCTGCCTCTGCCGGATCTTCCGCGCTGCGGGGATCGACACGATCTCCGACGTCCGGGAGTTCCTACGGGAGATGGAGGAGGACGACCGGGGGCTGAGGCAACTTCAGGGCGTGCGCATGGACGTCCGGCGCAAGGACGTTTCGTGGCGCATGGACCCCTTCTCCGCCCTCTTCCTGCTGGTCCTGAACTCCCGGTGGGACGTCCTGAAGGACAAGGACCTCGTGAAGCTGGGGATCAAGCGCGGCAACGATCGCATTTTAGGCATCGACTGACTTCGCCTGCCGTTTTTGCGGAGGGGGGAATGGGATTTGCAGGTTGTGCTGCTTTGGATGCTCATCTCGTATTTGATCGGCTCTCTGCCCACGGGCTACCTCGTCGTGCGCCTCACTCGCGGAATCGACATTCGGACGGTGGGGTCGGGTTCCATCGGGGCGACGAACGTTCGCCGCGCCCTGGGGCAGGGATGGGCGGTCTTCGTCACGATCGTGGACATGTCCAAGGGGGCACTGGCGCTCCTGCTGGCGGCTCACGCCGGAACGACCTCCCACGAGCTCGTCGCGCTCTCCGCCTTCGCGGCGGTGGTGGGGCACAACTACCCGATATGGCTTAAGTTTCACGGCGGAAAGGGCGTCGCGACCACCTACGGCACCATGTTCTTCGTCTGGCCCTACAACTCCTTCGCCATCGTCCTGATGTGCGGCGCAATATGGTATGGCGTCATGTCCTGCACCCGCTACGTTTCCCTGGCCTCCATGCTGTCCCTTCTGATGCTGCCCGCCTTCTTCTGGATGCTGGGGGCCCCGTGGCAGTTTCAGCTCCTGGCCCTGGCCTTGGCGCTCCTCTCGATCTTCCGTCATCGCTCCAACATCTCCCGCCTGCTGCAGGGGAAGGAAAACCGCGTTTAGACGGGGGCAACGACCTTTGACTCGAAACGCTGTTCCGACCGGCCTTGACGAGGCCGTTTCGGTTGCGCCTGCTGTGCGGCAGCCATGGAAACGGTGAGGTGCTTTCTCGACCCCGTGCGGGGAGGTCGGGAAAGCACTGTTTGTTTCATGGCGGACCTGAGCGGCGGGCGGGGAGGGAGTTTCTCCGGGACGCTGCACCGCACCTCCCGCAGGAGGACGGTCCGCCTGATCGTGGACGAGCGTGGCCTCACCGTCCTCGTCCCGCGTCTTTTCCGACCGGAGAGGGACCTGGAGGGCCTTTTGGAGCGAAACCTGGATTGGATCCTTCAGGGGTTGAGCCGGGCCTCTCTGCGCCCTCGCAACGCGGGGCGAGCCCCCATTGCTCTGCCGGGGGTGGTGCGCCTCCCGGCCCTCTCCGAGGAGTGGCGGGTTGAGGTTGCGGAGGCGGCGCGCGCGTCGGCGTTCGAGGGGATCATCCCTCTGCCTTCGGGCCTCAGCCGGGCGGAGGCACTGCGGGCCCTGAGGGATTGGGTGCGCCTTCGTGCAAGGCAGATGCTGCCGCCCATGCTGCTGGAGCTGGCGGCGGAGCAGGGACTGACCGTGGCCCGTGTCGCTGTGAAGGAGATGCGCAGCCGCTGGGGCAGCTGTTCGGCGCGCCATAACGTCAACCTCAACTCCAGGCTCCTCTTTTTGTCGCCCGACCTCGTGAGGCACGTCATGCTGCACGAGCTGTGCCATATGGCGGAGATGAACCACAGTCCGGCCTTCTACGCCAGGCTTCGAGCCATGGACCCCGAAACGGACCGCCACCGACAGGAACTGCGCTCCGCGTGGTGCTGCCTGCCCCCCTGGGCCTCCGAACCGCTGTAGTCGCTAAGGAAGCGCTGATTAATCTTCAAAAGTTGTTGAAAGCAATCAAGGAGCATCAA
>NZ_CALHIQ010000168.1 GCF_938030725.1 uncultured Fretibacterium sp. | reverse complement strand
TACTGCCTGTCCTTCACGAACCCGGTCCCGGACGCGGACGGACTGAAGGTCCGCACGGTGCCGGGCGGCCTGATGGCCTGCACCCTGCACAAGGGGCCTTACGACCAGTTGGAAGGTGCCTACACCGCGCTGCGGCACTGGATGGAGGAGAACGGCTACGAGCCCGTGGCCGGCTCCGACGGCGCGCGAAACGTCTACCTGAACAGCCCTCACGAGGTCCCACCGGAGGAGCTGTGCACCGAGGTGCAGTGGCCGGTGCGAAAGGCCTAGCACCCCGGACGCCTCGTCGGTTGGGCGGCGCGTCGTCGTGCGAGGCGCCGCCTTACATCATCGTCTAGGGGGCCGCCGGAACGCCAGCGGCGCGAGGGCCAACAGTCCGGGAAGGCCGGAGACCTCGGCGTCACATCCGTTGCTTCCAAGGGTTCCATCATCGACGGAGAACTTCTCGATGTGCTCGTACTCGGTCCCGTGCATCCGCCACCGGAGCTTCATCCGGTGCCGCCCCCGCTCGGCGGTGAACTCGAACCGAACGCTCCAGCGGCCCCCATACTGGCCGTCCTCGTACCCCTCGCGTTCGGGATAGAGGGTGCGGTCGTCGTAGAGCCCGGAGAACAGCCCGCGCCGCTCGATGATGAGCCGCACGGAATCGGGGTCGGGCTTCCGCTCAAACAGCGCGTTGGTCCGCATCTCGTCGCCGTCGTGCCGGGCGTCGCGCGTCACGCGCCAGCTGACCAGTCCGCCGCCGCCGAGGTTTGTCCCGTTTCCGCCCACCGACAGCGCCAGGACCGCGCGCTCAGGATTGCCGGAGTCGCTCCCGTTGGACGGGCGCCACGCCAACCGCAGCTCGGCGTGCCCCGGCTGTGCCGTGAACGACGCACGGTACAGCCGCTCGCCCGTTCCGCCCTCGACCGGCGTCAGGGACGCCGGGTTCAGCTCCCGCTCGCTCCACTCCCGGACGACCCCGCCGTCCCGGCCCAGAAGCGTGAGCGTCACGGACCCCTGGCGGGGCCTCATGTCGGGCTTGAAGCGGGCCATCACCATCACGTCCTGTCCGGCGCTTGGGCTCTGCGGACTCGCCGTGAACCCGATGAGGTCCGTCCTGTACGGCTCCGCCGCCGCCCGTTGGGGTACGGCCACCGAAGCCGAAGCGCAAACCGCCAGGATAAACGTCGCAAACCATCTCATGATAGACCTCCTGTTCCTCCCCTCGTCGTCAACCGCTTTCATATAGACTGTAGCGGTCGACCTCCGTCGTCCACGCGAATACCTTACCCCGAAAACGCCTTCGGCACAAATGCGTTTGATGGGGACTGGGAAAGGGGCACCTGGCCTAATTCTCACGGAGAGCCGAAGTGCCCTCGTCCCGCGGACCCCCGCGAAAATAACGGTGTTAGAATACCTGTGGGAACGCTGGCTAAATCGTTGAGGGAGATCAACCGCATGGCCTCCTCCAAGGGGATGCAGCCCCATGTTAAAATTTCAGGGAGGCGCTGAAGGATACCCGCCAAGATGCCCTCAGTGATCGCTCAACCATTAGTCAGCGCTTCTCTGTATTGCTTCACGTTCATTTTCCGAGCGAACCCGAAAGGAGCCTGCCACGTTGGGGGCCCATTACCTTAGTCTACGAGGAGGCGGGTCATGCCGCACTTGATCGTCATCGAGGGCCACGAGGGGCAGCGGCGTCAGCTGGAGGAAACGCTGACGGCCCTGACGCGGGAGGACCGCCAGGTGTCGGGAAAGTTCGACGCCGACGGGACCTTCCCCGACTGGCGCGCCCTCCTGGAACGGGTGGGCAGCCGCGGGCTCTTCTCCGCGCGGGAGGCCGTCGTCGCGGAGGGGTGCGAGGCCCTGGGGGCCTTCCCCGACGGGCTGGCCGGCTCCCTGGAGGGACCCGAAGCGGACGCCGTTATCGTCGCCACCTTCGGCGGGGAGGCCAGGAAGGTCTTTTCCAAAGAGGTGCTGGCCCTCAAGAAGGTCCACTTCCTGAAGGCAGAGGCCTCCGTCCCCCCCTGGAAGCGGAAGGACTGGCTCCTGAAGCTGGCTCAGGAAAAGGGCTGGCACTTGGCGCCGGACGCGGCCCTCCTCCTGGGGGAGTCCATCGAGTCCACGGAGGAGCTGCGGAGCGAGCTCGCCAAGCTGGCGCTCTACGCCGACGGGAGGGAGATCGCGCTGACGGACGTCCGCGCCCTCTCGTTCGACGAGGGAGGGAGGGCGCTCCTGACGTTCCTGGACGGCGTATGCGCGGGCAACGCCCCGGACGTAGTCCGTGCGCTGAGCCGCCTGTCGCGGGACCCCCTGCTGCCCGTCCTCACGGCGCTCTGCAACCGCCTGCGCCCGGCGCTCTACATCGCCTCCTTTCCGGAAAACGAGGCCCAGGCCGCTGCGGCCGCCGGCGCGAACCGGGAGTACGCGATGCGCATGGCGCGGGGGGCCCTGCGCCTCTTCGGGGCGGAGGCCGTCAAGGACTTCATGCTGCGGGCTGTTCGGCTCTCCTTCGCAGAGAAGACCTCCGCCGCCCAGGGCTGGCCGGGCTTCGAGCTGATCGTCTGGGACCTGCTGGCGGGGAAACAAAGCCCTCAGCGGGCACCCACCTCCCGGCGCTGACGGCCCCTGAGCGCAGGCCGGTGCAGACAAACGGACTCTTAGGGTATGGCATGAGGCTGGCTGGTGCCGCCTTGCCGTTCCACCGTGGGGGCGGCGCTTTTGCCCCGCTTTTATGCTACAATGGAACGAAGCGGGAGGCAGACGCCCCCCACGCGGTCAGCGAACCGCTCTCAACCTTACCTGTTTTCTGCGAAACGGAGGCGAAGTTCGATGGAAGTACGTTTTGTACAGCGTGGAACGGAGATCGACAGCAAGCTTCGGGACTACATGGACTCCAAGATGTCCAAGCTGGAGAAGTTCTTCGACAAGATCCAGAACTGCCAGATCGTCGTCAGCCACCACAAGGGCAACTTCAACATTGAGACCACCGCGAACGCCAACGGGGTGATCCTCCGCGCCGAGGAGAACGCCACGGAGCCGCGCAGGGCCTTCGACCTGTCGCTGAAGAACCTGGAGCGCCGCATCAAGCGCTACAACTCCTACCTCAAGGACAAGGGGCAGTTCAAGGGCGGTGCCGACTTCTCCTTCAACCTGGAGGAGGGGCAGGAGCCTGTGGCCAGCGACGTGCCGGTGATCGAGAAGGTGAAGAAGATCCCCGTCCAGCCCATGAGCCCTGAAGAAGCCGCCATGCAGATGGAGCTCGTCGGACACTCGTTCTTCATGTTCCAGAACGCGGAGACCGGCGACGTCAACGTCGTCTACAAGCGCCGGACCAGCGACTACGGCCTGTTGGAGCCGGTGCGCTGAACCCGCTTTAACGGCTTTAACAATAACTTGAACAATTGAAACCAAAGGGCGGGGCCGCGCGGCCCCGCTCTTCTTGCCTCTCTCGAACGTCAGCCCCCGCCGGAGCCCCGACTGCCCCAGGACGGGCTAGAGCGCGAGCTCCGAGCCGACGCCGGCCCAGTCCGTATCCGGGTGCGCCTGCGCCAGGCGCGCGGCGGAGTGGAAGCCCGTGCAGTGGTTCAGGCGCCATCGCCTCACGCGCCACGAGGCCATGAGCGCCACCCAATCCTCCACCTCCTCCGGCGCGAGGCTCATCATGTGCGCGCCGCCAGCCACCAGATCGAACTGCTCCACGCCGAAGAGGTCCCGGACGCGCGCGACGATGTTGGGCAGCGCCGCGTGGGCGCACCCCAGGAGCAGCGCCCATCCCCTGGGTCCGCGGACCAGGAAGGACAGGTCGTCGGCGAAGGTGTCCGGACGGACCGTTCCGTCCTCCCCGCGCTCGTACATGAGGCCGCGGGAGGCGTAGCGCGGGTCGCGGCCCTCGGGGGGGACGTCGAAGGCGAAGACGCCCGGCAGCAGCTCAACGGCCCCCTGAACCGGCCGCAGCGGCACCTCCCGCAGCACGGCCCCGCCGGCGGGGCTCAGGTCCTGCCCCTCGAAGCGCTCCCTCACAGCCAGGGGCGAGGCAAAGACGCGGTCCCGAACCTGGGGCGCGGCCTCCAGAAAGGCGGGGAGGCCTCCTGCGTGGTCGTTGTGGCCGTGGCTCAGCGCCACGCAGTCCACCGACTCCGGCGAGAGCCCCAGGACCCGCATGTTGTTCAGGAGCGTGTGCCCCGTTTCCCCCGTGTCGATCAGGAGGCTGCCCGACGGCGTCGTCAGGAGGGCCGAGTACCCCCACTCCCCCAGAAGCCCCGCCCTGGGCGTCGTGACCCAGTTGTCCACAAGGACCGTCAGCTTCATCATCGCAAAAAACCACCTTTATCTATATCTATGGGGCTGCGCCCCCTTCGCGCGGCCTGCGGTTGACCGTCCTCAGGACGGGTCGCGGATGAGGTTCAGCAGCTCCTCCGCGGAGAGCTTCACGGCGCGGCCGCTGTCCTCCAGGAGCCCGTCGGCCAGGTCACGCTTCCAGGCGTGCAGCGCCACGATCTTCTCCTCTATGGTGCCGCGGGCCACGATGCGGTACACTGTCACGGGCCGGGTCTGTCCGATGCGGTGGGCGCGGTCGGAGGCCTGCTCCTCCACGGCGGGGTTCCACCAGGGGTCCATGTGGATGACGCAGTCCGCCGCCGTCAGGTTCAGCCCCGTCCCGCCGGCCCTCAGGCTGATGAGGAAGCAGTCGCCCTCCCCCGCCTGGAAGGCCGCCACGCGCCGCCTCCGGTCCTCCGGGGGTGTCGCGCCGTCGAGGTACTGGAAGGGGATCCCCCGCTCCGTCAGCCAGTCCCGCAGGATGGCCAGGTGATCGACGAACTGGCTGAAGACCAGGGCCTTGTGCCCGCCGCCGCGCACCTCGCCCAACAGGTCCGCGAAGGCCTCCAGCTTCGCCGAGGGCATCTCCGCAGGGCTGCCCGCCAGGACCACGTTGCAGCAGGCGCGCCTGAGCTTCATCAGCGCCGCGAAGACGTGGATCTTCTCCGCGGGCTCCGGCCCCGCGGCAAAGTCCTCAAGCGTCTTCCGCCTCAGCGCCTCGTAGAAGCTCCATTCCTTCTCGTTCAGGTCCACCGTCAGGGTGATCTCCGTCTTCTCCGGCAGCTCGTTCAGGACCTCGTCCTTGGTGCGCCGCAGGATGAAGGGGCGGATCATGCGCCGGAGCTGCTGCCGGGCCACCCGATCCCCGTCCCGTTCGATGGGCACGGCAAAGCGGCGGCTGAAGCTCTCCGCCGAGCCAAGGTAACCTGGGTTCAGGAAGCGGAAGATGTTCCACAGCTCGCTCAACTGGTTCTCGATGGGCGTCCCCGTCGTGGCGACGCGGAATCGGCCGTTGAGCTTCATCGCGGCCAGGGAGCGCTTGGCCCCCATGTTCTTGATGGCCTGGGCCTCGTCCAGCACGACGACGTTCCACGGGACCTTCGACAGGCGGACCCGCTCGCTCTGAAGGAGGCCGTAGCTCAGGACCAGGAGGTCCATGGGGGCCAGACCCGCCAGGACCTCGTCGCGGCCGGCCTGCTTCAGCTCCTTCACGTTCAGGGTCGGCGCGAAGCGCCGGGCCTCGTCCGCCCAGTTGGGGCAGACGGAGGTCGGGGCCACCACGAGGGAGGGGCCCTCCGGGCCGCGGGCCACCAGCAGGGCCAGCGTCTGGATCGTCTTGCCGAGGCCCATGTCGTCCGCCAGACAGGCCCCGGCGCCCCAGTGGGCCAGGCGCATGAGCCAGCGAAAGCCCTCCTGCTGGTAGTCCCGCAGCTCGCCCCGCAGCGTGGAGGGCACCTGGGGCACGAGCTTCTGGGCCTCCTTGATGCGCCGACAGTCGGCCCGCCACTCCGGGTCCGCGTCCACCTGTCCGGCCCCATCGAGGAGCTCCTCGGCAAGCCCCGCCGCCAGGGGCGGCAGGCGAACCTCCTCGCCCCGCATGTCGCCCAGCTTCACCAGGGCCTCCAGTCCTCCGCCAGGGGCAGGAACTCCCCGTTCCCCAGGTTCACGAAGCGGCCGTAGCCCTCCTGAAGCCCCTTGATGAGCCGCCCCATCTGAAGGACCATCCCCTCGTCGACCTGGACCTCGCCCGACAGGGCGAACCAGTCCTGGGAGCGCCGGAGGGAGGCCTTGAAGCTGCCGCCCTCCACGGAGCGTCCCACGAGCTTCATGCTCTGCCCGTGCGGCCACTCCGTCGTGACGGCGTCGCCCAACTCGTCCACCTGGCTCAAAAACTCCAGCGCCAGGGCAGGCTCCATGAGGAGCCAGTGGGCCTCCCGCGTTTCCTCCCCCTGGGACAGGGCAGGGCAGGCCCTGAGGAAGGCGGCCAGCGCCTCTGCCTCCCCCGGCAGGTCCCGCAGGGCCTGCACGCGGCGGCCGTCCAGGGAGCCGAAGAACGTCGTCCCGCCGGCCCCAGGGCGGCAGGAGGCCCCGGACGGGCCCAGCGGGCGCACGACGGCCTCCACCTCCAGGCCGTCCCCGTTCGGCTGGATCTGGACGCAGATCCGGCCATCCGCCTGCACCACCTCCGCCCCGCTGCCCACGCCCTCGACGTCCGAGTGGACGACGATGGACGGAGGCAGCTTCTCAAGGGTTTCCATGAGCCTCTCCCGCATCGGGTCGGGCAGCACGACCCCGTCCTCGCCCACGAGGCTCGCCATCCTGAGGTGCTCCCGCGCGAAGTGCGTCACCGCAAGGCGGTTCGGCCCGTCCAGCACGACGCGAAAGGCCGTGCCAAAGGAGGAGGGGTAGGGCGTGAGCTGCAGCCTGCACCCTCCCTTCTCCTGATGGACGGTAAGGACCGGCTCCACCTCCAGGACCTCCACGCGCTCCGCCCTGTCCTCCCGGATCAGGAAAGGATGCCCTGCGAGGGCCAGCAGCGCCTGCTCGATGTCGATGCGGTACTCCACCCCGTAGTATCCCTCCATCCGGGTGATGGCCCGCGCGGCGCGCAGGTCCTGTTCCGTGACGCCGGCGATGGAGTCCCCCGTTTCCGAGAGGCGCTTGAGGGCGATGCGGCGCCCCTTGCTCCAGGCGTTCTTGCGCCGGCTCTGCTCGATGGGGACGAGGCTGTGGACCTCAACTTCCTTGTCCTGCTCGCCGTAGACCGTCCAGCCCACCTCCCAGAGGATGCGGCGGTCCGCCCCTCTCGCGTCGGCAGGGGCGCTGCGCTCGCCGATGTTCTCCAGGGCGTCCAGCAGGCGGTCCCACTCGTTCCCGGTCGCCAGGATGTCGCTCAGGGGGTGCGGCACGGCCCGCCGCTGCGCCTCGTTCCCCCACACCGCCCGAATCTCCGAGCTGACGAAGGTCAGCCCCCTCTCCTCCAGCCAATCCGCCGCCTTCAGGATGGCGGGCGCGGCTTCCTTCGAGTCCAGGCCCAGCCAGTGCGCCAGGAGCAGCCCCGGAAAGGCCGCCAGCCCGTCCTCGATCAGGCTGAAGCGAGCGGCGAGGTCCTCCCGTTTCCCCGGTAGCTTCAGAAGGGCCTTCAGCATGGGAAGCAGGGGCTTCAAGGACTCCGACGTCCCCCAGGTCTTCACGCCCGTCAGGTAGCCCTTGATCTTCGCATCGCTGGCCCCCGCCTTCATGAGCAGGATGGGGTAGAACATTCCCGCCCAGGACGCGAAGAAGGGTCGCCGCGCGCCCCGGCGCCGCAGCTCCTCAAGCCCCGCCTCCATCAGGTCCAGGGCCTTCCGTTCGTCCCCGTCCTCCGACAGGGCCAGGAGCGCCGACAGGCAGGCGCACGAGGCGTCCTCCACCCCGTCCAGGGAGGCCCGCGCCTCCTTAAGGCGCCCGTGCAGGATCAGGCGCTCGGCGTACAGCAGCCTCAAGGGCTGGGGGCAGTCCCCACCCCGGCGGGCCACGTAGTGAAAGAGCGCGTTCGCGGAACGGCAGTAGGCCTCGGCGTCGGAGAGCGTCAGGAAGAGCAGGGCGGAGAAGACGAGGTTCGCGACGAGGGGAGGGAGGGCCTCAAGGGCCCGCTCGTCCACGGGATTGGCGAAGGCCTCGACGATGGCATGGTCCGAGCTCAGGGTCCTCGACTGGCTTTCCGAGGTCAGCATTTTGGCCCAGACCTTGAAAAAAAACTCGTCGTCCTCCAGCGTTGCGGTCCATCGCAGGGCTCTGACGCACTCCGCCTCGTCGTTGAACCTCCCCGGAAGGAGGGCGGGGGTGCGCAGCTTCAGGACGTCCTCCACGGCCCGGTCAAGGATTTTCCACTCCCCGCTCAGCGTCGCCTCGCGCCAGAGGGGCCCGATCAGCAGGGGGTCCAGCGCATAGCGCGTCCTGCCCCACACCTCCCTGGTCCGCAAGAGCCCCGATCGATCCAGCTCGTCCAGCATGGGGACGATGTCCCGCACCTTCCAGGGCCGACTGCCTCCGGTCGGTTTGAAGTCCGTCCTGTCCATCGTGTCCGCGATCTCCTTCGCGGTGACGGAGAGGGAGATCACGGCCAGGAGGCGACACAGCCTCTGCCGGTCCTCCCTCTCCGCCTCGTACTTCCGGAGGAGCGACGCCCGTTTTTTCTCGTCAAAGAGCATGAACCTTTCCCTTTCTCTGCGGACAGTGCTCAGCGGGCGCTGAGTGACCCCGCGCCGAGAGGGGCGGAGCGGTTGCTCAGCACGACCATGCCGTCGTCCTCCATCAGCCTGTTGATGTTTCCGGGGAGCGGCGCCGAGGGCTGCTGTTTTTGGGGGATCACCAGGAACGCGCGGCCGTGGTCCTCCCACAGGAGGTGCAGCGCCGTGTCGGACAGGCTTGCCCCCCGCTGCCGCGTCAGGCCGGGCACGAATGGAGCGTTCACCATGGCGTAGTTCCGCAGGGTGTAGAAGTACATGGAGGGACGGTTCACCGCGTACTGCACGATGACGTCCCCGCGCTGCACGGAGCCCCGCAGGGCCAGCCCCACGTCCCGGATCGCGCCGTCCTCCGCCAGCAGGTCGAATATCCCCGTCAGGGGCATGAGGCACAGCAGGGCGGCGGCGCTGACGTTGCGGGCGAACTTCAGGAGCTGCCGCGTCCTGGCGTAGTACCAGCCGGCGACGACGCAGAGCACGACGAAGGAGAGCCACGGCACCAGCGAGAGCATGGCGCTGCTCAGCCCCGGTATGGCACGGAGGGCCAGCGGCAGGCCGAGCGCCGCGAGGGGCACGATGATGACGATGTTCAGGGCCACAGCGCGCTGCACCTCTCCCACGCGCCCCCTCGCGAGCCACTCGTCGAGCGAGTCGCCCACCAGCGCGGCGAGGGGGGGCACGGCGGCGGCCATCGACAGGTAGTCCCCCATCATGACGGCGAAGAAGGCAAAGGCAAAGGCCCAGACCACCAGGAAGAAACGGGGGGCGGGCTCCTCCCCCTGCAGGGCCTCCAGGCTGCGGGGCACGGCGCCCATCGCGGCACGGACCACGAGGCCCGGCCAGGGGACCATGCTCACCAGGATGAAGAGCAGGCTCAACATCCCCCCCGGCTGGAGCAGGGGAGGCGCCTCGTAGAGCATCAGGGTCAGGATCATGGGGTTCCGCGTCGCCAGCAGGGCGACGTAGCCCGACACGCCCGCCAGGGAGACCAGGGCGGCGGGCCAGTACCTCCAGCACAGGATCAGGGGGCCGAAGCCGCTCGTCAGCGCCGAGTGGAGGATCAGGGTCATCCACGGCAGGAGGAGGCCCTCCGGCCCCTGCACGACGAAAGCGGCGAGGGCTCCCGCGTGGGCCAGGAGCGCCCAGCGACGCCCCTCGCCGCGCTGAAGGCGGACGAAGGCGGCCATGGACATGGCGGTGCAGCAGGCGTAGAGCGCGTGGGAGGAGGCCAGGTGGGACACGGTGAAGCCCATGACCATGCTGGCGGAAACCGCGGCGGCGATCCACGCCCCCCGTCCCCTCGACGCCAGCGCCGCGGCCAGCGCCATGCCCAGCCCCGCGGCGGCGGACCAGAAGCGCACGGCGAACTCCTCCCACCCAAAGGCCTTCAGGGCCAGCGCGTGGAGCCACCAGGTCCCCATGGCGCGCCCGGCGTAGGGGGCCTCCCCCACGCTGGGGTGCAGGAGGTCGCCCTGGGTGGCCATGGTGAGCCCCACGGAGGCGTGCACGCCCTCCATGGGGTCCAGCAGCCCGTGGTCCCCGATGCCGCGAAAGTACAGGTAGGCCAGGATCGTCAGGAAGATCAGGAGGTTCCGGCGGCCGGGGCGCGCCTCATCGGAGACAGGGCGCCGGGGTTCCGGGGCGCCCTCTCCCGCGAGGGGCCTCTCAGCGCGGGACATCGGCATCGTTCGAGGTCACCTGAAGCAGGTTGCAGCCAAAGAGCGTCAGGGCGCTGGGCTCCAGCTCAAAGGGGTGCCGGCCCACGTAGACCCCGTCGATCTTCACGTAGTCCCCTCCCCGGAGGCGGGTCAGCGGGTCCGTCACCAGAGGCGCGTAGAACACCGCCAGGAGGTTGTCCCTGGGCACCACGGAGAGGTTCGGGCCGGAGAGCTTCAGCACGTAGCCGTAGTCCCGCAGGCGCTTGATGGAGTTGACGTAGCCGCTGACGACGAGGCGCTTGTCCCGCCAGCGGAGGTCGAAGGACACTTCGCCCTTCGCGATCTCCCCCGTCAGGAACTCCGCGTCCAGCACGCCGTCCTTCTGGTCCTCGATGCGGCGGGCCACCTGGTGGTAGAGCGTCACGAAGGGCGCGTAGTTGGAGCCCGCCAGGGGCTCCAGGAGCGCCAGGGCGTCCTCCAGGCGGCGGCTGCCGCCGTGTCCGTTGGCGTAGAAGTAGGCCAGCATGTAGTCCGCGTAGGGGTCCTTTCCCCGCACCTTCTCCAGCTCCGCGCGCCACTCCATGGGACTCCGGGTTTCGCCACCCAACCCGTACAGGGAGAAGTTCGCCAGCTGCGCCATGGCGCGGCAGTTACCCTTCTCGGCCGCCCGCCGGTACCACTCCGCGGCCTGGTCCAGGTCCCGGCTGACGCCGTCGCCGCGCTCAAAGAGCCCCGCGACGGCGGCCATGCTGCGCGGGTCCCCGGACGTGAGCATCCACTGGGCGTAGGCCTCCTGAACGTCCCCGCTGGCCTGAAACGCAAGCCCCTCTTCGTAGCTGGCCTGGGCCGGGACGGCCGCCAGCGCCAGGGCCGCCAGGCAGAGCGCAAAGGGGCGACGCAGGGCCTTCATCGCGCCGCGCCTCACTTGAGGATGGGGAGGAGCGCCTTGAAGTGCGGCGTTCCGGCCTCGCCCATCATCTGGTAGATCACCGTTTCCGCCGGCACCACGAGGGCGCCGAAGCTCCTGGCTGCAGCCAGCGCCAGCTCGTGGTTCGTCCCCTCGCGGCTCCCGCAGGCGTCCGCGGCCAGGACGACCTTCACCCCCCGGCCCACGAGGTCCATGGCCGTCGCAAGGACGCAGATGTGGGTTTCGATGCCGAAGATCACCGCCGTGTTTCGACCCAGCGCGGTCACCACGGCGTCGAACCCCGCTGCACCACAGCAGGAGAAGGAGGTCTTCGTCAGGTTGGGGGTCCCCGCTGGGATCAGTTCCGCGAGCTGCGGCACCGTGGGGCCGATGCCCTTGGGGTACTGCTCCGTCACCACGAGGGGGACCGAGAGCTCCCGCGCCGCGGTCAGGAGCTTTGTGGCACTCCGGACCACGGCCTCCCCGTTCGAGATGGCCGGCAGAAGCCGCTCCTGAATATCCACCATCAGGAAAAACGACGATTGAGCGCTAACGAGCGTGTGCATGTAAGACCACTCCCTATCCTGCAAAGAGCTTCCGGCGAGAAAATTCGCCGTTCAGGACCTTTTTACTTTACTGATTTTCATTATACAATAAGCCCCATATGAAGGAGCAGGGGCCGACATACGCAAAACGCGGATGTCCCGGCCCGAAGGGGGACAGAGGACGTGGATCGAGGAAGCCTGCGCGGCTCGAAGCGCATCGTCGTCAAGGTCGGGACCAGCTCCATCACCTACCCGACCGGACGCATCAACATCGGAAAAATGGAGCGGCTCGTGCGCGAGCTCTCGGACCTGCACAACTCGGGGCGCAGCGTCATCCTCACGACGTCGGGCGCTGTGGGCGCAGGGGTGGGGAAGTTGGGCCGGATGCCCGAAAACCTGCCCCAGAAGCAGGCCATGGCCGCCGTGGGGCAGGGCATCCTCATGCAGATGTACGAGAAGTTCTTCAGCGAGTACTCCCAGAGCGTGGCCCAGCTCCTCCTGACGCGGGACTGCTTCTCGAACCCGGAGCGCTACCACAACTCCCGCAACGCGCTCTTCGCCCTGATGGAGTACGGCGTCATCCCCATCGTCAACGAGAACGACACCGTGGCCGTCGATGAGCTCAAGTTCGGCGACAACGACCGCCTGTCGGCCATGGTGGCCTGCAACGCGGACGCGGACCTCCTGATCATCCTGTCGGACATCGCGGGGCTTTACGACGCCGACCCCCGGCGCAACCCGAACGCGCGCCTCATCCGCGAGGTCAGCGTCATCACGCCGGAGATCGAGGCCAACTCCACGACCCGCGGCAGCAACATGTCGAGCGGCGGCATGGCCACGAAGCTGGGGGCCGCGCGCATCACCATGGCGGCCGGCATCCCCATGGTCATCGCATCGAGCGACGAGCCGGACGTCCTGCGCCGCATCGCGGACGGCGAGGACCTGGGGACGTGCTTCATCCCCCACCGGGAGGGTTACACCGCGCGGCGCCAGTGGCTGGCCGTCGGCAGCGCCCCCGCCGGGACGGTGACGGTGGACGGCGGAGCGGAGCGCGCCATCCTCCACCAGGGCGGGAGCCTCCTGCCCTCCGGCGTCCTCCGCGTGGAGGGGGACTTCCCCGCCGGCAGCGTCGTTTCCATCCGCAGCGCGGAGGGCCGGGAGGTCGCGCGGGGCATCAGCAGCTACGCCTCGGACGACGCGCGGCGGATACTGGGCCGCCGGTCGAACGAGATCGCGGGCATCCTGGGGGTCTGCGACTTCGAGGAGCTCGTGCACCGCAACAACATGGCGCTGGTGTAGGGGCCGGCTTTAACGAAAGGGACGTGAGATCATGGACACAGCGAGGATTGACGAGGTCCTGAACGGGATGGGGCGCCTTGCGCAGGAGGCTGCGCGAGAGCTCGCCGGGGCCGGGACGGAGCAGAAGAACCGCGCCCTCACGAACATGGCCGCACTGCTCCGGCAGCGCAGCGGCCACATCCTCCAGGAGAACGCCCAGGACCTGGATGAGGCGCGGAGCGGAGGGCTGTCCAACGCGATGCTGGACCGGCTGGCCCTCAACGAGGAGCGCATCGAGGGCATGGCCCGCGGCCTCGAAGAGATCGCGGCCCTGCCGGACCCCATCGGCACGGCGTCCGGCGGCTGGCGCGCGGAGGGGGGCATCGAGATCACGCGCGTGCGCGTGCCCCTGGGCGTCATCGGCATCATCTACGAGGCGCGGCCCAACGTGACGGCCGACGCGGCGGGGCTGTGCCTGAAGTCCGGCAACGCCGTCATCCTCCGGGGCGGCCGCGAGGCGGGCCGGTCCAACGCCGCCATTGCCCTGGCCCTTCAGGACGCGGCCTCCGACTGCGGCCTGCTGGGCGCGGCCGTCCAGCTCCTGCGGCTTCCGGGACACGAGGCCTCCATCGCCCTGATGCAGCTCCAGGCGCTGGACGTGCTCATCCCGCGCGGCAGCCGGCGGCTGAAGCAGTCCGTGCTGGAGAACGCGCGGGTCCCCTGCATCATGACGGGGGACGGCAACTGCCACACCTTCGTGGACGCCTCGGCGGACCTGGACATGGCGCTCCGCATCGCCGTCAACGCCAAGGCCCAGCGTCCTGGCGTGTGCAACGCCATGGAAACGCTTTTGGTCCACCGGGACGCGGCCCCTGCCTTCATCCCCCGCGCCATGGCAGAGCTGGCGGAGCTGGGCGTGGAGCTCCGGGGGGACGCCGAGGTCCGGGCCCTCTGGCCCGACGCCAGGCCGGCCACGGAGGAGGACTGGGCGACGGAGTACGAGGACCTGATCCTGGCCGTCCGCGTCGTGAGCGGCCTGGACGAGGCCATGGAGCACATCCGCCGCTACGGGACGAAGCACAGCGAGGCCATCATCACGGACAGCTACGCGAACGCCGAGAGGTTTCTCGCGGGAGTGGACGCGGCGGCCGTCTACGTCAACGCCTCCACGCGCTTCACGGACGGCGGCGTGTTCGGCTTCGGCGCGGAGATGGGCATCAGCACCCAGAAGCTGCACGCGCGGGGCCCCATGGGCCTCGAACAGCTGACGTCCGTCAAGTTCATGGTCCGGGGCTCCGGGCAGATCCGCGGCACGAACCCGACGCCCGGCTGTCGCTAGGGGGCGGCGGCATGGACCAGACCGCCAGGGAGGTGCAGGGGCGCAGCCACTTCCGCCTCCGCCTGCTCATCGACGGGCTTGTCATCGGCAGCGTCGTCGGAGGCGTCATCACGATCTACCGCCTGGGCATCTCCGCCGTCAACGGCTGGCTGCGCGCCCTGCTGGGCTCCGCGGTGGAGGAAGGACCGCTCCCGTACCTCTGCCTGATGGTCTTGATGGGCGCCGCGGCGGGGCTCTGCGCAAAGTTCGCCCCGCTCATCTCGGGTAGCGGCATCCCGCAGGTTTCGGCGCAGCTCGCGGGCCGGCTTCAGGTCCCGTGGCGGCGCGTGCTGCCCGGCAAGTTCATCGGCGGCCTGCTCACGCTGGGCGGCGGCCTCACCATGGGGAGGGAAGGGCCCTCCGTGCAGATCGGCGCCTCCGTGGGGCAGGCGTTCGGGGACCTGGCGCGCCGTCCCCTGAGCGCGCGCAACTTCCTCATCTCGAGCGGCGCGGCAGCGGGGCTGGCCGCGGCCTTCAACGCCCCCATCGCCGGGGTGGTCTTCGCCATGGAGGAGCTGCACAAGAGCTTCTCCGGCGTCGTGCTGGTGGGGGCCACGGCCGCGTCCTTCGCGTCGGCCTTCGTCGGCGCGTCCATCATGGGGTTTCAGCCGGTGCTGCACGTCGCGGGACACGAGCTCCTGCCTCTGCGGAACTACTGGCTCATCCTCCTCCTGGGGATCGCCACGGGCCTGAGCGGCGTGTTCTTCAACAAGTGCATCCTGTGGGGCAAGGCCCTCTACGGCCGGCTGCGGCTGCCCTGGTACGCAAAGGGCATCCTGCCCTTCGCGCTCACGGCGGGCCTCTGCCTCGTCCTGCCGGAGCTCTTCGGCAGTGGCGAGCCCATGATCTTCTACCCCATGGGGGCCAACCCCGCCCCAGTGCGCCTGATCGCGCTCTACGGCCTGAAGCTCCTCCTGCTGGTGCTCTCCTTCGGCAGCGGTCTGCCCGGCGGCATCTTCTTTCCCCTCCTGGTCCTGGGCTCCCTCGTGGGCAACGCCATGGGGCAGTTGGCCGTGGTGGCGGGCGTTCTGGAGCCGGAGTTCGTCCTCACCCTGACGCTCATGGCCATGACGGGGCACTTCTCCTCCATCGTCCGCTCCCCCCTGACGGGCATCCTCCTGATCAGCGAGATGACGGGCTCCTTCGCCTTCATGCTGCCCCTGGGCATCGTGGCCATGACCTCCTACACCGTAGCGGAGCTCTGCCGCTCCACCCCCGTCTACGAGAGCCTGCAGCGCCTGCTGCCCGTCGCGCCCCAGGGCGACCGCACCGTCCGACGCAGCATGTTGGCGGAGTTCGCCGTGGAGCCCCTGAGCCAGGCCGACGGGCGCACCATCGCGGACCTTCAATGGCCCGGCGACTCCCTGATCATCACGGTGAAGCGCGGCGCGGAGGAGATCGTCCCCCGCGGCGGCGTCAAGCTGATGGGCGGCGACTACCTCGTCCTGCTCATCCCCGCCGAGAAGCGGGGAGAGATTCAGGAGCGCGTGGAGCGGCTGACGCGCGTGCGGCTCTAGGGATTTCGGCTGCCGAGAAGATGAAAAGCGCTGCGGCCCGCACGGTTTTGCGGGCCGCAGCGCTTGTTGGATGGTCACTCTAAACGCAACAGTCCAATTGTATAATAAGGCTGTGAGGAGGTGGGGACTATGGAGGATGCAGAGCGGGAGCGCGACGGTGAGCTGATCGGCCCGGCGTTGGGGCCTGTGACGGAGGGGCAAATCGAGGCGGAGTTGGAGCAGGGAAGGATATACCGTCTCAATGATCGCTTTTTTAAGTTCTTGTTCGGTA
>NZ_CALHIQ010000167.1 GCF_938030725.1 uncultured Fretibacterium sp. | reverse complement strand
CGGCCCTCCGGCAGCGAAGGGGAGAGGTTGGCCCACGAATACGTGGCCAGTCGGCTGGAGGAGAATGGAATGAACCCGTCGAGGACGACGTTTCCCGCATGGACATTTTCCTTTGGGGAAGCGCGGATGCGCTTTTGGTCCCAGGGGAAAGAGGAATCCCTTCCCGTGAAGATTTGGGGGTACTCGCCCGACGTTTGGGAGAAGCCCGTTCGGGGGAAGGCGGTCTTCGTTCCCCCAGAAAGCTTTCCGCCAGACTCCATCGCCTGGTTTGCCGACCGCAGTTCCCGGTCCGCAAGGGACCTGGAGGGTAAAATTGTCCTGAGCACCACCAGATCCGCCGTTGCCATCCGGGATGCTTTCGAGCGCGGGGCTTTCGCCTATGTCTTCTGCTGGCCATACGGCGACGAAGACGTCATCCACGAGAGCGCCGTGTGTGCGGGCTGGGGGGCGGCCCTTCCAGAGGACGTCGAGCTCTATCCACAAATTCCCGTCTTCGCCGTCAATCGTCTAGGGGGCAATCGGTTGATGGAACTTGCCGTATCAGGAGATCTGGACATCGAGCTCCGCGGCCGTTCCAGGTCCGAGGTCAGAAAGCTTCCTCTCTTGGAGGCGTGTCTTCCCGGGGACTCCCCATACTTTATCCTGTTGGGCTCTCACATGGATGCAAAACACCACGGCGCAACGGATAATGGAACAGGATGCGCCCTGATGCTGGCTCTCGCCTTACGCTTTTCCAGCCTGAAGCGGCGGCCTTTTGGCCTGCGCTTCTGCTGGTGGTCGGGACACGAGTTCTCCAAGTACGCGGGGTCCTCCAACTATGCGCTCGAGCGTTTTGGGGAGTTGGACGAACACTGTCTTTGTTATATCAACGCCGATGTCCCCGGAGCAAAGGGGTCCGAAGATTTCTCTCAGGTCGCCGCAACGCCGGACTTCATGGCATTGGCGCGCGGTGCGGTGCGGGATGTCACGGGGCAGGACGGAGAGCATTTCGGCCCGGTCAATTCCTACGATCAATCCTTCTATAATATCGGCGTGTCCTCGTGCTTCATATGGTCCTCCCAGACCGCGCCGGACTCCCCTCATGCCAGCGGCAAAGGGGGGATGCCCTGGTGGTGGCATACGGAGGAGGACACCTTCGGCAAGCACGATATGAAGGTCCTGATGCAGGACTGCCAGCTCTATGCTCTGGGAACCTACCGTATTCTGGAGCCCGGCTGGCTCCCGGACGACAGGGCTCTGTGGGATCGTCTGATCGGAGAGCTCGAAAAAATCGACGACAGGCAAGTTCCGGGCCTGCATTCCATCTTGATTTCTCTGAAGAGCAGTCGTGAGCGGTTGGCGGGGAAAAGCGGTCTGAAGGAACGCCTATTCGTGATTCGTAGATTGAATCAAGCTCTTTACTGCCAGCGGGCCCCTTATTTTCAGGACTTCCGCATGGGGGAGGCGTACGTGCCTGGTCTGTCCCTGCCGCTGGAAGCCCTGGCCACCCAATCGCTTACGGACAGGGCAAAGTTCGTCCTTGACCGTTATATCCTCGCTCAGCGCAATCGATTGCTGTCCCTGGCGCAGGAACTGGAGAGGTGTTAAGGGGCACCGATAGAGGCAGCCCCTTCCTCTCTTTTTACCCCCTCCCTCAGAGAAGGGGATAATGACAGGCGGCGAAATGCCCGCCGCCGATGCTACTCAAGAGGGGCTCTCTTTCGGCACACTCCTTTCGGGCATTTGGGCACCTGGGATGGAAACGGCAGCCTGGTGGCAGGTGAATGGGGCTCGGCAGTTCTCCTGAGATCGCGGTTTCTGTACTTCTGAGCCTCGGATCGAGCGGGGGCTCCGCCCTCAGAAGGATGTCCGTATAGGGATGTGCCGGGTGCTCGAACAGCGCTTCGGTGTCCGCTAATTCGACGATCTTGCCGAGGTACATAACCGCGACGCGATGCGATATGTGTCTTACGACACGAAGGTCGTGCGATATAAACAGGATGGTGAGGTGCAGTCGCTCCTGAAGCTCCTCCAGCAAGTTGATGATCTGGGCTTGTATGGAAACATCAAGTGCCGAAACCGGTTCGTCCGCGATGATGAAGCGGGGGGCCGGCGCAAGGGCTCGTGCGATGCCGATGCGCTGGCGTTGGCCCCCAGAAAACTCTCCCGGCAAACGGTCTGCGGCCTCCGCTCCAATCCCGACCATGGAGAGAAGCTCGTAAAATCGTTTCTCCATATCGGTTTTGTGACAGATTTTGTGGAACGCCAGGGCCTCCATGAGCATCTCGCGCACGGACATGCGTGGATTAAGCGAGGAGTAGGGATCCTGAAAGATCATCTGGAGGTCCCGCCTTACCTTGCGCAGCTCTCGTTTCTCCATTCGCGTGATGTCCTTGCCGTCAAACAGTACGGACCCCTCGTCCGGGGTGTAAAGACGAATCATCGTTCGGGCCAGTGTGCTCTTGCCGCACCCGGACTCCCCCACCAAGCCCAGGTTTTCGCCCGTTTGGATATCCAAGTCGATATCGTCCACGGCCTTGAGGACCTCTTGAGGATTTCCTGAGATAAAATCCGTGAGCTGCCGTTTCAAGGGAAAGTATTTTTTTAACCCCCGTACCCGTATCAAGGCCGTATCTTTGTCCAACGTGTCCATGTTACCGTCTACCCCTTCCTCACATCCGGGTCGGAAAACGCACTTCGTCCGGCAGCTTCGCGTGAAAATAGCAACGCGTGAAGTGCCCCTCGGCAATCTCCGTTAAAGGAGGCAATCCTATCCTGCAACACTCTCCGGCCCAATCACAGCGTGGTTCAAAAGGGCAGCCCGCAGGAAGATTCTCAAGGCTCGGGGGGGCTCCCGCAATAGGCTTAAGCCTGGTCCTCGTGCCTTTCCCGTGAGGAAGGGAACGAAACAGGCCGTGCGTGTAGGGGTGTCTGGGATGGAAAAAAAGCGTAACCGTATCGCAGAGCTCCATGACGTGCCCTGCGTACATTACAGCGACGCGGTCACACATCTGCGAGACCACCCCCAGGTCGTGCGTGACCAAAATGACGCTCATGTTCATACGCTTCTTGAGCCCTTCGATGAGTTTCATGATCTGATCCTGGATGGTGACGTCCAGTGCCGTCGTGGGCTCATCGGCGAGCAGGAGGCGAGGCTGGGAAGCTAAGGCGATGGCAATCATGGCCCTCTGACGCATTCCGCCTGAGAACTGATGAATATATTCGTCGATTCGCTTCTCTGGAGATGGTATCCCCACCAGGTGCATCAATTCAAGGGCACGAGCTTGTTTCTGAGCCCGGCTCATCTGTGGATCCAGGGACTCAAAGATCTGCGTGCGAATCGGGAGCACGGGGTTTAAGGCCGTCATCGGTTCCTGGAAAATCATGCTGATCTCCCGTCCTCGAAGACGCCTCAGCTTATCCAGTGGAAGCTTTAACAGATCCCTCCCCTCGTAGAGAATTTCTCCTCCGATAATTTGCCCCGGCGGGTTGATGAGGCGTGTGATGCTACGGCATGTTGCGCTCTTGCCACAGCCGGACTCTCCAAGCAGGCCGAAGGTCTCCCCACGCCGAACGGAAAAGCTGACGCCGTTCACCGCCTTAACCGTATTCTCCCCAGTGATGAAGTGTGTCCTCAGGTCTTTGACCTCCAGCAGGATATCGGACATTGAACGTCTCTCCTCTATCGGCCCTTGGTACGCAGGAGGTCGGAGAGGCCGTCTCCGACCAGGCTGAAACCAGTCCCTGCAATCGCCAAACAGAGTCCAGGTAGGGCTGTCAGCCACCACGCTTTTGAAATAAAGGCTCGTCCCCCCGCGATCAGCGCCCCCCATTCAGGGGTCGGGGGTTGAATCCCCAATCCCAGGAAACTCATAGCAGCTCCTGCGAGCATACACATCACCACATCCGACGCTCCATAGACGATACAGGAGCTGACAACGTTGGGCAGAATATGGCGCAGGAGGATGCGTGCGTCGGAGTATCCCAGGACACGCGCAGCCTGTACATATTCTGCGTCCCGAATGACCAGGACATCGCTCCGAATCAGGCGCGCGTAGGCCCTCCAACCCACGAGCCACATCGCTATGTAAAGGTTGGCCGTTCCCGGTCCAATGATGGCGACGATGACGATGATGACCAGAGTAAAGGGGAAGGCCAGAAAAATATCCAGTATCCGCATGAGCAGAGCGTCGATCCATCTGCCGTAATAGCCTGCAAGAAGGCCGATGAGAGAACCGACGACGAATGGGACTATCATGGCGACCAGCCCCAGTTGGAGATCGACCCGAGCCCCCCAGACCACACGGGAATACAGATCACGACCAAAGTTATCCGTACCAAAATAATGCTCTGCTGAAGGGGGCTGTAAAATCGCGTCCACGTTGTGATCGTTTGGATTGTGCGTAGCGATGCTTTCAGGAACAAGGGCAACGATACACATCAAGGCCACAATCGCAAGGCCGATGGTCAGCGAAGAGTTTCCGAGGATGAGCTTATACCCTTTCCGCCAGGCTCCGCGGCGACGGAGGGATGCAAAAATCTGTCCCATGCCCCTAATCCAAGGCGACCCGTGGGTCGAGCAGCGAGTACAGGACGTCCGTTATCAGGTTGACGAACAGGACCATCACGGCAATGACGAAAATGCCTCCTTGAACTACGGCATAATCCCGACCGAATATGGCCTGGATCATCAAAGAACCGAGCCCGGGCAGATTGAAAACCGTCTCCGTGATGACACTGCCCCCCAGCATGTGGGCCAGTTGCAACGAGAGCAGCGTGGCCGTCGAGATGAGGGAATTGCGCAGGATGTGTCGGGCACGGACAATATTCTCGCTCAATCCCTTGCTGCGTGCGAAATCGACATAATCGCTGCGGGAGATATCCACGATGTTGTTTCGAAGATTCCGAACCAGGAGCGCGGCAGTGGAAAGAGACAAGGTGAATGCAGGCAGGATCAGGCCCATGAAATGCTCCATGGGGGTGCGCCCCCATCCTCCAACGGGCAGCCAGCGCAGTCTCAACGCAAAGAGCATCATGAGCAGGAGCGCGATCCAGAAGACAGGGGTCGACAGGGCAATCAACGCCCCGGTACGTATCAGATGGTCGGCAACTCTATCCTTTCTGGCCGCTGCAATATAGCCCAAGGGAAGACTTATGAGAAGCGCAATGAAGCCGGAGAAAAGCGTAAGGCTCAGGGTAAGGGACAGCCTTCCGACCAAGAGCTTCGCGACAGGGACGCCAAAGAGCACAGAGTTCCCCAGATCCAGCCGAAAAAGGTGTTTCAGGAAGAGCCAGTATTGGATGGGGAGAGGGCGATTCAGGCCCAGTTTGATCTGAAGGGCCTCCACTTGGGCATAGGTTGCCCGCTCACCCAGGAGCGTTCGGGCGGGGTCGCCCGGAAGCATGTGAATCATGAGGAAGACTACGATGGTTACGACGAAGAGGACAGGAATCATCTGGAGGATGCGTTTCAGGATGTAGTTGAGCTGCTTCAAGGAAAAACACTTCCCTCACACGTATTCCGCAGCTCCCGACGTAGCGAGGTTGGGAACTGCGGGGACAGAGTTGCAGATGAGCAGACAAAATAATGGGCCCTGTGTCGATAGAAATGTGGGGAGTCAGGGCCCATCATCGCTTCAAAACCCGCTTTTATCCAACGGAACCAGGATGTGATAACTACTCATCCTTGTAAGCATCGATGAATACATAGCGCGAGAGGCCCGAGAACCTGAAGTTGTGGACCGTGTCCTTCCGTGCAACGGGATAGACGTTCTCGTAGAGCGGATACATTGGACATTCATCGAAGAGAATTTGCTGGATTTCCTCGTACATGCCGCGGCGTTTCTCCACATCCAGCTCCTTTTCCGCTGCATGGGCCAACTGCGTGACCCTCTCGTTTTTCCACCCCGTATGGAAGCCATGGCTGGCATCGTAATCGGCGATGAAGCTGGTGAACCCTACAGGGTCGGCGGTGTCTGTGGACCAACGCAGCATCGTGACCTGGTGCTTCAGGTTCTGGAAGGTGGCGCTGACCGTCGGCCCTTCCAGCGGAACGAGCTGAAGGTCCACGCCAACCTTCGCCCACTGCTCTTTGAGCACTGTCGCGATGTTTTCCATGACGCTGTTGCCGGAGCTGTAGATGATCTCCAGCTTAAAGCCCTTTTCCTGACCGGCATCCTTCAGAAGGGCTTTGGCCTTTTCAACGTCGTACCCGGGGTCTTTCAGTTTCTTGTTATAAAAGGTATCGACGCGCGGAAAGACTCCGAAGACCGGTGAGCCGTGACCGAAGAGCACCATCTTTATGATAGCCTGCTTATCGGTCGCCAGGCGCAGAGCGTTGCGAACCCTTACGTCATCGAGCGGAGGGAAGGTCACGTTGAAATTGACAAAGCGCTGCTCCGTGGAGGGCTCCGCGTCTACGGCAAGTCCGGGATAGGAGGCAAGTTCGTCAATCCTGTTTTGAGGCAGATCCCTGACGACATCGACCTGACCGGCCTGAAGCTGCATGATCCGCGTATTGTCGTCCGGGACGACGATAAAGCGGAATTCGCTGGCGACAGGTTTGCCCTCGACGTGGTAATAGGGGTTTTTCTTGAGGATATAACGCTGGTTCAGCTCCCACTCGGCAAAATAATAAGGGCCGGTTCCCATGGGACTGTCGCGAAATGCCTCTGCCCCAACCTTCTCAAAATGCTTCTTGGACTGGACGGAAAGGGCAGGGTTTGTCAAATTAGAGAGAAAGGGGGCATAGGGTTCGGACAGGGATATGACTAGCGTATCCTCATCAGGAGCAGAAACCTCCTTGACGGCGTGGGCCAGGTAGCTCCACGGGCTTTCCGGCCCCGCGTCCCTCAGACGCAGGATCGACCATATCCAGTCCTCAGTGGTGACGGGCGTGCCGTCATGAAACTTGACGCCCTTTTTCAGGTTGAAGGTATAGGACAAACCATCCTCGCTGACCTTCCAGCTTTCAGCAAGGCCGGGAACGATTCGTATCCCCCCTTGACCATCCTCCTCGGTCGTCACGAGGGACTCCAAGGCAAAGAGGAGCAGGGAAACGATCTGGCCGTCCTCGGTGACGACGTCAAGGTGCGGTGCCGTCGTGATGCAGGCCACGGATATCGGCGCATCGGAAGCAGCGTTCGCGGCAATGGAGAACTCTGGGGCAAAAAACGTAACGAGGCACAACAACGTCAATAAAACCCTACTCCTGGTCAAGATAAAATTCTCCTCCTTTGTCCCTAACCGTATAAAATTTTTCCGTATCACACGACTACCCATTGCACTCTTCAATATGATACTCTGAAATCAGAATAAAATAAAGGGTGCATCGGGCCTAAAAGCGCCCCGCCCCTGTAAGAGAGGCTGCCGGATGGGCGGCATGATCACTGAATAGCAACGCGTAAAACAAAAATACTTGACAAGATTTTGCGAGCTCCTTATAATTAGCCCAGCTTAAGGAGCGTGCTGTATCACCGCCGAGCCGAAGTTCAGGAGTGGATGCGATGTGGCCGCTTTGAACGATGGGGAGCGCCTGGAGCGCAGGGTCTATCTCAATTCGCTCTACGACTTTTATTCCCCCCTTTTGACGGAGCGTCAGCGGGACGTCTACGAGATGCTCTACTTCGCTGACCTGGCCCCGACGGAGGTTGCCCGCTCGCTGGGGGTCAGCCGTCAGGCCGTCCACATTCTGGAACGGCGCGTTATGGAGCGCCTTGAGGCGATTGAGGGAGAGCTTCACTTCTCCGAGACGACCCGACGGCTGGAGGAGAGGATCCACGAGCTTGAGGCGAGGAACGAGGCCTTGCGCTTGAACGAAACGAATGGAGGCGCGTGAGCGTTTTTGCCGTCCTCCACTTTTAAGGAGTAGAGCAGGGGATGTTTGACGCACTGAGGGAGAAGCTGGAGGCCGCGTTTTCGCGTTTGCGAAGCAGGGGGAAGCTCTCGGAGGCGGACGTTGACGCCGCGCTTCGCGAGATACGCAAATCCCTGCTGGAGGCGGACGTCGATTTCAAGGTGGCCCGCAGCCTCGTCGCCAGGATAAGGGAGAGGGCGCTGCAGCTCGACGTCATCGAGTCGATCAGCGCCGCGCAGCACATCGCGACGGTGGTGTACGAGGAGCTCGTTTCCCTGATGGGGGACCCCGCTCCGCTTGCCATCGCCTCGATGCCCCCTACGGTGATCCTCATGGTGGGGCTTCAGGGAAGCGGAAAGACGACGACGACGGTCAAGCTGGCGCGGCGGCTTCAGGGCTCCCACAGCCCCCTCGTCGTGGCGTGCGACCTGCGGCGTCCTGCAGCCGTCGATCAGCTTAGGGTTCTGGCGGAGGAGTCCAAGGTCGCCTTTTACGGTCCTGAGGCCGGTGAGACGGACGTCCTTGAGGTGGTGCGCGGGGCTCGCCGGCGTGCGGCGGACCGCATGAATGACGTCATCCTGCTGGACACGGCCGGGCGCCTGCACCTGGATCAGGAGCTGATGGAGGAGCTCTCGGCCATCGCCTCGGTCCTCCCGCCCCACGAGAAGCTCCTCGTTCTGGACGCGATGATGGGGCAGGAGGCGGTCAACGTCGCGAGGGCTTTTCATGAGCGCTTGGCGCTGACAGGGCTGATCCTGACGAAGCTGGACGGCGACGCCCGAGGCGGAAGCGCGCTGGCGGTCCGTGCGGTGACCGACGTGCCCGTGAAGTTCGCGGGGGTGGGGGAGCGGACGGACGCTCTTGAGGTCTTCGACTCCCGGCGGATGGCGGGCCGCATCATGGGCATGGGCGACATCCAGGGCCTTGTGGAAAAGGTCCAGGCCGCGGACGCCGGCGACGCCGAGAAGATCGCAAGCAGCCTGAAGGGGAAGCAGTTCACGCTGGAAACCCTTCTGCTCCAGTTTCAGCAGATCGAGAAAATGGGGCCCCTTGGCAAGGTGATGGAGATGATCCCCGGCTTCAGCCGCCTAAAGGGGATAAACGTCGATGAGGCGGACAACGCCGCCATCCGTCGGAGCAAGGCGATCATCCAGTCCATGACGCCGGCCGAGCGTCGTAACCCCCGGATCATCAAGGGGTCGCGCCGGCGACGGATCGCGCTGGGCTCAGGGACGTCCGTGCAGATGGTGAACCAGTTGCTGGCTCAGTACGAGCAGATGCGAAAGCTCTTCAAGTCCTTTTCCGCCGCAGGGGACAGCAAGTTCAAGCTGCGCTCCCTCTTCGGCAGGATGGGTGGCGTTCGCTGAAGCCCTGGGACGCCCTGCCCCCGCAGGGAGGGATTGCTCAGGTGCCTGTTGGGGAATTCATTCCCCCAGATTTTTCAGGAGGTGTCTTGTTGTAATGGCAGTGAGGATTCGTTTGTCGCGCTTGGGCAAAAAGAAAGCCCCTTATTACAGGTTGGTGGTTGCGGACTCCCATTCCCCTCGGGACGGGAAGTTCATTGAGCTGATCGGGACCTACAACCCCATGACCGATCCGGCGGCCGTGGCCATCAATGAGGATCGCGCCCTGTACTGGTTGAGCGTCGGGGCCCTGCCCTCGGACACGGCGCGTGGGCTTTTGAAGAAGCAGGGCATTTGGGAGAAGTTTGAGAGCAAAAAGGCCCAGTAGGGACTTTTTGGAGTTCATCCTCAGCACGTCACCGCAAAAAAACAGGAGGTGCCACAATGGTCAATTACAAAGAGCTTGTCGAGTTCATCGTCAGACATCTTGTCACTCAGCCGGATGCCATCAGCGTGGAGAGCGGCGAAGAGGAGAGTGGGATCAAGGTTATGATTCGTGTTGCCCACGAGGACGTGGGGCGCATCATTGGAAAGCGCGGCGCCACGATCAACGCCATCCGGCTTTTGGCCAAAGCGGCCGCTGTCAAAGCCGGCGAGCGTGTGGACGTCGATATCGTAGAGGAGTAGTGAGGTACGATTTCCAGAACGGCCTCTAAGGACGTCCAAACGTCTGAAAAAATCCAGATTGGACGTGTGGCCTCCGCGCACGGCCTTCAGGGGGCGCTGACGGTGGTCCCCCTGACGGACTTTCCGGAACGCTTCCAGGCGATGAGGACGATCGCCCTCTATCGCGGAACGGAAGCCCTCTGCACGCTTGAGGTGCGCGGTGTTCGCTTCGACGAGGGACGCAACCTTCTCACGCTGCAAACGAACCTTTCGACGCGGGAGGAGGCGGAGGCCTGCGTGGGGGCGTCGATCCTCATCGACCAGAAGGAGCGGGTCGAGCTTCCGCGGGACAGCTTCTGGGTGGACGACCTGATCGGCCTCGCCGTCGAGGACCTGGAGGGACGCCCTCTGGGGACGGTGACGGATTTTCTGACGGGCGCCAACGAGCTGTACGAGATACGCGACGCCGCGGGGGGCCTGCACTACATCCCCGCCGTTCGGGATTTCGTTCGCGACATCGACCTTGAGGGAGGCCGTATCAAGCTCTCTTTGATCGAGGGGCTCTGGGACTGATGCACGTAACGATCGTCACGGCGTTCCCTGAGTTCTTTCGTGATTTTCTCTCGACGAGCATCCTGGGCCGCGCCGTCAAAAGAAACCTGCTACGGGTGGACTTGGTGGACCTTCGCGAGTTCGGCCGGGGCGGGTATCGCCAGATTGACGATTACGCCTTTGGAGCGGGAGGCATGGTCCTCGCGGCGCCTCAGTTGGAGGACGCTCTGAACGTGGCCCGCGGTAGCCAGGAAGCCTGTGTGGTGTATCCCTCTCCGCAGGGAACGCTCCTGACCCAGGAGATCGTCGAAACGCTCTCGCGCCAGGAACACGTCGTCATCCTCTGCGGTCACTATGAAGGGATTGATGAGCGCTTTGTCGAGCGCGAGGTGGACCTTGAGGTGAGCGTGGGCGACTGCGTCCTCACCGGAGGCGAGATCCCCGCCATGGCCGTCATCGACGCGATGGCGCGCCTCGTTCCGGGGGTCGTCGGTCGAGGGGAGGCGGTGGAGGAAGACTCCTTCTACCGCGGGATGTTGGACCATCCGCACTACACCCGGCCGGCTTCCTGGAGGGGGATGGACGTCCCGGAGGTGCTTTTGAGCGGCAACGAGGCGGAGGTTCGGACCTGGCGTCGGGCCAGGGCGGTGGAGCGAACGCTGACCCGCCGTCCCGACCTCCTGGCTAGGGCGGCGATAGGGGACTACCTCTCCGGAGAGGCCTGTTTGGCGCTCCTCACGGCCAACAGGCCGACGTCGGAAGGGGCGGAGGCCCTCTCCTCCCTCTGCCGTTTTTATGGGTTGGGGCGGCCTTTTTTCGTCATCCTTTGTCCCGAGGAGCGCCGTTCGTTTGACGCGGGCACGGCGGAGGCCGCGAGCGCCCCCAAGGTATTGGGGAGCCTGTCCCGCGTTTGGGATTGGACCCGGGCTCACGGGAAGGGACGACCGACGCTGACCGTCGTCATAGAGGCTCAGCCACGTGGCGGCAGCCTTCATACGCTGGAGGCGAAGCGTCGCTGCCTTGAGCACGAGGGGCCGTTGCTCTTTCTCTTCCCCGACGGAGTGGAGGCGGGGGAGATCGCGGAAGGCCCTGTGATTTACGCCTCGGTGGCTCAGGAGGCGGAGGCGTTGCCCCTGGCGGTCAGGGCGGGAATTGCACTGGATCGATTTTTAGGAAAGCGCTGATTTTTATTTAGGAGGAAGCACCAGTGAACGTATTGAACCTTGTCCAGAAGAATTATCTTAAGGCGGACCCCGCGCCCGAGTTTCGGCCGGGCGACACCCTTCGCGTCCACGTGAAGATCAAGGAGGGCGCGCGCGAGCGAATTCAGGTCTTTGAGGGCGTGGTCATCGCGCGCCAGCACGGCGGGTTGGACGAAACCTTTACCGTGCGCAAGATTTCGAGCGGGGTCGGGGTGGAGCGGGTCTTCCCCCTGCATTGCCCCTCCATCGATAAGATCGAGGTCCAGCGCAAGGGGCACGTCCGCCGCGCGAAACTGTACTACCTGCGCAAGCTGAGCGGAAAGGCCGCGCGCATCAAGGAGCGCCGCGACTTCGCGTAGAGTTTGAGCCCTTGAGTCCCCTCAAGCCCGTCAAATCGCGGGCCTGAGGGGATTTTTCGTATCCTTGCGTTCCATCCGTCAGGCGAGGAGGCCAGGGAACCAGAAGGGCTTCCCCTTGGCCTCCCTGGCCCTGTCCCAGGAGGCCAGGACCTTCAGGGCTTCGTTGGCTGCCCGAACGCTGTGATCGATGCCCGCGTATTGGAACGAGTCCTTCAGTCGGTGGGCGACGACGGCGAAAACGGCCCCTGCGCGCAGGCCGTAGATCCCGGCCAGGGTGAGGACCGTGGCGGCTTCCATCTCGAAGTTCATGACGCCCGCGCGGTTCAGGTCTTCGACCTTATGGGCTTGGGAGGACTGGGCGTACCCCTTCAGTCCTGGTCGGGCCTGGCCGCAGTAGAAGGATGCCGTCGTGCAGCTGACGCCTACGTGGTAGCGGATATTGAGGCGCTCGCACGACTCCACGAGGGCGGCGGTCACCTCGTAGCTGGCCGCCGCGGGGTAGGACAGGTCGATGTAATCCTGGCTGGTCCCGTCCTGCCGCATGGCCCCCGAACAGATGATGAGGTCGCCGCACTCGACCTCCTCCTGGATGGCCCCGCAGGACCCGACGCGGATGAAGGTATCGGCCCCAAGCGCCGCCAGCTCCTCCATCGCGATGGAGGTTGAAGGGCCTCCCATGCCGGTGGAACACGCGGTGACGGGGACGCCCTCCAACTCGCCGCTCCACGTCCGGTGCTCTCGGTTGTCGGCTATGAAGCGCGCGCTTCCCCAACCCTGAGCGATGACCTCGACGCGGGCCGGGTCCCCCGGAAGGAGGACGTAGCGGTTCACGTCGCCCCGCCTGCAGCGGATGTGGTACTGCAGGTCCCCTTCCATGACGGGCCGCTCGGCCCCGGACTTCCAATCCGAGTTCACGGTTTCCCTCTCCCCTTTCTGCGGTCCCCTCAGCCCCTTTTCCCTGAGCCTGCTCCTGGGGTCAGAGGCTCAGGATCCTGCCTGTCCTCGCGATCGTTTCCACGATCTCGTACATGTTGGAGATGACGCCGACGCCGACGCTGTCCGTTACGCCATAAAAGTTGGTGCAGGTGCCGCACACGAGGACCCTGGTCCCCCGCCTTTCCAGGTCCTTCAGGCGGTCGCAGGTGGAGGAGTCGAAGAGGGCCAGCTTCACCCCTCCGTTCATGAGAGCCAGGACGGTCGGCGGCGTTTCAAGGCTCGCCAGCGTTTTCAGAAAGCTCTTCACGAGCACCCCTCCAAGCTCCTCGCTGCCGCGCCCGAAGGTTTCCCCCGTGATGAGGACGGCAAGGGACGTGTCGTCGCGCGGAGGGGTGAGCTCCTGTCCCTTCTGGGGGATGGCTTCCAGTCCCTTTTTCTGCTTTGAGCGGGAGCGCTTCTCGCGGCGGCCGCCTGGCGCTTCCTCCACGGAGGGCTTCCGGGAGGGGACCTGGGGCTTTGGGTGTGGCCCCTCCGCCTGAGGCGGCTCTTCCGCCCGATGCGGCTCGCGGCGCGGCGACCCGTCGAGTGGCTTGGCCTCCTGCGCGGTGGGAGGAGGCGTCTCTCCCTTCGGCCCGTCGGCGGCGCCCTTTTTTTTCTCTCCGACGACGATCAACTGGCCCTCGTCGTCCTGGAGCTGGACGCGGAGGCCCGCCCCGATCAAAAAATCTCTGACGCTCGCGGCTGCCGTTGGGCTGTCAACGATCACGCGAACCTCGTCCGCCCCCTTCTCCAGCGCCTCCTTCGTCATTGCGGCCGGTTCCGGGCCGGACTTTCCGAATGCGTTCACTGTGACCATCGAGAGCATCCTCCTGCGTCTATCGCTTGAGCACTGAACTCAATTATTATAGAATGGTTGATATTATAGAATGATTGAAGAAAACTATCCAGCCGGCGGCGCGCGCCGCCGGGAGAATTTTGAAGACGTTTCAGGAGTGGGGACAAAGATGACGGTTGAGGACATCAAGCGGAAACTTCGGGCGATCCCTGGCATGGACATCCTGCTGGCGCAGGACTGGGCGAGGCCCTGGATGGAGCGGGTGGGCAGGGAAACGGTGAAGCAGGCCATCAACGGCGAGTTGACGGCCATCCGGCGCCGGATGCTCGCGGGAGGGGAGGAGGACATCTCCCCGGAGCACATCCGGGAGGTGTGCCTTGACGCCCTGACCGAGGCGGAGAGGCCGAACCTGCGCCGCGTCGTCAACGCGACCGGGGTGGTCATCCACACCAACCTGGGCCGTTCCCTCATGGCTGCGGAGGCCGTGCGGGCGATGGAGCGCGCGGCGCGGGGGTACTCGAACCTGGAGTACAACCTGGCTCAGGGGGTTCGGGGGCAGCGCAACGTCCACGTCGAAGGACTGATCTGCGATCTGACCGGCGCCGAGGCGGCGCTCGTCGTGAACAACAACGCCGGAGCCGTCCTCCTCTGCCTCATCGCCCTGGCGCGGGGCAGGGAGGTCATCGTCTCGCGGGGCGAACTGGTGGAGATCGGCGGCTCCTTCCGCGTGCCGGACATTATGGAGTTCTCCGGCGCGAAGCTGGTGGAGGTGGGCACGACGAACCGAACGCACCTCGAGGACTACAGGGCCGGCCTGGGGGAGAACACGGCGATGCTCCTGAAGGTACACCCCTCCAACTTCCGCATCGAGGGCTTCACCGCGGCCCCAGAGAGGAAGGACCTGGCCGCGCTGGCCCACGAGCGCGGGGTGGTCTTTATGGAGGACGCCGGAAGCGGCCTCCTCGTGGACGGCGAACTGCTGGGCCTGCAGGGGGAGATGGACGTTCGGACCTCCCTGCAGCAGGGCGTAGACCTCATCACCTTCTCGGGGGACAAGATGCTGGGCGGCCCCCAGATCGGCGTCATCGCCGGAAAGCGCGCCGTCGTGAACGGCTTGAGGAAGCACCCCATCCTCAGGACGCTGCGCGTGGACAAGATCACCCTGTCCGCCTTTGAGGCAACCCTGCGCCTCTACAGGCGCGGGGCGCTCGACGACATCCCGACGCCGGCCATGATCCGTATCCCTCCGGAGGCCCTCAGGGAGCGCGCCGAGGGCCTTGCTGCCGCCCTGCGGGGACGGGTTGTCGCGCAGGTGGAGGTGGTTCCCGTGGAGGACGCCGTGGGCGGAGGGTCCTACCCTGAGAAGCCTCTCGCGGGCTGGGGGGTCGCCGTCAGCGGACATCCGGCAGGGGGTGCGGGGCGCCTTCAGGCCCTCCTGAGGAAGGGAGAGCGTCCCGTCGTCGCCGGCGCCAGGGACGATGCGCTGGTGCTGCACGTCAGGACCCTCCAACCGGGGGACGAGGAGATCGTGGTGAGTGCCCTTGCGGCCCTCCGGCCTGAGGCCGGCCCACTCGCGGGGAAGGGGGAATGTGCCTGTGAATGAGGAGAAGGAGATTTGCCTCGTCATCGGAACGGCGGGACACATCGACCATGGAAAGACGACCCTGATCTCCGCCCTCACCGGGGTGGACTGCGATCGCCTGCTTGAGGAGAAAAAGCGCGGAATCACGATAGAGCTGGGCTTTGCCCCGCTGCACCTTCAGGACGGGCGCGTTGTGAGCGTCATCGACGTGCCGGGGCATGAGCGCTTTATCCGGCAGATGGTGGCCGGGGCCTCCGGCATCGACGCGGCGCTCCTCGTGGTGGCTGCGGACGAGGGGGTCATGCCCCAGACCAGGGAGCACCTGGCCATCATGGAGCTCCTTGGAGTGCACGACGGCCTCATCGCCATCACCAAGGCCGACCGGGTGGAGGAGGGAATGGTGGAGCTGGTTCAGGAGGACGTGGAGGAGTTCGTGCGCGGCACGTTCCTGGAAGGGAAACCCATCGTTCCCGTTTCGGCCCTGTCCGGCGCCAATTTGGACGTCTTGAGGCGGGAGATCGCGTCCCTGGTGGATCGGGTGAGGCCGCGCCCCCGCAGCGGCGCCCTGTTCCTGCCCATCGACCGGGCCTTCCCCATCTCCGGCTTCGGCACGGTGATCACGGGGACCGCCTACCGCGGGATCGCGCGTCCCGGCACGGAGGTGGAGGTGCTCCCCACCGGGAGGCAGGGGAAGGTGCGCAGCCTTCAGGTCCACGGCCATCCGGTTGACGAGGCCTGCGCGGGGCAGCGCGTGGCGGCCAACCTGACGAACGTCGCCGTGGATCAGATCGAGCGCGGCGACGTCGTCTGCCAGAGGGGGATCTACGCTCCGACGACCTGCTTCGACGCTACGATCCGGCTCCTGCCTTCCGTCCGCGAGCCGCTGCGGCACTGGCAGCGCGTTCACCTCTGCATCGGAACGTCCGAGGTCCTGGCGCGGGTGGCGCTCTTGCAGTCGAAGCAGATACGGCCGGGGACCGAGGAGCCTGCCCAGCTCGTCCTTGAGGAGCCGGTGGTCTGCACCCTGAACCAGCGGTTCATCGTTCGCTTTTACAGCCCGCTGATCACGATTGGCGGAGGCGGCGTGGTCTTTCCCTACTCCCACAAGCCCAGGGGGGCCGCGGCAAGGGCGCGGGTGCTCGCCCGAATGCGGGCGCTCCTGTCCGCCGGAACGCCCTCGGTTCGCCTGGAGCGGCTCATCGACGACGCCAGGGTGATGGACGCCCAGAGCGCAGCGGTGGCGATGCAGGAGACCCTCGCCAACTGTGCCGACATCGCGAGAAACCTCGCCGGAGCCGGAAAGATCGTGGAGCTGAAGGGGGATAAGCCGCTGTACCTTTCGCTTGCCCGCTGCGCGGAGCTGAAGGCGGACCTGAAGGACGCCGTCCTGGCCTACCAGAAGTCCTTCCCCGCCGAGGCGGGCCTTCCCCTGGACGAGGCGCTGCGGAAGGTCCCCCTGCCGGACGCCCGCGCGCTCCGTTCCCTGATCGCCCTGATGATCGAGGACGGTGCCCTGGTGCTGGACGAAAACAAGGTCCGCACGCCGGACTTTGCCCCGAAGAGCGAGGGGGAATTTCTGAAGAACAGCCAGAGGCTGGCGGATATCTGCCGCCGACAGGGGTGGCAGCTCCTCACGCTGGACGAGCTGCGGGACGAGATGAAGCTCTCGCAGCCCGTATTTGGTGCGCTCATCCAAAGTCTCAGAAACTCGCGCGAGCTGGCCCTCCTGCCGGGGGGGTACGTCTTGACGGCGGAGCTGGAGCGGGCCATGCAGGGCATCCTGCGGGAGATCGGCGGAAACGTGACCCTGGCCGCCGTAAGGGACAGGACGCAGAGCTCTCGCAAGTTCATCCTTCCCGTGCTGGAGTACTTCGACTCGAAGGGCTACACCCGGCGCGTCGGGGACGTCCGCGTCGTAAAAGGACAGTAGCCGTGCTGATCTTTCAAGGCGACAGGGTGTTGGCGGCGCGGGACGCCCTGGCCGACCCGGAGGAGCGCCCGTCGTCTGCGCTTCGCTGCTCCTTGGACTTTCCCCGTCCCTGGCAGGAGTTGACGCCCTGGTGCGAGGTGGACGAGGCGTTTCAGCCTCCGGCGGGGTCGGAGTGGCTGGGGCTGCGTCAGGTCTGGGGAAAGTTCGGCGACGGCCCCTTTGCGCGGGCTGGGGCCGCGTGGCAGTACATGAGCTGGTGGGGGAACGTCCGACTCTGCTCCTTCTGCGGCGCGCCCCTCGTGCCCCGCGAGGAGGACAGAGGACGGCGCTGCGTCGAGTGCGGGCGCACGTTTTACGCGCCGCTCTCCCCGGCGATCATCACGGCCATTGAGCGGGAGGGGAAGCTCCTTTTGGCCCACAACCTGAACATGCCTGCGGGGCGCTTCAGCGTCCTCGCCGGTTTCGTAGAACCCGGAGAAACGCTGGAGCAAACGGTGTCCCGCGAGGTGATGGAGGAGGTGTCCATCGAGGTCCAGGACATCCGCTACTTCGGCAGCCAGTCCTGGCCCTTTCCGTGTTCGCTGATGTTGGGGTTCACGGCCCGCTGGAAGGGAGGGGAGCTGCGCCCCGATGGGGTGGAGATCGGGGAGGCCGGCTGGTTTGCGCCGCAGGACATCCCGAAGGGCATTCCCAACTCCGCGAGCATCTCCAGACGGCTGATCGACCACTTCATCGCAACGCACAGCCCAGGCTGCCCGCGGCCTTGACGTGCAATGAGGAGGCATTAAAGATGTTGTTTGGATTGATTGCCGTGATGCTCCTGGCTGCGGCGAGCGCTTTTCTCTCTTTGGCAGAGATATCGCTCGCGGCTTCGAGCAGGGTCAAGCTACGGCCGCTTGCGGAGAAGGGAAGCCTTCAGGCCGCAAGGGTCCTGTCGTTTCAGGACCAGCCGGGGCTGTTCTTCACGACGGTGCAGATCGGGCTGAACTTCGTAGCGATCCTGGCGGGCATCGTGGGGGACGCATCCTTCGCGCCCCTGATCCTGGCGCGCCTTCCCGAGGCCATCCCCGGCCCCGTTCGCGCCCAGATCGCCTCCGCGATCCCCTTCTTTGGGGTCACGATCTTCTTCGTCGTGTTCGCGGACCAGATCCCGAAGCGCATCGCGATGGCCATTCCGGAGAGGACCTCGGTCAGGACGATCGACGGCATGAGGCGCCTCATCTTCTTCTGTGGCCCGATCGCCCGTATGCTCAACGCCGTGAGCAGCGCCATCTACAGCTTGATGGGCTTCCCTGAGAAGAGGAAGGACGACATCACCTCCGACGACCTCAACGCCATGGTGGAGGCGGGAACGGTGGCGGGAGTGCTCCGCAAGCAGGAGAAGGACCTGATCGGCAACGTCTTTGAGCTGGATGTGCGCACGGTCCCGTCCGCCATGACCGCAAGGGAGAGCATCGTCTACTTCGACCTGCACGAGGACGAGAGCAGCATCAAGGACAAGATTGCCCAGGAGGCCCACTCCACCTATCTGGTGTGCGATAAGGACATCGACCACATCGTCGGCTACGTGGACTCGAAGGAGCTCCTGGAGCGCGTCATCAAGGGACAGCGTCTGGCCCTTGATGACGGGCTTGAGATTCGTCCGCCGCTCATCCTCCCCGACACCCTGACGTTGGCGGAGGCGATGGACCACTTCAAGGGGAGGGGGGAAACCCTGGCCGTCGTGCTGAACGAGTACGCGCTTGTCGTGGGGATCATCACGCTGCAGGACATCATGCTGATGCTGATGGGGCGGCTTGTCGGAGAGGAGGAGCAGATCACGAAGCGGGACGATACGTCGTGGCTGCTGGAGGGGGCCACCCCCATCGAGGACGTCAAGCACGTCCTAAAGCTCGACGCCTTCCCCGACGAGGAGAACTACGAAACGATCGGCGGCTTTATGACGTACATGCTCCGGCGTATCCCTCACCGCATGGACTTCGTCGCCTACGGGGGGCACAAGTTTGAGGTCATGGACATAGAGAGCTATCGAATCGGGCAGATCCTGGTGACGCGCCTGCAGGTCAGTGCGTCGAATGGAGCGGAGGGCGCAGATGCGGCGCCCCCTCAATCGAGCGCCCTGCCCACAGGGGAGATAGACGAGGGGGCAGAGTGATCTGGACCCCCGCGGAGAGCAGGGAGGGAAAAAGTGCGGGGAGGGGGCTTGACGGGCTTCCTCCCCTTGTTTTAGGAACGCGTCAGCGAAGGTAGGGGATGGGGTTGACGGGCTTGCCGTTGACGCGGACCTCGAAGTGCAGGTGGTTCGTCGTGGCGCGTCCCGTGCGCCCGACGTTGGCGATGACCTGTCCCTCTTGCAGTTGCTGGCCGACCCTCACGGTGACCTTCTGGCAGTGCGCATAGAGCGTCTGAAGCCCGTTGCCGTGGTTGACGAGGACGAAGTTTCCGTACCCGCTGTAGCACGGCGTTTTGCTGCCCCCCGTTCGGGCGACGACGCCGTCCTTTGCCACGCGGATGACGGTGCCGGCTGGCATGGGGATGTCAATTCCATCGTGTTTCCTTGAGCCGCGCTTCCCAAAGCCGGAGCTGATCGCGCCGTTGACGGGCCAAAGCATCTTTTTCCCCCGGAGGCCGGCGGAGGGAGGGACGTCCTTGGAGGGTGGCGTTTCCGGAAACGTGGGGAACAGGAACGAGCGGTTCAAGTCCGCCATGGACGGTGTCCTGGGCGCTGCGCTCTTGGGCAGGCGCACGATGGCTACCGAATCGCCTGAGATCACGAGCCTCATGGGGCCGTTGCCCGAATCGCCGTCCGGGGAGAGGAGGAGGAGCGGGGCAGTTTTCGCCTGCTTTTTCCCGCCTTGGACCTTGGCGTTTTTATCGTCTGTCACCTTGCCCGTCGTGGGGGTTTCGCGCTTGCCGCCCTCTGCTGCGCGCCCTGCGGCAGGATCCTTGAGGCTTGGGGCAGGTGCAGGTGCTACGGGGGCCTTGCTGATAGCGTTCTGCGGGGCAACAGGAGGCGTCTTGCCGCCTTCGGGGGCTGGAGCAGGCTTTGCGCCCGTCGCCTGAGGGACGGGGGGCGTGGGCCTGAGCGAAGCCGAAACGGGAGGGACGCCGCTGGCTCCCCGCGCCCGCTCCGCAACTGCGGCGGACGTCGTCTTGACCAGTGCTTTTGGCTGCCATGCGCCCTGGTGCTGCCACAGGGAGAGCACGTCCGTTCTGGATTTGGGAAGGTAGAGCACCTTCCCCGGAGTGAGGTCGCTTACCGTGCAGTTGTTCGCCCACAGGACGTCGGCTGAGGAGAGGTCGTGAAGGAGGCAGAACTTGTCAAGGCTCTCAAGGCTTCCTGCGACGTCGTCGGACAGGGTCAGGCTCTCCCACTTTGCCGCGCAGGCCTCTCTGACGCAGCAGGTCAGGAGCGCGAGCAGCGCGGCTGCGGCATAGAGCGTCCATGCCCGGGAGGGCCCTCGTTCTCTTTCTCTTTTATGATTGGTGGACATTTATTAAAACCGCCCCTCTGTACCGTTTAAGTTCAGTGGAGCCCATTATTGCAGAAAAGAATGGATTTGGGGAGGCGGTTTTTTCGTAGAGGCAAAAAGTTTTCCCTCCCTGCACAAAAGTCCTGAAAGTCCCGCTTCCCGCGCAGCTCAGGGCGGCGCGCCTTGTGTCGTGTTCCACGCAGTTTGACGGAGGGGCACGCTCATATTAAAATGTGTTGCAGAGAGTAGGGAAGGCGTGCGTGCTCTTTGGACGGAGGCGAGAGGCAGGACAATGAAGATCTCCCTGGATCAGACAGCGTGTATAGGCTGTGGGCTCTGCGTACAGATCAGCCCCGAAAATTTCGCCTTGGACGAGGGGAAGGGGACGGCAAAGGTCGTCAAGGCGGAAACGGAGGATGAATCTGCAAGGGAGGCTGAATCCAGCTGCCCCGTTGGTTGCATTCGAGTTGAATAACGGTTATAATTTTAAGATACGGGCCTATAGCTCAAGTGGTTAGAGCCACCGGCTCATAACCGGAAGGTTCCTGGTTCGAGCCCAGGTGGGCCCACCATGCAAATGACTGGCCTAAGCCGGTTTAGTTTATAACCCCGCTTAAGAGCGGGGTTTTTTGCTATCTTTACCTCTGTAAAAGGCCGGACAAGACCGGCCAGAGCCGCCGTATAAACGGACAAAAAACCGTACAAAGGACGTCGCCAACCAAATTCGTATGTCTTAGGTATTTCGTATATGTATTATACTATAGGATAAGGCACATGTGCCCTATTGTTTAAAGTTCTGCGGTTGCGAGAGATATGTGGAGGCGAAACTGCGAGAGCTGACGACGGGAGATAGGTCGCCCGCATGACGGGAGGGGAGAGAAGATGAGC
>NZ_CALHIQ010000166.1 GCF_938030725.1 uncultured Fretibacterium sp. | reverse complement strand
GACGTGCCGAAAGATACGCGCATGATCCTGACGAACGCCGTGTACTTCAAGGGACGGTGGCTCCAGCCCTTCAGCCCCGAGCTCACGGTTCCTGAACCCTTCTACGTCACGGAGACGGAGTCGAAGGACGTCCCCATGATGAAGGAGGACAGGGAGTCCCTCTATGCGGATGTGGAGGGTGTGAAGCTCCTGAAACTGTCCTATGGCGGGGCCGCCAGCATGTTGCTGGCCCTGCCGAAGCAGGGTGCGATGGACGAGCTGCTGAAGGACCTTGCCCATCGCGACGGGCTTGACCTCATCCGCCGCTGGCAGGCCTCCATGACCACGCACCAGGTGGACGTGTGGCTGCCCAAGTTCGAGACGGAGGAACGGTACGAGCTGAAGGAGCTCCTGACGACGTTGGGGATGGGCCAGGCCTTCTCGGATGCCGCGGACTTCTCCGCCATGACGGAAAACAAAGAGCCGATCTGCATCGGCAGCGTCGTGCACAAGGCGTTCCTGGAGGTGGACGAGGAGGGGGCCGAGGCCGCGGCGGCCACGGGCGTGGCGATGGTCTACGCTACGGCCCTGCCCAGGCAGGAACCGCCGCGCGCGGAGTTCCACGCCGACCGACCGTTCCTGTTCTTCATCCTGGACGACGCGACGGGAGCGATCCTCTTCATGGGGACCCAGAGCTTTCAGTGACCCGTCAAGAGATTGGACTTGGAATCGTAGAGAGAGCCCCCCTAAGGGGGGCTCTCTCGTCTTCAGCGGTGGAAGAGCACGCTGGGCAGTGGGGGCAGGGCGAATGCAGGGCCTGGAGCGAAGTGCCCCGTTTCCCTCAGCCCCTGCTGCAGGGCCGCCTTGAGGCCCTCCTCTCCGCCCGCGATGTCGCCCGCCGCGTAGGCGGCGAGGAGGGCGTTCGTCGCGAGCGCGCCCCCCGTATCGAGGGTCACGGTCTCGGCGCGGATGAGGTCCGCCTTGATCTGGTTCCACAGGGCCGAGCGGCTGCCGCCCTCCGTGACGATGATACGCTCCACCGGCGTGCCCGCAGAGCGGCAGCGATCCGCGATCTCGCCGTACTCTCCCGCGATGGCCTCCAGCACCGCGCGCCACAGCACGAATTGATCCGTGTCCATCGTCATGTTGAGGAAGCACCCGTGGACCTCCTCGCAGCCCTTCGGGCCACCCGTCAGCCACGGCAGGAAGCGCACGCCGTTGGCGCCTGCGGGCACGCCTGCTGCCCCCTGGCTCAGGCGGTCGTAGCAGCCGTCGTCGCCGGGCTGACCGCAGACGTTGTCCCGGAACCAGCGCAGCGCCAGCCCTCCCGTCCGCACGAAGCCCCAATAGAAGTACGTGTCCGGCAGGGTTGCGCTGTTGAAGATGAGGTTGTTGCCGCTTCGGCTGAGGTCCGGCACGATGCCGGCCGTGGAGATGCAGAACATGGAGCAGGTGCCCGCCACGTCCACGGCGTGTCCTGGCGCGAACACGCCACAGCCCAGGAGCGACTGCATGGTGTCGCCCGCTCCGGCGCATACGGGAAGCCCCGGGGGGAAGCCCGTCCGCGCTGCGGCCTCCTCCGAGAGCCCTCCAACGACGTCCCAAGGGCGCACGATGCGGGGCAGAAGGGAGGGGGAGATGCCGAGGAGATCGAGCTGCTCTGGCGACCAGCGTTTCTCCGTGACGTCGTAGCCGAGGCCCCAGCCTGAGAGGGTCCCCCAGTCGATGAAGGCGTCCGACGCGCCGAGCCCCGCCAGATTCAGCAGGATGTAGGGGGCGTTGTGCATGAGCTTCCGCACGCGGCCGCGGGACGGCGCGTTCTTCAGCAGCCATCGCGCGTGCAGGGCGGGAAAGAGGCACAGCGGGTCTGGATTGCCCGTTTCGCGGGCCCAGAGGTCCGTTCCCAACGCCGCCAGAGCTGCCGCGTCCTCCTGCGTGCGGGAGTCCAGGTAGTTGATGTAGGGCGTGACGGCGCGGCCCGCCTCGTCCACCCCGGCTATGCCGCAGATGATGCCGTCGCCCATCACGGCCCTGACGGACGCGGGATCAAGCCCCTTTCGGCCCATCTGCTCCGCGCAGTCCTTCATGCCGGCGAGGGTCAGTTGAAAGTACTCCTCGACGTCCATCTCCACCCAGCCGGGATGCGGGTAGAAGAGCGTCGTGGGGTTGACGGCCTTCGCGACGCACTCGCCCTCCGCGCTGTACACCGCGACCTTGACGCTCTGCGTCCCCGCGTCGAAACAAAGATAATGATTCATTCCGGACGTTCCACCGGCGGGCTATTCCTTCTGCGCGGGACGCATGAAGATGAACTCGTAGCCGTACTGGCCCGTGGTGCTGTCCTGAGTGCGTCGGGAGCCGACGACCCTCCAGCCCGCCTTGCCGCGCTCGTCCATGCCGGCCGTGATGCGGTCGTCCAGCAGAAAGTCGATGGCGTACTCATACCGCTCGTCCTGGTGGAGCGCCCCTGCGGACGCTACGGCCTTCGCCTCAGGCGTCTGGTCCGCGCGGAGGACCGCTGTCAGGCCCCGCAACTGCAGCCAGCACAGGATCACCGCGGCTAGCAGCAGGAGCGTCAAGAGCGGCAGCAGAAATCCGCCACGCGGCCTTGCAGCACCCTCCTGGGCGACGGGCGCCTCCTTGCGCGCCAAAAGCTTATCCTTCAGACCCATTGCTGTATCCTCCTCCGTTGCCTCAGCGGACTCCGCGTCCTGCAGAGATTCGTGGATTTCCTCCGGCTCAGGCTCTGCCTCGTGAGCGGGTTCCTCCGGGGCCGGGGCGCCCAAGGCTTCGTCGTGTTCTTCTTCCTCAACCTGAGGAACCTCCGGTTCAGGCTCTGCCTCAGGGGCAGATTCCTCCGGGGCCGGGGCATCCAAGGCACCGTCGTGTTCTTCTTCCTCAGCCTGGGGAGCCTCCGGCTCAGGCTCTGCCTCGTGAGCGGGTTCCTCCGGAACTGGGGCGTCGGCTTCGTCGTGGCCTTCTTCTTCGGTCTGAAGCGTCCCGCCCTCGGCTTCCGGTGTCGCTGCCGGCCCCTGGACGACGGCGGTCGGTTCGTTGAACGGCTCAGGCTCCGCGGCGGCCAGCGTCGGGGCTGCCGGTTCCGCGACGAGCAGGGAACTGACGTCCATCTCCGCTGTGTCCTCCACGGGCTCCTCCGCCGGTCCGGCCGGAGAAGCTGCTTCCGTCACCAGCAGCGGCTCCTCTGGAGCCTCGCCCTCAGGGAAGTCCGACTCGACGTCGGGTCCTGCCGACGGATGGGGCTCCGTCATGGCGGCGGCGATGTCGTCCATCAGCTTTTCTTCAGCCGTCGAGGGTGCTTCCGATTCCACGCCCGATGCCTCGGCGATGATTTCTGTTTCTGCGGCTGGTGCCTCCAGTTCCACCTTGACGGGAAGTTCCGCGGTGGGCTCCGTCGGCGCCTCGACCTCCGGGGCGACGTTCAGCACGACGTCGGCGACAGGCGCAGGGACTTCCGCCTCCACGTCCAATGCCTCGGCGACAGGCTCTGGTTCTGTCGCCTCCGGCTCCGTGGCTGGTGCTTCCAGTTCCACGTCGGCAGGGAGTTCCGGAACGGGCTCCACCGGTGCCTCGATCTCCGGGGCGACGTTCAGCACGACGTCGGCACGGGGCGCAGGGGCCTCCGGCTCCACGTCCGACGCCTCTGCGGCGGGTTCAGGCTCTGCCGGTTCCGCTGTTGACGTTTCCAGTTCCACCTCGGTGGGAAGTTCCGCGGCAGGCTCTGTCGGCACCTCGTCCTCCGGGGCGACGTCCAGCACGACGTCGGCGAGTGGTGCAGGGGCCTCCGGCTCCACGTCCAACGCCTCGGCGACAAGCTCAGGTTCTGCCGTTTCCGCGGCTGGTGTTTCCAGTTCCACTTCGGAGGGGAGTTCCGCGGCGGGCTCTGCTGGCACCTCGTCCTCCGGGGCGACGTTCAACACGACGTCGGCGGGGGATGCAGGGGATTCCGGCTCCACGTCCAACGCCTCGGCGACGAGCTCAGGTTCTGTCATTGGCGTTTCCAGTTCCACCTCGGAGGGTAGTTCTGGGACGGGCTCTGCCGGCGCCTCGGCCTCTGGCGCGACGTCCAGCACGACGTCGGCGAGGGATGCGGGGGCCTCCGGCTCCACGTCCAACGTCTCGGCTACAGGCTCAGGTTCTGTCGTTTCTGCGGCTGGTGCTTCCAGTTCCACGTCGACGGGGAGTTCCGGGACGGGCTCTGCCGGCGCCTCGACCTCTGGCGTGACGTTCAACACGACGTCGGCAC
>NZ_CALHIQ010000165.1 GCF_938030725.1 uncultured Fretibacterium sp. | reverse complement strand
CCCTTCACCGGGGCAATCGAGGAGCGTGCCGAAAGCTACGCCGCGAGGTACAAGGAGGCGATGCCCGCAGGCTTCCGCTTCGATGACGAGGGCACGCAGGATGCAGCGAAGGCGGACAAGGACGCGCCAACGTCGAACAAGGACGCCGCGCAGGTCCTCCTGCAGCAGCCCAAGCCCTGGTCCAACGCCGTCAGGGTGGCGCTGGGCGTCTACGCGCACCTGGCGGGGGAAAACGCCGCCGCGGAGGAGCGGCTGAGGCCCGTGCCCATGACGGGGACGGGCGGGCGCAAGGCAGCCTACTACCGGGCCTGGTCCCTGTACCGGCTGAAGCGTAGCGGCGAGGCCCTGGACCTCTGGAGTCGACTGGCCCTCAGCGGCAACGCCTACGCGGAGCCCTCCGTCCGGCGCATCGCGACCCTTGCGGGAAAGGCGGGAAAGGTCGAGAAGAAGGCGGCCATGGACGTTCTGGAGCGCGTGATCAAGGAACGCAGGGGCAAGCCCCAGGCTCGGGCCCTGCTCGCGCTTTGCGACCTCCTGGACAAGTCCCAGGCGAAGTACCGGGACGCCCTGGAGGCTAAGGTCCTGAGCGCCTATCCCGACACGCCCTACGCCTTTAACGTCCTGTGGGGACGGGGGTGGAAGAACGTGGCCGCGGGCAACCTCACGGAGGCCGTCCGGCTTTGGCGCCAGGCGGATGCCCCCAACATCGGCCCCATGCGGCGGGCCCGCCTGCTCTACTGGATCGCCGACGCGGAGCGGCGGTCGGGCAACAAGGCCGGGGCCGGTCGGACCCAGGCCCTGCTTGAGCGCCGATACCCCCTCTCCATCTATGCCCTCCTGAGCGGGGGCGAAACGCTGAAGATCGTGGACGGGGAAGACCCTGCCCTGGCGACGAAGCCCTCCGAACTCGAGCAGTGGGGGTTCGTCCTCTACGCGAAGCTCAGGCTGTCGAGGCCCAAGGCCGGGGTGCGGGAGCTCTATCGCGCGCTCAGGCTGTCGCGCTGGCTGGGGCTTGAGGAGTCCTACAACGAAGCCCGTCGCCTGGAGACGCTCCTGACGTCGGGGAGGACGCTCTATCGTGCCAACCTGGAGGCCCTCTACCCTCGTCCCTTCCGGGCGCAGGTCAAGGCGGCTTGCGAGGCCTACAGCGTGGAGGATGCCCTGGTGTGGGCCGTCATGCGGCAGGAGAGCTCCTTCCGGCCCGACGCCCGGAGCCATGCCGGCGCCACGGGATTGATGCAGTTGATGCCCGGAACGGCAAAGGGTGAGGCGAAGCGGGCGGGGCTTGAAAAGTACGACCTCCTGGACGTCAACGACAACATCCGGCTGGGGACCTCGCACCTCGCATGGCTGGAACGCTCTTTCTCTCGGGAGGAGTGGGTGATGGCCGCCTACAACGCGGGGTCTGGCAACGCCCGCAAGTGGCTAAAGAACGGGGGAGAGGACCTGCCCCTGGACCGCTGGATCGAGGCCGTGAAGTTCGACGAAACCTGCGGCTACGTACAGCGCGTTTCAGCGAACCTCAGGATTTACCGGATGCTCTATGGAACGGCCGGGGCGCGATGACGGAGGAAGAACGGGCCGTCGCATCCCTCTGCCGCCGTGCGCTGGAGCGCATGAGCGAGACCGAACGGGCGCGGGAGCGGGATCATGGGGTGATCCCCTACGACCTCTCCCTCCGCGCCCTCGCGGGGCCCTTCCTGGAGGCGGGGATGAGGCAGGGGTGGTTGCCCTGCAGAGGTCGGGTGCTTGCTGCCGTGTCGGGAGGGGGGGACTCGATGGCCCTCCTCTGGCTCTTCAAGACCTTTTACGACGGACCTCTGACCGTCGCTCACGTGAACCACGGCATCCGGGGAGGGGAGGCCGACGTGGACGCGGCCTTCGTGCGGGACGCGGCGGAGGGATGGGGTGTGCCCTTCCTGGAACGGGCCCTGGACGTGCCAGGGGAACGGGCGCGGGGGGAGTCCCTTGAGGCCGCGGCACGACGACTTCGTTACCAGGCGCTCCGCGAGATGGCGGAGGTCTGCGGCGCCGTGGGCGTCGCCCTGGGGCACAATCGCGACGACCTGGCCGAAACGGTGCTCTTCAACCTGCTGCGAGGCGCGGGCGTGCGGGGCGCCGTGGGGATGCCGGAGCGGCGGGGCCTCCTGTTCCGCCCGGTGATCGACATGGGCCGTGACCTTCTGCGCCGCATCCTGAAGGTCCGGGGCATCGCCTGGCGCGAGGACGGGACGAACGCGGACGCGGGCTGCACCCGGAACTTCCTGCGGCTTGAGCTCATGCCCCTTCTGGCGCGGCGCGTGAACGCGCGGGCGGCGGAGCACCTGGCCGCCTTCGCCTCGGAGATGAGGGAACTGCGCGGCGAGGAAGAGGCCCGCGGGGCGAGGCTCCTGGCAGGGCTGACGCTGGAGGAGGAGGCGGGGTCCCTGTCCCTGGACCGGGCGGGGGCGGCAGCCCTCACGCCGCGGGATCGGGCGCTGGTGCTACGCGCCGCGGGCCGCAGCCTGGGCCTTATGGCCCTT
>NZ_CALHIQ010000164.1 GCF_938030725.1 uncultured Fretibacterium sp. | reverse complement strand
GGGGCAGGCCCTGCCACAACGACTGCCCCGCCCCCTGCAGAAACTCCGCAAACCGCAGCGCCCCCGGCCCCATGTCGCCGATCCCGAAGCGCGAGGGAAGCGAGGTCATGGGAAGCAGCACGCCGCATTTTCTCCTGTCCATTTATTTAAAACCTCCAAAGAGCCGGCAGGGCGCGGGGGGAGTTTTTTCCCGCCTCACGCGCCCCCGCCGCGCGCCCTCAGTCGAGATGGCCTGAGCTGTGGGTGACGCGCCCGCCGCAGAGGGTCAGGTCCACTCCGACGTCCGCGAGGTCGCCGGGGTGGACGGCGAAGGGGTCCTGATCCAGCACCACAAGGTCCGCGTCGCGCCCCGGCGCGATCTCGCCGCGGCGTCCCTCGTTGTGGCCGCACCACGCCGCGTTCCACGTGCAGGCGGCGATGGCCTCTGCCACGGAGAGGCGCTCCTTGGGGTTCCATGCGTCTTCGCCGCTGCCTGGGGCCGCTCGCGTCACGGCGGCCTGAATGCCCGCCAGGGGGCGTAGGTCCTCGATGGGGGCGTCCGAGCCCGACGCCAAGACGATGCCCCGCCGCATCATGGTGCGCCAGCGATAGCTTCGGTCCGCCCGCTCCTGCCCCAGCCGCTCCCGCGCCATGGCGCGGTCCGAGGGCACGAAAGAGGGTTGGACGGCGGCACAGAGCCGCAGGGCCCGCATCCGATCGAGCTGGTCGTCGTCCGCCACCTGGGCGTGGACGATGATGTGGCGGGCGCTCCACCTCCGCTCCGACTGGGCGCGCTCCAGGGCCTCGAGGCACATGTCCAGCGTGCGGTCCCCGATGGCGTGCAGCGCCGTCTGCATCCCGGACAGGTGGGCGGTGAGAACCAGGTCGTCCAGCTCCTCCTGGTCGAAGAGGGCCATGCCGCGCTCACCCCACGCATCGGCGTAGTCCTGCCTCAGGCAGGCCGTCCTTCCCCCCAGGGAGCCGTCGCAGATGAGCTTCATCGGCCCGATCTGGAAGAAGGGCACCCCGTCGCCGCTCCGCCATCCGTCGGAGAGAAAGTCCAGGAGGAGGTCCCGGCTGGGCAGGCGCATCTGCTCCCGCAGGCGGAAGGGCAGGTCCCCCGCCAGGGCCGCGTCCATGAAGAACCGTTCCGCCCTGCGAAAGTCGAAGGAGAAGACGGCGAGGTCGTCGGAGTGTATCTCCGTCAGGCCGAAGCTCGCCGCCAGGGGGCCATAGGCGTGCAGCAGGCGGGTGATGTCCTCGTTCGACATGGGGGGAAGGCATCGCTCCACGAGCTCGACGGCCGCCTCCTTCAGGATGCCGTCGGGCTCGCCGTCCATGCCCAGCTCCACGGTCCCCCGCTCCACGCGGGTGTCGCGCGTGATGCCTGCAGCCTCCAGCGCCGCCGTGTTGACCGCGGCCACGTGCTCGCAGGCGCGCCACAGGATGACGGGGACGTTGGGGAGGATCGCGTCGAGGTCGTGGCGGGTGGGGACGGCCCCACGTAGGTTCTCGGCCGTCCAACCCAGGCCGCGGTACCAGCCGCCCGCGGGGAAGGGGTGCTCCGCGGCGAAGTCTGCGAGGGTTTCCAGGAGCTCGTCCAGGGAGCGGCAGCCCCCAAGCTGAACCTGCTCCTGAGCCATCGCCCAGTGCAGGAAGTGCGCGTGGGAATCGCAGAAGCCGGGCAGCACCGTGCGCCCCTGCAGGTCGAAGACCCTCGCGTCCCCGGAGGGCCGCGAGGCGGGCGCCGCGCCGACCGTCGCCACGCGCCCCGCTTCGACCGTCAGGGAGTCCACGATGCCGTTAGGGGTGTGAATGCGCCCGTTGATCAGGGCAATCCTTTCCGTCTGCCGCATCCGATATGAAGCCTCCTTCGCCCCCGGAGGGGCGCTGAATTTTCTTGTGTTTAATTATACGTCAAAAGGCGTTTTCGAACGCCGCCCGGGCACCTGGAGCGCCGTCCCGTCCTTAGGATCGCCTGATGGAAGGCGGCGTTCGCCGTCAAAATCCGCGTTTGTGTGATAAGATTGTCAATTATCGTGCCGTCGATCCGCCCGTTCCCCGCCGGGAGCGGAGGTCCGACGGAAGACCGGCGCGGCTGTTCCAAAAGGACGGGGCAGGGCGCGGAATGATTTTGGGAGGCAGTTTTTTTATCATGAGCAGTCAGGAGAAGGACTATAAGGACACGCTGAACCTTCCCGTCACGAACTTCCCCATGCGGGCCAATCTGGCGAAGAGGGAGCCCGCTTTTCTGAAGTTCTGGCAGGAGAAGGACATCTACCACAAGGCCCTGAAGGCACGGGAAGGCGCTTCGGAACGCTTTGTGCTCCACGACGGCCCCCCCTACGCCAACGGCAACATCCACCTGGGAACGGCCTTCAACAAGGTGCTGAAGGACTTTATCGTCAAGTACAAGATGATGACGGGGCGGTATGCCCCCTACGTTCCGGGCTGGGACACCCACGGCCTGCCCATCGAGCTTCGGGCGCTGAGGGACAGCCACATCTCGAAGGACGGCGTGGACCCCCTGGAGCTGCGCAGGAGGTGCAGGGAAACGGCGCTGCACTTCCTGAACGTGCAACGGGAGCAGTTTATGCGCCTGGGGGGCCTCGGCGAGTGGGAGAAGCCCTACGTCACGCTCAACCCCGGCTACGAGCGTCATGAGCTTGATGCCTTTGCCGACATGGTGGACAAGGACCTGATCTATCGCGGGCTGAAACCCGTCTACTGGTGCATCGACTGTCAGACGGCCCTGGCGGCCGGCGAGATCGAGTACTGGGACGAGGAGTCCCCCTCCGTCTACGCCGCCTACCCCCTGCCCAGCGCGGCGAAGCGGTTCCCACAGCTGGAGGGGAAGGACGTCTACGTCGTCATCTGGACCACGACGCCCTGGACGCTGCCCTCCAGCGCCGCCGTCGCCGTCCACCCCCGGTACGAGTACGGGTTCTACGCCTGCGGCGACAGGGTCTACTGCCTGGCCGTGGACCTGAAGGACGCGGTGTGCGCGGCCGCGGGGCTCGCCCTGGGCGATCCCCTCCTCGTCGTCCCCGGCGCGGAACTGGAGGGGCTCACGGGCACGCACCCCTTCTACGACGACCACGAGGTCCTGGTGGTGCTGGCGGACTACGTGGAGCTGGACATGGGCTCCGGCTGCATCCACACCTCCCCCGGACACGGCGTGGAGGACTACGAAACGGGCGTCCGCTACGGGCTCCGGATCGCGAGCTCCGTGGACAGCACGGGGCGCTTCGAGCAGGACGTCCCCGTCGTGGCCGGCATGTCGTTGGAGGAGGGCGGGGCGAAGGCCCTTGAGATGCTGCGGGCCCGCGGCCGGCTGCTGGGACAGGGCAAGCTGATGCACAGCTACCCCCACTGCTGGCGCTGCAAGAAGCCCGTCATCTTCCGCGCCACGGACCAGTGGTTCATCGACGTGACGAAGTTCAAGGACGAGGCGCTCCACGTCATCGACGACGCGGTGCGCTGGATTCCCGGCTGGGGACACGACCGCATCTACAACATGGTGCAGACCCGCTCCGACTGGTGCATCAGCCGCCAGAGGGTCTGGGGCGTCCCCGTTCCGGCCATGCACTGCAAGGACTGCGGCGCCTTCACGCTGACGGCGGACCGCATCCGGACGCTGGCGGAGAGGGTGAACGGAGACCCGGAGGGGACCTCCATCTGGTGGAGCCGCTCCCTTCAGGACCTGTTCGGGGACCGGGCCCTGTGCGACCACTGCGGCTCGCACAACGTGGAGAAGGACAGCAACATCCTGGACGTGTGGTTCGATTCGGGCGTTTCGCACCTGGCCGTGCTGAACGAGGACTTCGGGCTCTCCTGGCCCTGCGAGATGTACCTGGAGGGCAGCGACCAGCATCGGGGCTGGTTCCAGTCCTCCCTCCTGACCTCCGTGGCCATCAAGGGCCGCGCGCCCTACGGCAGCGTCCTGACCCACGGCTTCATCCTGGACGGCGAGGGGCGCAAGATGTCGAAGTCCCTGGGTAACACGATCCTTCCGGAGGAGATCGTGGACGAGAGCGGCGCGGACATCCTGCGCCTGTGGGTGGCCTCCACAGACTACAGGAACGACGTTCGCATCTCGAAGGGCATCATCAAGGGGCTGTCGGAGACGTACCGCCGCATCCGGAACACGGCGCGCTTCCTCCTGGGAAACCTCCACGGCTTCAACCCCGGCGGGGACGCCGTGCCCTACGAGAGGATGCTGTCGATGGACCGCTGGATTCTGGATCGCCTGCAGCGGACGATCGAGAGGGTGCGGGGCTCCATGGAGGACTACGAGTTCCACATGCCGACATCGGCCATCCACTCCTTCTGCGTCAACGAGCTGAGCGCCTTCTACCTGGATGTGAGCAAGGACAGGCTCTACGTCGAGGCGGCGGACTCCCTGACCCGGCGCAGCGCACAGACCGCCATGTGGGAGGTCCTCTCCGCCCTCACCCGGATGCTGGCGCCCCTCTTGAGCTTCACGGCGGAGGAGGTATGGCAGGAGATGCGCGCTCTCGACCCGTCGTTGGCGGAGAGCGTCTTCCTGACGGACTTCCCGACGGCGGACTGTTCCAAGGTGGACGACGGGCTGGACGCGCTGTGGGAGAACGCCCTGACGCTGCGGGGCGCGGTGAGCCGGATGCTGGAGGGCCTGAGGGCGGACAAGACCATCGGCACCTCGCTGGAGGCTGCCGTCCAGGTGAAGCGCTCTCAGATCACGGACCCCGCCATGAAGGGCTTCACGCCTCAGGAGCTGGCGGACGTCTGCATCGTTTCCCGCTTCGACTTCGTCGACGAGCTGACGCTGCCCCGGCGCTTCAAGGACGCGGAAACGGGCATCGAGGCGGCGGGCGGCTTCACGGAGGGCGCGAAGTGCCCGCGCTGCTGGAAGTACTCCGACGCGGCGGACGGCGAGGGCCTGTGCCCGCGCTGCGCGGCCGTGCTGCGCGGAATGGCCCGTTGACCCCCGTGCCCCGCTCTAACCGTGGCCCCCTGTGCAAGGGGGCCTTTTTTTGAAGGGAGGTGCGGCCGCATGGCCGAAGACGAGGTGCTGGAAACCTTGACGGGGGACGGGGAAGGCGGGCGCCTGGACGTCTTTCTGTCCCGCGGGCTTGGCGTCACACGCTCCTTCGCCCAGAGGCTCCTGAAGGAGGGCCGGGTGGAGGGGCCGGGGACACGCCTCAGGCCCGCCGCAAAGGTCCTGCCGGGGGCCGTCTACCGCGTGGCGCTCCCGGAGCCGGAGGGGATGGAGATCGAGCCGGAACCGGTGGCGTTCGGGGTCGTGTACGAGGACCGGGACCTGGTGGTGATCGACAAGCCCGCGGGGATCGTCGTGCACCCCGCGCCGGGACACTGGCGCGGCACGCTGGTTCACGGCCTCCTGTGGCGCTACCCTGAGATGCGCCTCCTGAGGAACCGGCTGAGGCCCGGCATCGTGCATCGGCTGGACGCCACGACGTCGGGCCTCATGGTGGTGGCCCGGCGTCAGGAGGTCATGGAGGAGCTGCAGCGGATGTTTCAGGCGCGACAGGTGACGAAGGAGTATCTGGCCCTGGCGCAGGGGGCCCTTCCCTCCGATCGGGGGACCCTCTCCGGCCCCATCGCACGGGACCCGGAGAACCCGCTGCGCATGGCCGTGGTGGAGGGGGGGCGGCCCGCCCTCACGGGCTATCGCGTCCTGTGGCGCCGGGGTGGGGCGTCGTTGACGGTCTGCTCCCTCTTTACGGGGCGCACGCACCAGATCCGCGTCCACATGGCGGCCCTGGGGCACCCGCTCTTCGGCGACGCGCTCTACGGGGCGTCCAGGGGGCGGGAGCTGGGGCGCGTGTTCCTGCACTCGTGGCGCCTGGCCTTCCTGCACCCCGTCACGGGCGTTCCGCTCGCCTTCCGCCTTCCGCTGCCCCGCGAGCTTCGGGA
>NZ_CALHIQ010000163.1 GCF_938030725.1 uncultured Fretibacterium sp. | reverse complement strand
GATTCGGCGGAACTTCGACGCCATCGTGGACTTCGCTGGGGTTGAGAAGTTTTTGGACACGCCGGTGAAGCGCTACTCCAGCGGCATGTACGTGCGTTTGGCCTTCGCCGTGGCTGCGCACCTGGACACGGAGATCCTGATGATCGACGAGGTCCTGGCGGTGGGTGACGCGGAGTTTCAAAAGAAGTGCAGGGGAAAGATGGACGAAGTGAGCCACAAGCAGGGCCGGACGATCCTGTTCGTCAGCCACAACATGGAGGCAGTTCAACGACTTTGTTCGCGAGGAGTGTTCCTGCAGGATGGGCGACTACAATTCAGCGGAACCGTTGTCGATGCAGTAAAAAAATATAAGGAATCTCAAGGCGTTGTACAATCTTTCAGTAATATAGAACATGTTGCAAGGTCGTCAGTATACCCGGGAGAGTATGTGAGGATACTGACGTTTGGGATTTTTGACGGGCAAGGGCGCGAGAATACCGTTTTCAGGATGGGGGAGGATATCGTTTTTCACCTTGGCATCAGGGTGTTGCAGAGGGTGAAAAAGCTAGAACTGGGGATAGGGTTCAGAAATTCTGCAAACCTTCCCGTGCGCTTTCTAGTGTCCTCATGGGATGATTGTCCGTATGCCTTATCGGCGGGAGAGTACCACTTCGAGATTACCGCACCGGAGATAAACCTCTTCCCCTCGACCTATAGCCTCAATTGCTGGGCCATGCTTGATGGAGGGGCCTGTGCTGACGACAACGTTTCTGACGTCGCCAACATTGAGGTGATTGAGCACGATATCACCGGAAACTTCACACGGTTCAATATTGCCAACACCTTTTCTGTCTACGACAGCAATGGGCACGTCTCCTACGGCAAAAGTCTCTGGAGGATGATCTGACAGCCATGAAGTACATGACGATGTTTGATCTGGATGGCACGGTGACTGCATGTGAAACCCTGCCACTCATCGCAGCAGATTTGGGAGAAGAAGCGAGGATTTCCGCTTTGACCGTCAAGACGGTCAGGGGGGATGTTCCTTTCGTGGAGGGGTTCATCACACGAGTCAATATCTTGAAGGAGTACTCCGTTGAACGTATTGCTAGTGTCGTCCACTCCGCCCCGCTCCATGCTTCCGTTGTGGATTATCTGCATCAATATCGTGAGAACTGCCTTATCGTCACCGGCAATCTGGACTGTTGGGTAGAAAAGTTGATGCGGGACATCGCTTGTCCCTATGTTGCCTCGGAGACGCTGTGTGCAAACGATCGTGTGCAAAAAATTTTGCGTATCGTAGACAAGGCAGATGTCGTCAGGGAATATCAAGACAAGGGTTTTCGCGTCGCCTTTGTTGGGGAGGGGAATAACGATGCGGAAGCGATACGCGTTGCCGATGTTGGCGTTGCCTTCGGAAAGGTGCATTGGCCATCGTCTTCTGCGATGCAATTTGCCTCCCATGCCATATTTGACGAGGATGAATTATGCCGTTTTCTAAGACAGTTATCATAAGCTGCGCGGGGGTGGGGTCGCGTTTAGGATTGGGACAGACTAAAGCTCTGCTTCCCCTTCAAGGACGTCCTCTGCTGCACTGGCATCTCGACATGCTTAGGGATGTGGAGGACGTGCGTGTGGTTGTGGGGTTTCAGGCCAATGAGGTTATCAAAGCGGCGCTTGAAGTTCGAAAAAATACGACATTCGTTTTCAACCACAATTATTTCCACACCAAGACGGCCGCAAGCGTGTCCCTGGCGTGTCGGTATGCGCACGAGGCCGTGTTCCTTCTGGATGGAGACATGATCATCCATCCGGACGATATGGCGCGCTGTCTTACGCAGAAGGAGCCTTTCGTGGGTGTGGCGGCTCCTTCATCTCAAGAGTGTGTCTATGTTCAGACGATGGGAGAATACGTTGAACGCTTTTCCAGGAGATCGGGGACGCTTGAATGGATCGGGCCGGCTCTCCTGCCTCGTGATATTTTTTCCTGTGTTAGCGATGAACACGTTTATGAGGTCATTGAAAAAATTTTACCCCTGCCCTACATCAAGGTGCGCGCGATGGATATCGATACGTTGCAGGACTATGAAAGAGCTCAGGTGTTTTTCAAGGAGTGGAGTTTAGAATGTTGAAAAATCAAGATAAAATTTTCCACTTTTACGAGAAGGGGGATCCAGCCATTGTCGGAATTTACCCCCTTTGCACAGGAAATCCTATCGAGCGCCCTTATCGCCACTATTATGAAGCTCGTACGTTGGAAAAGTATCTCCCTCAGGGAAACTTTTCCATGCTCGAGATTGGTTGCGGTGCCGGTCGCTGGGCCTTTGAGTTTGCCCATCGTCTTACTCGGTATGTGGGGCTCGACCTGAGCGCGTCACAGATTGCTTACGCGCAGGAAAAAGCACGGAAGAAAGGACTGGAACACTTGAGTTTTTTCTCCGTCAGCATAGAGGACTATATATTGGCCAAACAAAATGATGGAACTCAATCAGGTGTGAAAGACCAAAAATTTGATGTCGTCTATTTCAGTGCGATGTCTCCATACCTGGAGGATACCGTTTGGCTTGAGCTCCTCGAAAAAGTCAAGGCCCTTTTAAATAAAAAATCACTCCTGGTTGAACGTACGACAACAGGGGTTGGTAAACGAATCGTTTATGATCAGGATGACTATTACGCCGTCTACAGGACAGATGAAGAAATTGTCGATATCCTGGTTCGTGCAGGTTTTGGAGTCCCCAAGATCACAAGGAGCTATCCCTTCCTCGCTTCATCCCGTTTCACTCGGAGCCGATGGTTTCGTTATGCCTTAAATCCATTGCTCTGCCTGAACAAGAAAACGGTCTGGGAGCTGATGCGGCGATTTCTTTCCGTCAGAGAGGACTGTTACATCCTTGAGAATGGGAACCTCTTGGACCATAAATTTTTTGTCTGCACCCTGTGAAGGGGCAGGCCTTATTTTACCTCCCTGCTTTATAGAGGAGATACTCATGGAGAATTATTGAGATTATGGAAAAAAGTGCACCGCTAAAAAACAGGAAAAGTCTGGGCATTCTCGGCGGGATGGGACCTTTTGCCTCAGCTGAGTTCCTCATGGCCATTCTGAGTAACTTCCATGCTGATAATGATTCTCAGTACCCGAGGATCATTATGGACAGTAATACATGGATTCCCAGCCGTTCGCGAGCCTTTCTTTATGGAGAGGCTTCCCCGGTTCCAGGAATGATTGCCTCTTGCAGAGCGCTTGAAGGTTACGGGGTAGATTATATTGCTATTCCCTGCAACAGCGCTCAGGCGTGGCTGAATGAATTGCAACCCCAGGTATCCACTCCTATATTGGATATCAGGGAAATAACGACTGAAGCGCTTATCAACAGGTTCCCGCACTGCAACCAGGCAATTGTGCTTGGAGGTCCGGTAACCTATGGGTTGGATACGTATAAATTATACCTGGAGAAAAGAGACATAGAGTACCTTAAGATCAATGCAATTGAACAAAAAAGCGTTGAGGATATCATATACGCTTGCAAAAAAAATATTGATCGTCAGATTTTAAATGAAATGTATTCTAGGGTTTTATTGAGTTTTGAAAAGAAATATGGCCCTCAATGCGTAAAAATTTTAGGATGCACAGAATTTGGATTGCTGGCCTTTCCGTCTATGGACTTGTGTATCGTAGATTCGATGCATGAATATGCTGCTTTTACAGCGAAACTTTTAGATTGCAGGGATGAATCCGATAAATGAAAGCCGTTTTCCATATTCCTCCTAACGAATATACTTTTGTTGAAACGCTCCTAAGCGTTCTTTCGCGGAAATATCCTGATGTGGATATTCTTCTTGCCGTAGGCTCTCCGCAGGAAGCTGATGCAATCAAAGCGTTATCTCCGAATATAGCTGATACAGGGCGCTTTATTCCTTCCTCACGGATATATTTCCTCTTTCCCTTTCCAGCTCAGGTATATGTAACGCCGGAGCAGTATGGCGTTACTCCAAGGTATTATCCCTCTATCTGTTGTTTTCACGGGCAACCATCCAAGGGATTAACTCTAGCGAAAGGTTTAATTTACAATTTTAACTATTTTTTTTCGTATGGGCCCTTCCATACAAATGTATTGAAAAAATTCCTTGACAAAAATTTGGGTGGCATCCCCTCGCATCTTGAAATCCGAGACGTTGGGTATCCCAAGTCGGACCGCCTGATTCAGGGATACTGGAATCGAGAGGAGGTGCTTAGGGGCATCGGTCTTGATCCTGAACGGAAAACCCTGCTCTATGCTCCTGCTTTCAATGAGGGGGCCTCCCTGCGAGAGTTTGGCCCGCAGCTTGTCGGCCTTCTTTCTTCAATGGAAGGTTTCAACGTTATCATTAAGCTGTCCGTAGATAATTTCTCTGCGGCAAGCAATGAATATGCCAACGGCGGCGTAAACTGGTTCGAGGCACTAGCGAGTTTCGAGGCTCTTCCTCACGTCTACCTTTCCCGCGAGCGCTTGGTGGATCCCTACTTGGCGGCTGCTGACGTGCTGATTACAGATGTCTCATCCGTCAGCTTCGAGTTTATGGTCTTGGGGAAGCCCGTGGTGTTTATTGATACACCTTGTTTTTTCTCTCGCACGTTGAAAAAATATTTTCCCCACGAGGATACGGAAAAATGGAGGGCCCGACTGGACGTCAATGCGGGGCGTGAATTCGGGATCGTGGCTCAGAATCTTGAAGAGCTTCCGGAAGCGATTCGGACCGCTTTAGCAAAAGGCTACAATAAAGACTTTCGTGATCGTATGCGGGAGAGGCTCCTATACAACCCAGGCTGTGCCGCAGAGGCGGCTGCCGACGCCATCCATGATATTCTACTTCAAGAGTCTCGAAGGGGAATACTTGCTCGTGCTGTACGCTACCTTCACAACATCGTGAGGCCAGCAGCCTTAAAAGTGCTATTAAAACAGCTAGCCCCAGGACTTTTCTTAAGATTGCGTGCGCTCAAGAATCTTATTTCAAAACGGGTTGACTACGATTTTATCAACAGATCGGAGGCTGTTCATGATCGAAAAAATATTTGATGGGTCGATCTTGCTTGCGATTGTCCTACGCGCTGATTTCAAGGAGCCGGGGATTCACTTTCTAACCTCTCCAGAGCTCTCCCAGCAGCTGGCCTATATGAAACATCCTGCTGGAAAAATTATAGAGCCGCATGTTCACAATCCGGTACCACGTCAGGTTCACTACACTCAGGAGGTCCTCTTTATCCGGAAAGGACGGCTGAGAGTTGACTTTTATGACGAAAAGCGGGAATATTTGGAGAGCCGGGAGCTCCGCAGCGGGGATGTTATTCTTCTTGTCGCGGGAGGGCATGGCTTTGAGGTCCTTGAAGAGGTGGAAATGATCGAGGTCAAACAGGGGCCCTATGTGGGCGAAGGCGACAAAACCCGGTTTCCGGGCATTTCGTCCACACAGGTAGTTTATTCGAGAGCAGGGGAGGGCGACAATGAACGTTCCCGTCAATGAGCCGCTTCTGAACGGCAACGAGAAAAAGTACCTTGACGAATGCATCGATACGGGCTGGATTTCCTCTGAGGGGCCCTTTGTTACTCGCCTTGAGGAAGGGATGTGCCGCCTGACGGGGCGCAAGCATGGCGCGGCGGTGTGCAACGGAACCGTGGCCCTTGAACTGGCGCTTCAGGCGCTGGACCTGACGCCAGGTAGCGAGGTCATCATGCCTACCTTTACCATCATCTCCTGCGCGTCCGCGATCGTGCGCGCAGGTTGCGTCCCGGTGCTGGTTGACAGCGACCCTCTGACCTGGAATATGGACCTCTCCCAGGTCGAGGCCAGGATCACTCCCAGGACGGCCGCAATCATGGCAGTACACCTTTACGGCCTGCCCGTGGACATGAAGCCTCTTATGGCCTTGGCTCAGAAACATCATCTTGCCGTCATCGAGGACGCGGCCGAGGCCATTGGACAGACGGCTTACGACACGCCATGCGGGGCCTTTGGCGATATCAGCTGTTTCAGCTTCTACCCCAACAAGCACGTCACGACAGGAGAAGGAGGCATGGTGCTCTGCGACAACGATGCTCTGGCCGCTCGCTGCCGCTCGCTGCGCAACCTCTCTTTCGTGCCGGAGCGGCGGTTCGTCCATCGTGAGTTGGGACATAACTTCAGGATCTCCAACATTCAGGCAGCCATCGGCGTAGCGCAGATGGAAAAGCTGCCGGAGTCGCTGAGGAAAAAGCGCGCCATCGGCACCCGATATCAGGAGCTCCTGAAAGACGTTCAGGGAGTTCAATTGCCCCTGGAACGAACTCCCTACGCCGAGAACCTCTATTGGGTGTTTGGCCTGGTCCTGAACGACGAGATACCCTTTGAGGAACAGGAGTGTGAGAGGCGCCTTCAGGCCCTTGGCATCGGAACGCGCCCCTTCTTCTGGCCCATGCACGAACAGCCGGTCTTCCTCGAGCAGGGACTCTTTAAAGGGGAGCGCTATCCTGTGGCCGAGCGCATCGCGCGGCGCGGACTTTACGTTCCAACGGGCCTGGCCTTGACGGATGAGGCAATGCGTTACGTATCGGAACAGGTACACGCCGTGCTTGGGACAATGGAGCGCTGACGATGAGCGTCTTTGGAAGCTATAGCCGCTACTACGACCTGCTGTATCGGGACAAGGACTATCCTTCCGAAGCCCGTTACGTTGACGGCCTGATCAAGAAATACGTTCCTGCACCTTCTTCAATGCTGGAATTGGGCTGTGGAACGGGCCGCTACACGCGGGAGTTCGCACGCCTTGGGTACGTGGTGCATGGCGTGGACCTCAGCGCGGAGATGATTGACGAGGCCCGTAAAACGCCCTGCGACGGCGTGTCGTTCTCCTGCGGGGACATGCGGTCCTTGCGGTTGGGGAAAAAATTTGATGCGGTTGTCGCGCTCTTTCACGTCCTGAGCTATCAGACGATGGATGAGGACGTTCGTAGTGCGTTGACTACGGTTGAGGAACATTTGAACCCCAGGGGCGTTGCCGTTCTAGACTTCTGGTATGGTCCCGCGGTTCTCAGCCAGAAACCGGAGGTTCGTTTTAAGGAGGTCTCTGACGCTTCGATCGAGGTGTCCCGTATCGCTCTCCCCGTGTTGCATGATGATATCAACGTAGTGGACGTCAACTACCGGGCCTTTATCAAAGAAAAAAGCTCCGGTCGGATCGATGAACTACGGGAGTGCCATCGGATGCGGTATTTTTTCGATGCCGAAATCAAGCGTTTTATCCAGGAGGCGGGGATAGCGTTCCTCACCATCAACGCCTGGATGACGGAGGCGACGCCAAGTGAGGAGTCATGGGCAGCGGTAACTGTAGGACAACGGCAATGAGCAGGTTTCTCATCGTCTTTCCGTGTGATACCCTGGCCTATTCTCCAACCACCTTAAATATAGCGGAGATGTTGGCTGATATCGGAGACGTCGATATGATCACGCTTTGGGATGCGCGCAACCGAAGCGCAGCAGAGAATTTAAAATGTCGTTTTTTTTACGTCCGCATCCCCTCCCTGGCGCGACGCATCCTGCAGCACTTCCTCAGGCTCTATGGGTGGCTCAAGGCCCTTTTGCTCCTCTTTAAGCTGAGGCAGCATAAGGGACATTACGACCTGATCTTTGCTGTGGACTCGCTGGGATACTACGTGACGCGCAGGGTTTATTCAGAAAATGTCATCTACGTGTCCCTTGAGATCTATGACGACATCTGGCTGGCATTGACGAAAAAAGCTGGGGTGAAAATGCTTCTGATACAGTCTGAGCTTCGGAAGAGATTTCTCTTTGGAGACGCTTCGATCCCATTTAAGATCCTGCCGAATTCGAACAGGCAGATGCCTCCATCCAAGCCAAGGGCGCAGAAGGGCTTTCACCTGATCTACATGGGGGCAATCTATCCGGTCCACGGAGTTGAGTTCTGTATTGACGCCCTGTCCGTCCTTCCGGAACCCTTCACCTTGACGCTGAAGGGCGTCCTCAGCGAACGCTACCGGAGCGTCCTGACAAAAAAATACGGAGTGCTGCTGGCCTCGGGACGGCTGAAGATCGACAGTTCCTATACGCCTCAGGAAGAGGTCGCAGAGTATCTGAGGGCCTTTGACGCAGGCCTTTGCTTTTACGACATTGAAGGTAAGTTAAGGGGCGACTTTAATTACATCTCCTGTCCCTCCGGGAAGATGTACTCTTACTTTGCGGCGGGCATCCCCATGCTGGGGCAGGACGTGCCCGGACTGCAGGAGGTCCTGCATTATGGAGCAGGAGTTCTGATCAAAAATCTGTCGCCTGATGGAATGGCTGAAGGGCTTAGAGAGCTGTTCGACGATTACGCGCAGTTCGCCGAAGGGGCAATGCGCGCAGGCAGGGCTCTGTGCTTTACTCCACATTTCAAAAACATCTTGGCGGAGCTATTGGAGGATGTGAATTCAGAGGGCGGTCGGCAATGAATAACAGGTCCACCCAACTGCTCAAGGGCCTGAAGCGCCTTTACCGTTCCGCGCTGCATTGCTGGGCCGAGATGATGACAAAGGCTTCGCCGCTCGTGATCGTTCCCCTGAGCGGCGGACTTGGGAACCAGATATGGCAATACTCCGTTGGAATGGGCGCACAACTCGCATCGGGGCTACCTGTGAAGTTTGGCATAGATTGGTACAAGAAGTTTGGGCTGGATATTCAGGGCAAAGAAAAACGTGATTTCGAGCTCCTGCAGACGTTCCCAACGTTGTGGATGGAACTGGCCGATGCGAACGAGGAGGCTTTTTTTCGACGTTATTATTACTACGAGCCCAAGTACTTCTCCGTCTTCGACAGCGTAGTGTACAATAGCCTTAAAGCGCGCTACATCGGCGGGTTTTGTGCCAACAGTCAATATCTCAGCGTACTTCCTGCCGAATTTTGGAATCAGTTTTCGTTTGCTGACGATGTTGTCCGCAGAAACGAAGCCTTGGCACAAAGGATAGCAGGGACTATTTCAACAGCAGTACACGTCCGAGGAGGGGATTATATTGGGTCAATGCATGACGTCATTACAATAAATTATTATCGAAAAGCCATAGATATCCTGCAAAAATCCCTGGGACGCCAGGATGTTACATTTTATATTTTTTCCAACGCCCCGATGCTATGCAGGAATTTTTTCCCGGAGCCTGGAGAAAATATCCATTTTCTTTGCGAGGATATGGGGCGCTCACCGGCGGATGATCTGTACCTTATGACGCAGTGTCGGCACCATATTATCGCAAATTCCACCTTAAGCTGGCTCGGTGCATGGCTTTGCGCGAACCCGGCAAAACGTGTGATCATGCCGGGAACCTGGTTCAACGAGAAGGCGCCAAGTTATATACGACGTGGTAGTGAAACGGCGTTTCGCGTCGACGGTTGGATAACCCTAGCGGTGGATTAAGTCATAGAACTAAAAGCTATGGTAATATCTCATAAAACAGCAGTAACTTAGAGCTGTATGAGATGTTGACCCCAATGAGTTACATGCTTTTTTACAGATACGCACATGAACACGATTTTTGTTTTGAAGCGTTGGTGGGCGGAACGTTAAAATCCTGTTTTTACACCAGGGAAGGGTGATAAAGCATGTCGGGAATAATGAGCATCATCATCGCCACTAAGAACCGCAGCGGCGAGATCAAAAAACATGCACTTGCAAGCCTGGAGCGTTCGACCTTTCGAGATTTTCTCTGCGTGGTCTGGGACGCCAGCCAAGACGAGGAAACTCGGAGGGCAGTGGAGGATGGAGCGTGGACGTTTCCTCTGAAGTACTTCAGGGCGCCACGGTCCGGTCTGGCCTCCCAACGCAATGACGCAGTGAAGCAGATCCTCATGCACGAACGTTCCATACGCTACGTCCTGTTTATCGACGACGACAGCGAGCTGTCGCGCGACGCGCTGACCGGGGTAACAGCAGCGTTTGGAGCTCCGAACGTGTGGGGGGTCAACATCCCCCACGTCCCGCAGCTGGACGCAGATGGGACCTATCACGGCCCAGAGCCGGAACGCCCTACGCCACGGCGGATGACGCCCTACCTGCACAACCGAAGCTGTTGCCCTGAACAACATGGCATTCCCGTCGACTGGCTCAGCGGGTGCGGGATGGCCTTTCGCAGCGAAACCTTCACCCAACTGGGGCTGCGCTTCCCTGAGGCCTTTCAGCGCTTCGGCGGGTACTCTCTGGGGGAGGACTCGGGATTTTCCTTTTACTTGAAGAAAAAGCTTGGCAAAACGCTGGTGAACGCACCCTGCGGCGCGCTGTGTCACCACGTTTCCGGCGCTGCGCGGCTCGACGTTGCGGGCATGACCGCCTCAAAATGGTATAATTTCCACCTGTTGTTCGACGCGATTTATGACGGCGTCAGCGGCCCGCAACTGAACGTTTATCGGCTGAATTTCAGCCTTTTCTCTTATGCCGCTGCTCTGAAGGTCCTCTTGCGCGCGAGGAAGCCCGATTTAGCTGCGATGTTGCGGGGTATCCGGGCGGCCAGGGGAGCGCTTGCAGAGTACCGCAGGAACGGAAACGTTCAAGGGTTGTTCCGGGAGAATTGAACGATGGAGGCAGGCAGATGAAGACGGCATTGATCACGGGCATCACCGGGCAGGATGGCGCCTACCTGGCTTCGCTTCTGCTGAAGAAGGGCTACAGCGTCCACGGCATCAAACGGCGCAGCTCGATCTTCAACACCGCCCGTATCGACGGGCTGTACAGGGACCTGCACGAGGAGGCCCCTCATTTCTTCCTTCACTACGGCGACCTGACGGACGCCTCGAACTTGATCCGCATCATTCAGCAGGTCCAGCCGGACGAAATCTATAACCTGGCCGCTCAGAGCCACGTGAAGGTTTCCTTTGAAACGCCGGAGTACACGGCGGACTCCGACGGAATCGGAACGCTTCGCCTGCTGGAGGCCATACGCATCCTGGGCATGGAAAAGCGCACGCGGTTTTATCAGGCCTCCACCAGCGAGCTCTTCGGCAAGGTTCAGGAAACGCCCCAGAGGGAAACGACGCCCTTTTATCCACGCAGTCCCTACGCGGCTGCAAAACTTTATGCCTACTGGATCACGGTAAACTACCGCGAGTCCTATGGCCTGTTTGCCTCAAACGGCATCCTGTTCAACCACGAGTCGGAACTGCGCGGCGAAACGTTCGTGACGCGCAAGATCACGCGCGCGGCCGCCCGCATCGCCCTGGGGCTTCAGGACAAGACGTGGCTGGGGAACCTGGACGCGAAGCGGGACTGGGGGCACGCCGAGGACTACGTCGAGGCCATGTGGCGCATCCTGCAGCACGACCGGCCGGACAACTTCGTCATCGCGACGGGTGAAACCCATTCAGTGAGGGAGTTTGCCACGCTGGCCTTCAAGGAGGCGGGGATGGAACTCGAGTGGCGGGGAAGCGGACTTGACGAGGTGGGCGTCGATGCCGGGACTGGCCGTGTCCTCATCGAGGTGGACCCGCGCTACTTCCGTCCCACGGAGGTGGACCTGCTCCTGGGGGACCCCGCGAAGGCGGAGCGGGAGCTGGGCTGGAAGCGCAAGGTGTCGTTTTCGGACCTGGTGCGGCGCATGGTCCGCTATGACCTGGACCTCTTCAAGAAGGACATCCTGATCCGGGATGCAGGCTACGAGGTGCGCAGCGCACTGGAGGAACTGTGATGGATGGGATGGAGCAAAACGCCCGCATCTACGTCGCAGGCCACGGAGGCCTGGTGGGCTCCGCCCTCGTCCGGCGCCTGACGTCTGCGGGATTTTGTAACCTCCTGCTCCGCTCGCACGGGGAGCTGGACCTGCTGTCACAGCAGGGAGTGCAGGACTTCTTTGAAGGCGAGAGGCCGGAGTACGTCTTTATGGCCGCGGCAAGGGTCGGCGGGATCCACGCGAACGCTGCCTATCCGGCGGACTTCATCTGCGAGAACCTCATGATGGAAACGAACGTCATCCGCGAGAGCTGGCGCGCGGGGGTGAAAAAGCTCCTCTTCCTGGGGAGCTCCTGCATCTACCCCAAGTTCGCGCCGCAGCCTATCCCGGAGGACGCCCTCCTGACCGGCCCTCTTGAGCCGACCAACGACTGCTACGCCCTGGCCAAGATCGCGGGGATCCGGATGTGTCAGGCGTACAACCAGCAGTACGGGACGAACTTCATCTCCGTCATGCCCACGAACCTCTACGGGCCGGGAGATAACTTCGGCCTGGAGAACTCTCACGTCCTGCCGGCCATGATCCGAAAGGTCCACGAGGCGAAGGCGAGGGGTGCGGAATCGGTGACCCTGTGGGGGACGGGAACGCCGCGGCGGGAATTTCTCCACGTCGATGACCTGGCTGATGCCTGCCTCTTTCTCATGGAGCACCATGACGGTTCGCGCATCGTGAACGTCGGGACGGGGGAGGACCTGACGATCCGCGAGCTGGCGGAGAAGGTGTGCGCCGTCGTCGGGTATGCCGGGCGTGTCCTGTGGGACGAGGGCAGGCCGGACGGCACCCCCCGCAAGCTGCTGGACGTCACCTTCCTCAGGGAGATGGGATGGCGCCACACCATCGATCTGGACGAGGGCATACGCCGGACGTACCGATCCTTCCTTGAGGGCAACGTGCGGGACATCTAAGGAAACACTGATTAAGTCGTTAGGAACTGTCACCCGTATCGTCTCCCTTCAGTGTCTGAAACTTCATCAGGCCGCGCG
>NZ_CALHIQ010000162.1 GCF_938030725.1 uncultured Fretibacterium sp. | reverse complement strand
CCTTCGGGGAGCCTTCCGGCTGCCGTTCGCCCTTGCTCACGGGCCGTCAGTCCCAGCCCCTACGGGGCAGCCACCCTTTCGTAGACCTGCCCATTGCTTGGGAGTGTCCTTTTTCTTAAAATTCATAATGCGTCCATAGGCTGATAATCTTTACCGTCCGTTCTTCTTCCAAAACCTCATATACGAGGCGGTGCTTAATATTAATCCGCCGAGAACAGGCTCCTTGCAGATCACCTTGCAGCTTTTCATACGGCGGCGGTGTCTGATATGGATTTTCCCGGATCAGCTCTATCAAAGCCTTTGCCTTGTTCTCCAATTTCGCCGACTTGATATTTCTTATATCATTGGTTGCTTTCTTTGTGTAAACGATTGAATACATTACCACTGCACTTCATCTTCCGGTAAGCACTCATCCAGTGGAGTTTTCAATCCTTCAATGATTTTTTCTTTCATAGCTGGAATAGACGAAAGGTACAGCGTTTCCATAAGACCGTTGTAATCTTCCTCGCTGATAACAATGGCGTTGCCGTCCTTGGTACTGATATTCACAGGCTCATTAAACTTGATCGTCTGCTCCAACATTCCAAAAATATTTTTTCTGAAATTCGTGATGTTCGTACTAAGCATACTGCTCACCTCCAGTCATGTACATTATAGCGTACATTTTTCGTTTTGTCAGTATTCCGTACACTATTGTGTACATACTTACCTGCCGCACCTCGGAGCCCATGCGGTTGACAAAAATCCGGAGAGGTTTTGCCTTTTAGTCCTGATGGTCCTTAAGGTCGCTGTCGTGTGACGAGGCGTTTTCTGCCCTCTTGAGGGCCTCCAACCGAAAGCAGGTACGCAACAAGACGGTGGCTGTAAAAAGCACGTTTAACAGCGTGCCCCGCCTCCCCTGATGAAGCCCCTAAGCTCGATACCACCCTCTTTATTCAAACACAGAGGTGCGCAAACGTAAAGAAACGGGTAGGAAAAGCCGGGCCCTTTGTCTTCGGGCCCGGGACTTTTGTCCTGAATGGAATCGTTGATGGGTTATCTTGAAAGGCGCTTTATTATAGCACATAAAATCAAAATGCAAGGACTCTATGCGGGATTGGTCGGTTTTCCGCATAAATACTGATTCAGGATATCGACCGCCTCGATGTAGCCTCGCAGCCCCTTGCCCTTGACCGTGGCGATGCAGGCGGCGCGGACGTAGGAGGTCCTTCTGAAGTCCTCCCGGACGTCAGGGTCGGAGACGTGGACCTCGACGGCTGGGAGCCCGACGGCCTTCAAGGCGTCCAGTATGGCGACGCTCGTGTGGGTGTAGGCCGCGGGGTTGATGACGATACCGTCAAATCGGCCTGCGGCGTCCTGGATGGCATCGACGATGGCCCCCTCGTGGTTGGATTGGAAGAACTGCGTCTCGATGCCGCGCCGTGCCGCCTCATCCTCGATCATCGCCGTCAGCTCCCCGTAGGTCGTCCGGCCGTAGATCTCAGGCTCGCGCAGGCCCAGCAGGTTCATGTTGGGACCGTTAACGATCAATATTCTCAAGGAAATCCCTCCAGACCGCCTCCGCGGCGTCACGCGGGGAGGCGTCGTTGACGATGGCTGCGTCCCGAAATCGCCGGTACATCGGCAGGCGCTCCTGGTACATGGAATCGAGGTCCGCGGAGAGCGATAGGGGGCGTCCCCGGCGCTCCAGCAGGGACGTGTCCCGCTCCAGATGGCAGATGCGCCCGTTCTGATGCAGGGACGGGTAGTTGTTCTCAAAGTCCTTGACGACACCGCCTCCCGTGACGATGATCCGCCCGCTCTCGCGCCCGGCCTTCGCCGCCGCCTCGCGCTCGAGGCGGCGAAATTCCCCCTCGCCTTCCTCCCTGAAGATGGCCTCGATGGACCGTCCCGCCGCCCTGGCGACTTCCTCGTCGAGGTCGACCAGGGGGCGTCCCGTCAAGCGCGCCAGCTCCCGGCCTACGGTCGTCTTGCCGCAGCCCGGCATCCCGATCAGGACGACGTTCATCATCTCACGCCTCAGGCGGGCCGTGATGCGCTGGACCTCCTCCTCATCGCCCTCGTGCCCCGTAAAGAGTTCCTCCGCTGCGGCCGCCTGAGCCACGAGCATCGGCAGGCCGTCCGTGCAGGGGATCCCCAGCTCCTCCGCCCGCATCAGAAGGGCGGTTCGCCGCGGGTTGTAGATCAGGTCGATGACGCCCCGGCACCGGGGGAAGAGGGCGGGGTCCGCGACCCTGTCGCCCGTCCGGGGGTACATGCCGACGGGCGTCGCGTTGATGAGCACCTCCGCGTCCGCGTGACGGTTCAGGTTCCGATAGCTGTCCGGTCCCCTGCGGGAGATGACGGCGACCGACCGGGCGCCCTGCGCTTCCGCCGCGGCCCGTGCCGCGAGGGAGGCCCCGCCGGAGCCGAAGATCACGACCTTGCGCCCCGCCATGGAGATGCCCGCGCGCTCCGCAGCCCAGAGCAGCCCGTAGAGGTCGGTGTTGTGTCCCACCAGTCCCTTGGGGCCCCGCACGATCGTGTTCACGCTGCCGACGCGGCGGGCGCTCTCCGCCAGCTCGTCGCAGAGGGGCATCACGTCGCGCTTGTAGGGGATCGTCACGTTGAGCCCCCCCACGTCCTCCCGCCGAAGGAAGCCCTCAAGTTCCTCCGGCTCAAGCTCGAACAGCCGATACTCCTCGCAGCCAAGCGCCCTGTGGATGGGGACGGACCAGCTGTGCCCCAGCGTTCGTCCGATGAGTCCAAAGGCGGGCATGCTCAGACGATCGCGTAGTTTCCCAGGAGGTCGAAGCTGGGGCAGGAGCGCTCCAGGTCCTCCAGCATCGAGAGGACGCCCGCGTCCTGCACGGAGCCGTCCATCTCCAGAAAGAAGATGAACTCGTAATTGCGCCCCACGACGGGGCAGCTCTCCAGCTTGTTCATGTTGACCCCGTGGGCGGCCAGCTTGGAGAGGACGTCGTTCAGCGCGCCGGGGGTGTTCGCACAGGCCAGGATGACGCTCAGGTGGTTCGAACCGGCGTAGATGACGGGCTCCTTCGCGATGCAGATGAAGCGGGTCTGGTTGTTGTCGTTGTCCTGAATGTCCTCCTTCAATGGGGTGAGCCCGTAGAGGGCGGCGCAGTCGGGCGCCGCGATGGCCGCGGCCGTCCGATCCCCGGACTCCGCCACCATCCTGGCTGCGGACGCCGTGTTGGGGTAGGGGATGGCCTCGACGCCCTTGAGGGAGTCCAGGAAGTCCGAGCACTGCCCCAGCGCCTGGGGGTGGGAGTAGACGTTCCTGATCTCGCTGAGCCTGACGCCGGGCTTCGCCATCAGCACGTGGCGTATGAAGAGGCGGGTGCTGCGGACGATGAAGAACTTGCGCTCCCTGAGCAGCTCGTACACCGCTCGCACGGAGCCGTTCAGGCTGTTGTCGATGGGCAGAACGCCGTACTGGCACAGCCCGGACCCCACGGCGTCGAAGACGGCCTTGAACGTCTTCATGTAGAGGATGCGACCCCGCGGCAGCAGCTTGTCGCAGGCGGCCTGGGCGTTGGAGCCCTCCACCCCCTGGCAGGCCACGCTCCCCGTCTTGGGGAACAGGTCCTCGACGCGGGCAACCGCGCGCTCCACAAGGGCGCGTACCTTGGTCGGGCTGGAGAGGAGCTCGTTCTGTCTGGCCTTGGCGAGGCTCATCAGCTTGGAGAAGAAGTAGAAGGAGTACTCCTCCATGTCGCCCGCCCTGTCCATCACCCTTGCCAGCACCTCGCGCTCCCTGGTCCGGTCCTCGATGGGCAGGTGGTGCTCCTCCTTGTACTTCGCCACCTCTCCCATCAGGCTCATGCGCTCCAGAAAGAGGTCCAGCATCCTTTGGTCAAGGTCGTCGATCTTGGTACGAACTTCAGCGATGTCCATGATTTTTCCTCCTAATGTTATGGCGGTGTTTTTTCGGTTATGCGTCATCGTCCGCAGCCCCCGGCCTCAGGACGGGGGGCTTGTCGTGCAGCAGGTCCAGGAGCACGCAGGCGGTTACGGCCTCGATCACCGGGACGGCTCGATGGGCGATGCAGGGGTCGTGCCGGCCCGTGATGCGGAGCTCCGCCACCTTGCGCCGCGACAGGCTGATGGTGCGCTGCGGCTGGAAGATCGAGGGCGTGGGCTTGACGGCGGCCCGGAGGATCAGGGGCATCCCCGTGGTGATGCCCCCCAGGATGCCGCCCGCGTTGTTGGAGGCGGTCCGGATTTCCCCCCCCTCGTCCACCTCAAAGGGGTCGTTGTCCTGAGAACCCCTCATGCGCGCCGCTGCGAAGCCCGCGCCGAACTCCACGCCCTTGACGGCCGGAACCCCGAACAGGGCGGCCGCCAACCGGTTCTCCACGCCCCCGAACATCGGCTCGCCCAGCCCGGCGGGCAGGCCGATGGCTGCGCACTCCACGATGCCCCCTGCGGAGTCCCCCTCGTCCGCGGCCTTCAGGATGGCCTCCTTCATGCGCGCACCGGCCTCCTCGTCGAGGACAGGCATCTCCCGTCCGGCGACGGCTGCAAGGAGCTCGGCCGATGGGCGGAGGGGGAGGGGAGCATCCGCCTGCCCCGCGGCCTCCGCCAGGTGTGCGCCCACCCAAACCTCCCGCCGTGACAGGAGCTGTTTTGCGATGCCGCCCGCGACGCACAGGGGCGCGGTGAGCCGTCCCGAAAAGTGCCCGCCGCCCCGCATGTCCGCCGCGCCGCCCCACTTCGCCCACGCCGTGTAATCGGCGTGCCCGGGGCGGGGCGTGTCCGACAACTTTCCGTAGTCCTCCGAGCGCGCGTCCGCGTTCTCGATCATGGCGCAGAGCGGGGAGCCGCAGGTCCTGCCCTCCCGGACGCCCGACAGGATGAGGGGCCGGTCCGCCTCGCTTCGCGCCGTCGACAGGCGAGACTTCCCCGGGCGCCGGCGCTCCATGAAGGCCGCCAGCTCCTCCATGTCGATGGGTTCGCCCGCCGGCAGCCCGTCGATCAGGATCCCAATGGCCCGCCCATGGGACTGTCCAAAGACGCTGAAGCGGATGTTGACGCCGAACTCAGAGGACATGGACATCGCCTCCCAACCGTGCGTAGTCTTCAAAGAAGGCCGGGTAGGACTTGGAACAGGCCTCCGCGTCCGTGACGGTCACGCCCTGAGGGCAGCGCGAGGCCGCGACGGCCGCGGCCATGACGATGCGGTGGTCGTGAAAGCCCTCCGCGGTCCCTCCGACCAGCCCGCCGCCGTGGACGATGAGCCCGTCGCCCTCCGGCGTTTCCGCCGCACGGCCTCCAAGGGAGCGAATGAGCGAGAGCGTCGAGGCGATGCGGTCGCTCTCCTTGAGCCGGAGCCGCCCGCCGTTGACGAAGGCCGTCCTGCCGCTGGCCCACGCCGCCGTCGCAGCGAGGACCGGCAGGAGGTCGGGGGTCGCATCGACATCGAGGGGGCAGCCCTCCAGCCCCCGAAGGGAGCCAGGGGCCACCGTGACCGCGTCTTTCCGCAGGCTCACCTCCGCTCCGAACGCCTTGAGGAAGTCCAGCATCCTCCGATCCCCTTGGGGGGAGGCGGGGTCGAGGCCCCGAACGGTCACGGGGCCGGTCAAGGCCCCGGCCGCCAACAAGAACGCCGCGCCGGACCAGTCGCCTTCGACCTCCAGATCACCGGGGGAGCGGAACGGCTGAGGCCCCGAAAGCTGAAAGCGCCGGGGGAGCCCCGTGCCTCCGCCCTCCTCGCTGGGCCGGACTCCGAAGCGGCGCAGCGCCGTCAGCGTGATGTCCAGGTAGGCGGCGGAGCGTAGGGGCGGGTGGACGGTCAGGAGGTTGTCGCCGTCGAGCAGAGGAAGGGTCAGGAGGAGCCCCGTGACGTACTGGGAGCTGACGTCGCCCGGCAGGTCGAAGGCGCCGCCCTGAAGGCGGCCAGAGGTCTTGAACGGCAGGTGGTCTGCGCTGAAGGACACGCCGTGCTGGGCCATGGCGGCCTGGAGCGCGCCGATGGGGCGCTCCGGCAGGCGTCCGCTGCCGGTGAAGCGCACTTCCCCGGCCAGGGCCGTCGCCACGGGCAGCAGGAACCGCAGCGTCGATCCGCTCTCCCGGCAGTCCAGTAGGGGGCTGTCGGGAACGTGCCGGATGGGAGTGACGACGAGGGCGCCCTCCTCTTGGAGGACTTCGGCGCCGAGGCTACGCAGGCAGTCCACCGTGGCCTCGATGTCCTCTGAGGTGCCGTTGAGCCTCAGGCGCGTCGGCCGGTCGGAGAGGGCAGCGCAGATCAGGAGGCGATGGGCCTCCGACTTGGACGCCGGGGCAGTGACGGTCCCGGCGAGAGGACGCGGGCGGATGAGGACCCTCATTCCGATTCACCCGATTCGGCGAGGCCGTCGGCGATGACGCCGGGGAGCTCGTCGATCCCCACCCGGCGCAGCTCGCAGACGCCGACCTCCTTCGGGGTGATCAGCGTGATATCGCCGCCGGAGCGCTTCTTGTCGGAGAGCGCCGCGCGGGCCAGGGCCTCGGCCGGGAAGTCCGTGGTCGCGGGCAGGCGGTTCCTGATGAGCGTCCTCTCGATGCGGTGGGCCACCTGCTGAGCGCACCAGCCCCGCCTTGCCGAGGCGCGCGCGATGATCGCGAGGCCTGCGGCCACGGCCAGCCCATGAGGGATGGAGAAGTCGGAGCACCGCTCGATGGCGTGTCCCACCGTGTGCCCCAGATTCAGCAGCCTGCGCTCGCCCTGCTCGCGCTCGTCGCGCTCCACCACGGCCGCCTTGTACCGAACGCAGTGCAGAATGACGTCCGTAAGGCGGTCCCGCGGCGTGGCCTCCTCCTCGAAGAGCCGGAAAAGGGGCTCGTCGCCCAGGACCCCGACCTTGATGGCCTCGGCGGCCCCGCACCGATACTCCCGGTCCGGCAGGGAGGTCAGGCAGTCCGTGTCGCACAGTACGAGGGAAGGTTGATGAAACACCCCCGCCAGGTTCTTACCGGCGCTCAGGTCCACGGCGGTCTTGCCCCCGACGGAGGAGTCCACGGCGGCGAGCAGCGTCGTGGGGACCTGGACGAGGGGGATGCCCCGCATGTAGCACCCCGCGGCGAAGCCTGCCAGGTCGCCGATGACGCCCCCGCCCAACGCGATGACGACGTCCGTGCGGCTCATGCCCTCACGGGCCATCGCCTCGAGCAGCTCGCCGAAGGAGGAGAGGTTCTTGACGGCCTCCCCGGCGGGGAGGGCAAGGGAGGCGTGCGTGAATCCGGCGTTGGCCAGGCTGTCGAGGCAGGCTCTCAGGTAGAGGGGGCCGACGTTGGCGTCCGTCGCAACGAAGGCCCTGCGGGGTCCCAGCGCCCGCGCGATCCTCTCCCCGCAGCGCTGCAGGAGCCCCGCCCCGACCTCGACGTCGTACCCTGACCCCACGTTGACCCTGACGACGGCGGGCATTCAGTTCCCTCCCGCCTGGGCCTTTTTCTCCCGACCTTCCTTCAAGAGAGCTCTGAGGCGTGTGGCGTCGTCCGACTTCAGAGCGTCTAGGTATCCGTTTAAGTTGTCGATCAGGGTTTCGATCTGGCCGACGAGAAAGTCCCGATTGTCCATGAGGAGCTCCGTCCAGAGGGTTTCGTCGAGGCGCGCCACGCGGGTCATGTCCCGGAAGCTGCCGGCGGAGAACCCCCGGCGTTCGAGGGCCTCCGGAGAGCGGATGTAGGCGCTCGACACCACGTGGGCCAGTTGGGAGGTGTAGGCGATGATCCGGTCGTGCTCCTCCGGGGTCGTGAAGGTGAGGGAGGCGAAGCCGACGTCCGTGAAGAAGGCCTTGAGCCGGTCGAGGAGCTGGATGTCCGTTTCCGGGCTCTTCATGAGGATCATCGAGCTGCCGGCGAAGAGGTCCGGCTGAGCGTTGACGAACCCGCTGCGCTCCAGGCCCGCCATGGGATGCCCTCCGACGTAGGTGAAGCCGTGCTGGCGCGCCAGTGGCGCGAGCTCCCGGCAGACGGCCCGCTTGATCCCGCACAGGTCGATCACGACGGTCTTGCGGGCGATCCCTTTCGCGTGCTCCTGCACCCAGCCGACGACGGACCGGGGCGCCAGGGCCAGCAGGAGGAGGTCGCAGTCGGCGAGGTTTTCATCCGTCAGAGGCCCGTCAATGGCCCCGCACAGGCGGGCCAGCGTCATGGTTTCACTGTCGATGTCCGCCCCCCATACGGCGTGGAGCGTGCGCGTCTTGACGCTTTTCGCCATGGAGCCGCCGATGAGCCCCAGGCCGACGATCCCGACGTTCATGCCGTCCTCTCCATGTCCTGTACGGCGGTGTGAAGGGCCTTGAGCTGTTTCGCCAGCCGGTCGAAGACCTCGGGGCGCAGGGACTGGCTTCCGTCGCAGAGGGCGTGCTGCGGGTCGTTGTGGACCTCGATGATGAGGCCGTCGGCTCCGGCTGCCACGGCGGCGAGGGCCATCGGGGGGACGAGGTTGGCCTTGCCCGTGGCGTGGCTTGGGTCCACGATGATGGGGAGGTGGCTCTGCTGCCGCAGGACGGGAATGGCGGAGAGGTCCAGCGTGTTGCGCGTTGCGGTCTCGAAGGTTCGGATGCCACGCTCGCAGAGGATCACTTTCTCGTTGCCCTCGCTCATGACGTACTCCGCACTCATCAGGAGCTCCTCGATGGTGCCGGACATGCCGCGCTTCAGCAGGATGGGCTTGTCCTGCTTGCCCAGTTCCTTCAGAAGGTTGAAGTTCTGCATGTTGCGCGCTCCGACCTGGATGACGTCCACGTCGTCGAAGTACTCGAGCTGGTGGACCTCCATCAGCTCGGTGACGATAGGCAGCCCCGTGGCCTTTTTGGCGAGGCTCAAAAGGCGAAGGCCCTCGACGCCCTTGCCCTGAAAGGAGTAGGGCGAGGTGCGCGGCTTGAAGGCGCCGCCGCGGAGCATCGTCGCGCCGCTCTCCTTCACGGCCTGGGCCACGGCCAGAATCTGCTCCTCGCTCTCGACGGAGCAGGGCCCCGCCATGATGGTTAGGGTCCCGCCGCCGATCTGGCGGCCTGCGACCTCGATGATGGTGTCCTTGGGGTGGAATTTGCGGTTGGCCTTCTTGTAGGGCTCCTGAACGCGCCGCACGCTCTCGACGATGTCGAGCGCAGCGATGAGGTCGATGTCCATCGAGGCCGTGTCGCCCACAAGCCCCAGCACGATGTGGGACTCGCCCGTGCTGGTGTGAACCTGAAGCCCCTTCTCCCGAAGCCACGCGACGAGGCTCTCAAGCTGTGCCGGATCCGGATCTTTTTTCAGAATGATGATCATGACGACTACCTCCATAGTTTGATATAAGAAACGAAAACGCCCCCGCAGCGTTTCATGGCTGCCGGGGGCGTTCTTGATGCCGCAACGAAGAGGGTGCGTTAAAGAGCTTCACTCCCAGCCAAGCGCAAATTGGGCCTGCCGTAATAATAGGCAAAGCCGAAAAAGCAATAGCTAAAGCGCTTGACCGCGGTAAGACGCATCTCAAAAGACCTCGATTCCAGGTTCCAAAAGCCCGCACGGCCTGTCGGCCGCAAACTCAGACCCTCCTCTTTAAGTAAAAGAGGCTCGCCAAACGATGCTGCAAATCATTACACAAGCATAACAGAAAGTCAAGCTAAAATTTGGGAAAAATTCCGCCGCTTGACGCAGAAATTTTTTGTTGTAAACTTTTGTACATAAATATTAACTTAGGTTACTTCGAATAAACTTTTGGAAGGGTATAATGTAATTATTGGGAAGAAAAAGGTCGTTGAATTCCCTGTGAAAAGGGGATTCTTTAATATCCAAATTGAAGGAGTAGTGAGTATCTTGAGGCGTAACTGGTTTTTAGCAGCGGTATTTTCTGTGGTTTTTTCCCTGTACGGGGCCGTGTCGGCCGAGGCGCATTTCTTCTCCATAATCCCCGACACGAGCGTTCATTCTGTAGCGGTCGGAAGATCTTATACGGCCAAGCTCTCCTTTACGGAAGAGTTTTTGAAGGTGCAGGCCGGAGCGGCGCATCTGCACTTGGGGTCCGATATCTTTTCAGCCCGGTTCCTTTACGCGGATGGGACCTCTGAGTCCTTTCCGGAGTTCAAGGACTACGACGACCCGGGGGCTGTCATTGAGAAAGGGACGGATTCTCACGTTTCGCAGGCAACGTTGAAAAAGGAAGGAACGGTGATCCTGGACGCGAGGGTGAACGACGTCACTTACGCGCCTTCTCCCCAAATGAAGATGCACTACTGGGGTTATTCGAAGCAGATTCTGAATGCAAAGGCCGATGGCCTCTCCACCCGGGCGGCAGGCGGCAATGAAGTGCTCGAGATCGTTCCCGTGAGCGAGGTGGCCGAGTTCGCGGCGGGAAAGACGGTGACCTTCAGGGCCCTGTTCAAAGGTCAGCCCCTGAGCGGAGCTAAGGTGGAGTGGGCCGACCAGGCGTCGAAGGTGGTCATCGGCGATGAAGGCCCGACGAACACCACCGAGATTGCGACGACCAGGGCGGACGGAACCTTTGATTTCACTCTGAAGAACGCTGGGTACAACTGTTTTGGGATCATGCATGGCGTGCCCCCTGCGGGGACGGATCGGAAGGCCGATTATTACGCCTCGACCCTGATCGTGGACGTCCCCGGAGCTTCGACTGACTCCGAGAATAAACGGAACAGCGGCTGCAACGCAGGGCTGGGCGGGTTTTCGCTGGTTCTGGGAGCGGCATTGTTGCTGAAGCGAAGGGCTTGAGTTTTCATCGCTCCGCCACGCCCCTTATTTGACATAGGGTAAAGAGAGCCGACTGAAAGGCCTGAAGCGTAACGACGCGTAGAAAATGGGGTTGCCGATTTCGGGCAGCCCCTTTGTTTTCCCGAAGGGGGTTTGCCCCTGCCGGGGCTTGGGCCCGGTGATGTTTGTCTTGAAAGAAAGCCCCTAACTGCTATAATTTCATAATGTGTGCATAATTCGGCGGCCGAAGCGAGGGCACGGCCGCGGATTTTGAATCTTTCGGAAAGAGTGAGAGGAAGTGCGGCGATGAAGTTGAGCAGTGACGAAGTGCGCGATATCGCCCTGGAGGCCCGCCTGATTCTGACGGAGGGTGAGCTGGCCGCAGCCGTGGGCTACATCAACGACTTTCTGGACATGTTGGATCGCTTTAAGGAGCTGGACCTCAAGGACGTGGAGCCCTTCTGCTTCGCTGAAACGATGGAGTGTCCGCTGCGGGACGACGTCCTCAAGCCCTTTGGGGGCCGGGATGTGATCCTGCGCGAGAGCGCGCACGTGGAGCGGGACTACTTCAAGGTCCCCCGCATTATGGAGGATTGATCATGGAGCTCTTTGAGTTGAACCTGCGGGACGCCGCCGAGGGCGTCCGCACGAAGAAGTTTTCCGCGCTGGAGCTCTTTGACGCCTGTTTTGCCCGTGCCGTTTCCTGCGAGCCGAAGCTTGCGGCCCTCATCACGTTGACGGAGGAGGGCCGCAGGAGGGCAGCGGAGATCGACGCCCGGATCGCGCGCGGGGAGGACGTCGGCCCATTGGGCGGCGTTCCCGTCGTGCTGAAGGACAACCTCTGCACGAAGGGCGTGCGGACCACGGCCGCCAGCAAGATTTTGGGCGATTGGCGCCCGCCGTACGACGCGACGGTGTGGTCCCTCCTGCAGGGGGCGGGAGCGGTCCTGCTGGGCAAGGCCAACATGGACGAGTTCGCCATGGGGAACACCTGCGGCAACTCCGCCTTCGGCCCCTCGAAGAACCCCTGGGACGTGACGCACGTTCCGGGGGGCAGCTCGGGCGGCAGCGCAGCGGCCGTCGCGGCGGCCTACGTCCCCTGCGCGCTGGGCAGCGACACGGGCGGTTCCATCCGTCAACCGGCTTCCTACTGCGGCGTCTACGGGCTCAAGCCGACCTACGGCATGGTGAGCCGCTACGGCGTCATCTCCTACGGCTCCTCGTTGGACCAGGTGGGGCCCCTCGCCCGGACGGTGTCGGATCTGCAGCTCGCGATGGCGGTCCTGGCGCACTACGACCCCATGGACTCCAGCAGCGTCCCCGGAAAGTCCTTTGACTTCACGCCCCACAAAATGGACCTGAAGGGGAAGCGGGTGGCGTTGGTGAAGGAGTTTCAGGCCTTCACCCTGGAGGCCCCCATCGCGGACGCCATGGCGCGCGTTCGCAGGCTCCTGGAGAACGCCGGGGCCGATATCCTGGAGGTGGGGCTCCCCATCGTCGCCCGCTATGCGGTGTCCTGCTACTACGCACTGGCCATGTCCGAGGCCCACACGAACCTCGAACGCTACGACGGCATCCGTTACGGCTACACGGTGGACGACGCGGTCGGCAGCAAGGAGATGTTCGAGGCCGTGCGCTCCGCGGGATTCGGCAGCGAGGTGAAGTCGCGCATCATCGCCGGCACCTGCCTTACGGAGCCCACGCGCTGCAACGAGTACTACGTCGCGGCGACGAAGGTGCGCACGCTGATCGCACGGGAGTTCGCAAAGGCTTTCGAGAGCGCCGACTTCATCCTTCAGCCCGTCACGCCGCTGCTGGCGCCGAAGATCGGGGAAACGGACCGGGACAAGATGAAGGGCTACGAATCGGACCTCTACACCCTGCCCGTGAACCTGGCGGGGCTGCCGGGGCTCTCCTTCTTCGTGGAGCACGCGGCTTCAGGACTGCCCGTCGGGCTGCAGCTGATTGGCGCCCGCTGGAGCGACCCCGACCTGCTGAACGCGGGGCTGACGCTGGAGGAGTGCCTTGGCTCTCCCTCCATCGCGCGGGGAGGGCTCTGATATGTCCGGGAAGGATGAGAACATGAACAGCGAACTGACGTTTACGCCCGTTATCGGCATCGAAATCCACATTCAGCTCAAGACGGACACCAAGATTTTCTGCGGCTGCTCCACGGACACCGGCGCGGACCCCAACACGAACATCTGTCCCATCTGCATGGGGCTTCCCGGCGCGCTGCCGCGCCTGAACGCCAGGGTGGTGCAGCAGGGCATGCTGGCGGGCCTGGCGCTGCACTGCACGATCCAGCCCCAGTCGCTCTTCTTCCGCAAGTCCTACTTCTATCCCGACCTGCCGAAGGGCTACCAGACAAGCCAGTGCGACCTTCCCATCGTGACCACGGGATACATCGAGGTCCACGACGACGAGGGGAAGCTCAAGAGGATTCGGGTCCACCACCTTCACCTTGAGGAGGACGTGGGCCGCCTCCACCACAGCGCGGCCGACGGGCGTCTGGAAGGCGCGGCGACATCCTACGTGGACTACAACCGCTCCGGGCTGCCGCTGGCCGAGATCGTGTCCGAGCCGGACGTTTCCTCGGCGCGGGAGGCGGTGGAATACGTGACGACGCTTCGCCGCCGCGTGCGCTACTCCGGGGCCTCGGACGTGGACCTGGAGAAGGGCATGATGCGCTTTGACGCGAACGTTTCCATGAAGTGCTCCGACGGACGCTGGGGGAAGAAGGTCGAGGTCAAGAACATGAACTCCTTCCACGCGCTGGAGCGCGCCATCGAGTACGAGATCAAGCGCCAGAAGAAGGTCATGCTCCAGGGCGGACAGGTGCTTCAGGAAACGCGCCACTGGAACGACGCCAAGGGCGTGACCACGGCGTCGCGCTCCAAGGAGTTCTACCGCAAGTTCATCGTCGATCCGGACCTGCCCCCCCTCGTCGTTTCGAAGGAGTGGGCGGACGAGGTCATCGCGATGATGCCTGAGATGCCCGACGTGAAGGCGGAGCGTTACGTAGAGGAGATGCATATCCCTCCTGAGATCGCGGACGTCCTGACGGATTCCAGGGACCTCGCGGAGTACTTCGAGGCCTGCGTCGCGGCCGGCGCAGCGCCGGTCCGTGCGGCCAACTGGGTTCGGACGGAGGTCCTGCGGACCTTGAACGAGCGGCAGATCGGGCTGGAGGACCTCAAGATCGCCCCCAGGGCACTGGCGGAGCTCGTTCAGCGCGTTGAGGACGGCCGGTTCTCCACGACCCAGGCCAAGGCCGTTTTTGACCGCATGGCGGAAACGGGCACGGCCGTCGACGACGCGGCAAAGGCTTGCGGCGTCACCGAGGGCGGCGTCACGGACGACGCGCTGACGGAGATGATCCGCGCGGTGCTGGAGGCGAACCGTGACGTCGTGGACGTGATCCGGTCGGGCAAGGACACGAAGGGCAAGAAGATGAAGTTCCTCCAGGGCCTGGTCATGAAGGAAGCGAAGGGACAGGCAAATCCGGCTGAGCTGCCCGACAGGATTGCGAAACTGCTTGAGGGACTTTAAGGGATTGACGTCCTGCAAGGGGCGATAGGATAAAGGCCAGCAAGGCTTTATTTTTTAGAAAAACTAAATCGAGGAAGGTGTTGGAGGATGGGAGTACGTAAACCTGAGGACACGAGGAGTTTCGCGCTGGTAGCCCATGGCGGCGCAGGAAAGACCTCATTGGCCGAGGCGATGCTTTTCGACAATGGGCAGGTCACACGCATGGGCTCTGTACAGACGGGCAACACGGTCAGTGACTTCCAGCCTGAGGAGCAGAAACGCCAAATCTCAATCAGCACCTCCCTCCTGACGATGGAGCGGAACGGAAAGACGTTCTTCGTCTTGGACGCACCGGGCTATGCCGACTTCGCGGGGGAGATGAGCGCCGCCATTCGCGTCGCCGACACCGCCGTGATCCTGGTCAGCTCGGTGGGCGGCATCGAGGTCCAGACGGGGCGCGCCTGGGAGTACGCCGGGAATCAGGGCGTGCCCGTCGCCTTCTACATCTCGAAGATGGACCGGGAGAACGCGGATTTCGAGAAGGTCCTCGCGGACATCCATGAGCAGTTCTCGCCGAACGCCCTGCCGGTCTTCCTGCCCATCGGTTCGGCGGACAAACTCAGCGGCATCGTTGACGTCCTGAAGGGGAAGGCCTACAAGTACCCGTTGGACGGCAGCGGAAAGTTTACCGAAGAACCCATCCCCGCCGACATGGCCGACGCCGCAAAGGCGGCAAGGGAGGCGCTGTTGGAGGCCGCCGTCGAGATGGACGACGCCTTGATGGAGAAGTACCTGGACGAGGGGGAGGGGGCCGTGTCCGAGGCGGACCTGGCCCGAACGCTGAAGATGGCCATCGTTTCGCGCCGCGTGATGCCCGTCCTGACGGGGTCTGCGACGGCAAACGTCGGGGTGCCGCAGATGCTGGACTTCGTCGCGGATTACTTCCCCTCCCCGGTGGACGTCGGCAGCGTCGAGGCGTATGAGGGCGAGAAGGCGGTCGAGGTGAAGCCGAACCTGGACGACCCGTTTTCGGCCCTCTGCTTCAAGGTCATGGTGGACCCCTACGTCGGCAAACTGTCCTTTATCCGCGTCTACGCCGGCAGGCTTTCCTCCGACGGCAACAACATCTACAACGTCAAGAAGGGCGAGGACGAGCGGATCAGCTCCTTCAAGATGATGTGCGGCAAGGACGGCAGCGACGTCAATCGCCGGCGACATCGTGGCCATCCCGAAACTGCAGAGCACGAAGGTGGGGCACACGCTGGGCACGAAGGGCGGAGCGCCGTACCAGTACGCTAAAATCGAGTATCCGGCCCCCGTTTACAGCGTGGCGATCGTGGCCAAGACGAGGGCGGACGAGGATAAGCTGGGGACGGCCATCTCCAAGACGCTGGACGAGGACCGGGGCCTGACGTTCGAGAAGAACCCGGAAACACACGACAACGTCCTCTCCGGGATGGGCGACCTGCACATCGACATCGTCCTGTCCCGCATGAAGGAGCGCTACGGCATCGACCTCGAGACCCAAACGCCCCAGGTGCCCTACCGCGAGACCATTCGCAAGACGGCCGAGGCCCAGGGCAAGCACAAGAAACAGAGCGGCGGCCACGGCCAGTACGGCGACGTCTACATCCGCTACAGCCCGCTGGAGCGCGGCGCGGGCTTCGAGTTCGTGGACAGCGTGGTTGGAGGCGCGGTGCCGCGCAACTTCATCCCGGCGGTGGAGAAGGGGCTCCACGAGTACATGTCGGAGGGACCGCTGGCGGGCTTCCCGGTTGTGGATTTCCGCGCCGAACTCTACGACGGCTCCTATCACGACGTGGACAGCTCCGAGATGTCCTTCAAGCTGGCCACGCGCCTGTCGTTCCGCAAGGGCATCATGGACGCCTCGCCCGTGCTCCTGGAGCCGATCATGAACGTGGAGGTCACGGTCCCCGAACAGTTCATGGGCGACGTCATGGGTGACTTCAACAGCCGCCGCGGTCGCATCATGGGCACGGAGGGCCACGGCAAGTTGCAGGTCGTCAAGGCGCAGGCCCCCATGGCAGAGATGTTCCGTTACGCGATCGTCCTCCGCTCCATGACGTCGGGCGAGGGCAGCTTCGTCATGCAGTACTCCCACTACGAGGAGGTCCCTGCCGACATCGCCAAGAAGGTCATCGCCGCCCACAAGAAGGAAGACGCGGAGGAGAACTGATCCCGCCCGTGGCCTCTGCACCGCAGAGGAGGCCCCGCCGGTTATGCGGCGGGGCCTCCTGTCCTTGACGAAGGGGGGATCGTGCCGTCGGTCAATCCCCGTCCGGAATCAGTTTCAGGTGGCGGCATGCCTTGAGTATGCCGCCGTCGTCGATGTCCTCGGCGACGAAGGAGGCCGCGTCCCTGGCCGCCCGACTAGCCCTCGCGACCGCCACGCCGATCGAGGCGCGGCGCAGCATCTCCACGTCGTTGAGCCCATCCCCAAAGGTGATGACGTCGGAGGCGTCCGTCCTGAAGTGCTCCATGACGCGCTCGATGCCGTTCCACTTCGAGACGCCTTCGGCCCGCATCTCGACGAGGTCGTGCAGGGCCTCGATCAGGACGCCTGCAGGCGGCGTGGTGAAGGGGCCGTAATCCCCTCGTAGGGGCGGCCGCACCATCAGGCAGCCCAGGAACGCCCGATCCATCTCCCGCAGGGGACGGACGCAGGCGTACCCCGCCTGAGCCTCAAAGTACGTCCGCCAGTCCTCGCTTTTGTTGTCCGTGTAGATGAAGCAATCGTCCATCGCGGCGACCTCTTCCGGGCGCAGCGCGGCCAGACTGCGGAGGTCGTCGAGGGCAACCGCCGGTAGACAGGTTCGGTGCAGGGTCCTTCCGCCGTTGAGGATGTGGGCGCCGTCCGCGCAGACGAGCAGCTCGATGCCGAGGTCCTTCGCAATGGGGTGGGCGAGGAAGGCCCCGCGCCCCGTCGCGAGGGCGGGAACGTGCCCGTTCGCCTTCAGGAGCCGAAGGGCTTCGCGCGTTTCGGGCGGGATGTGGCTCGTCCCCACGTGGCTGAGCAGCGTGTGGTCGATGTCAAAGAAAACGTATTTGCGTTTCATGGGCTCTCCTTCCATGCTCAAAGGGAGCGCGGCTTCATCCGTAAAGCTGTCAAGGCGGCGCCTGACCGTCCCGTGGAGAGGTTCGGCAGCGCTTTCTTGAAAATTGGCGGCTTGCAAAGTTCAAGCCTTCACCGGCTCGCGATGCGGTTGGCGGTCGCAGGCGGCTTGCTCCGCGTCATCGCCGTCACCCCTTAAGGCGAAGGGCCAGCCCGCACCAGACCCTGTCCACGATCGCGGCCTCGTGCGCCAGCATCTGGTAGAGGAACCCCGTTTCGTCGCGCCAGCGCCGCTCCATGGGGTCCGTGGGGACGACGCCGCAGCCGACCTCCGTCCCAATGAGGACGCAGGTCCTGAGGTCCTCCAGGTGAGCCCTGAAGAACTCGCCGGCGTCGGCTCCGGCCGACAGGAGGCGCCGAACCCCCTCCTGCAGGTTGAGGACCCTGTCGGCGGAGGTGAGGAGGGCGAGGTCCGCCGAGGCGAGGTCGCACGGCACGAGGGCGGGGCCGTAGAGGGAGTCTGCGTAGGCGCGTTTTCCCATGTGCCGGCCGCCCAGGATCAGGTGCATCGGCTGTGCGCTCACAGCATCCCCCTCAGGACTAGGAGCATTGCCGTTTCCGAGAGCAGGTTGAGAGCCCCCAGGAGGTCCCCTGCGACGCCCCCGAAGGCCATCAGACAGCAGCGCCGCCACAGGAGGAAGACGGCACACTCCGTCAGGGGGAGGTAGAGCGCCGGCGCACCCGCCGTCCGGAAGTTCCACGCGGCCAGCAGGGCCGCCCCCGCGATCAGATAGATCGAGTGCCGCCTCGTGCGCAGCGCCCCCAGGGTTCTGGCGAGCCCGTCCTCCCGCGCAAAGGGCGTGGCGTTCAGCAGGAGTCCCATGCCGAGCCGCGACCACAGAGGGATGGTACTAAGGAGGAGCAGAAAAGCCCTGGAGGGGAGAGCGGAGAGCAGCTCCGCGAAGGTCGCGGACTGCAGCAACAGGACGGCGGCACAGCCCATGACGGCGAACGACCCCGCGTGGGGGTCGGAGAGGATGTTGAGCCGCGCCTCGCGGTCGCGCCGCGATAGGAGCGCGTCGCACGTGTCCATGAGGCCGTCCATGTGGATGCCTCCCGTCAGAGCCAGCGCGCAGAGCGTCATGACGACCCCGCGCAGCGCAGGGGAGGCGCCCCAGCTTGAAAGGGCGAACGCCAGAAGTCCCCACAGGGCTCCCAGAGGAACCCCCACCAGAGGGAACGCGAGGCAGAAAGGCCGCAGGTTGTCCTCCGTCCACTCCGTTGCCGGCACGGGCAGGATGGTGAGGAAGGAGCACGCGAGCAGAAAGGAGCGAAGGATGTCCACGACACACGTCACCTCGATTCAAGGCGTCTTGTCACGGTCGGTCCGCTTCCGCGGCGGACCGCGATACGTCCCCCTATTCTACATGAATTTGACGAAAAACGCTCCGGCGAGGGCCTGATGTTCCTCTTCATCTCGGGCGGCGTGCGCAGCGGAAAGAGCGAGTGGGCGGAGCGGGCCGCGCTGGCGCTGTCGCCGGATGTCCCGCGCGTCTACCTGGCGACGGCCCGCGTGAGCGATGAGGACATGCGACGGCGCGTGGAGCGCCACAGGAGGGCTCGGAGCGGGCGCGGCTTTCTGACGGTCGAACGGGAGCGGGACCTGACGGGCGTCCTGCACTCCATCCCCAGGGGCGCCCTCGTGCTGCTGGAATGCCTCCCCAACTGGGCCGCCAACGAGATGTTCCTGGAGGACGGAAGCGTTCGCGGCGCCCACGAGGTGCGAGGCGAGATCCTGCGCTCCACCCTGGCCCTGAAGGATCGCGTGCGGGACCTCATCGTCGTTTCGGACGACATTTTCTCGGATGGGGTCCGCTACGACGCGGCCGTAGAGGGCTACGTTCGCCTGTTGGGGGATCTGCACGTGCTGTTGGCAGCCAGGGCGGACGCTGCGGTGGAGTGCGCCTTCGGCATCGCCCGATTCTGGAAGGGGGACGCCTCCCGAATCTTCGACGGCTACGGAATGAAACCTGCCCCAGACGAGCACAATCCTCGATAAACCGCCGCAGCCTGTGATTTGCGAGGCATCACGCTCTGTCATTTTCAACTGGAGGGGCCTGTGAGTTTTCGCGGGTTTGCCCATAGGCTCTTTCGCCGCACCGTGCTCTGGACCTGCGCCGGGTTCCGTGGTATCTTTTATCCTGATTGCTTCAAAGAAGATCGCGGCGAGCGCAAGACGATGACCGCTTTGCTCCACGGTGGGGCACGGGCGGAGAGCCGGACGAATTGGGGAGGAGGGGCGGCAATGTGGCGCGAGCTTTGGAACAGGTACCGCGTCCAGACGATCTCCGTGTTGGGGTTCGCCCTCTTCGCGGTCGTGGGGGCGACGGCTATGCTGTTGCCGTCCGTGAGGGAGCGACTTGAGCGGCAGGGAGCGGAGGCGCAGCGCGTCCGTGCCGCCATGCGCGCCTTCC
>NZ_CALHIQ010000161.1 GCF_938030725.1 uncultured Fretibacterium sp. | reverse complement strand
CCGGAGCAGACGGTGCGCCTCTCGTAGCCCAGGTCCACCTCCAGCTTGTAGAGCTTGCGCGACTTCGGGATCTCCTCCGCCTTGACCACCTGCGCCACGCGCATCTCAACCCTCCTGAAGTCGTCGATCGAGATCTCGTCCCTGCGCTCCTCCGCCATGGCTTTATCCTCCTTCGCCGCCACGGCCTTCTCGCCGTGGGCCTTCTTCCACTCCTTGACGTCGATGCGCGGGAAGAGTACCTCCGCCCTCCCCACGCGCGTCCCCGCCGCGGCGCCCCACCGGAAGTCGTCGTAGAGACACTTCAAGGGGTCACCCTCAAGCCCGAGCTGCTCCCATATCCGCTGGGCGGTCTCCGGCATGAAGGGGGCAACCATCAGGGCCGAGAGCCGCAACGCCTCATAGAGGTTCAGCAGCACGGAGTCCAGCGCGTCACCATTCCCCTCCTTCGCCAGCCTCCAAGGCATGGTCTCGTCGATGAACTTGTTGGCCCGGCCGATGAAGGCCCATATCCGCTTCAGGGCCTCGTCAAAGCTGAAGTCCTCCATGGCCTCATCCGTCCCTTCGAGCGCCGCCTGGGCCTGGCACTGCAGATCGCGCGCCTCAGGCATCTCCCGAAGGGATTCCGCGGGAACCCTCCCCTCGCGGTAGTCCTGGATCATCTTGAGCGTCCGGTTCAGCAGGTTCCCCAGGTCGTTGGCCAGGTCGCTGTTGATGCGCCCCACGAGCGCCGCCTCGGAGAAGTCCCCGTCGTGCCCAAAGGGGATCTCGCGCAGCAGGAAGTAGCGGAACGGGTCCAGCCCGTACTCCTCCACCACCCTGCGGGGGTCCACCACGTTCCCCTTGGACTTGCTCATCTTCTCCCCATCGACGGTCCACCAGCCGTGAGCGATGATAGAAACGGGCAACGGCAGCCCCAGCGCCAGGAGCATCAGGGGCCATATCACGCAGTGAAACCGGATGATGTCCTTCCCCACCACGTGCCGGACGTGGGGCCAGTAGCGGTCGAACGCAGGCCGGTCGTCCAGGTAGCCGATGGCCGAGGCGTAGTTGATCAGGGCATCAAACCAGACGTAAACCACGTGCTTTTCGTCGCCGGGAACGGGGATGCCCCACTTCAGCGTCGTCCGCGACACGGACTGATCCCGCACCTCCCCCTTGAGGAAGCTCATGATCTCGTTGTAGCGGATGCGCGGCATCACGCCCTTCACGTGCTTTTCGTAGTGTTCGATCAACTGCGGGACGTACCGCGACCCACGGAAGAAGTAGCTCTCCTCCTTCATGACCGTCAGGGGGCGTCCGCAGTCCGGGCAGGTGCCATCGGGCCCCATGCTGGACTCCGGGACGTAGGCCTCGCAGGGGACGCAGTACTTCCCCTCGTACTCCCCCTTGTAGATGTCCCCCTGATCCATGAGCCGCTTGAACATGTCCTGAACGACGCGGACGTGACGGGGCTCCGTCGTGCGGATGAAGTCGTCGTTGCTGATGTTCAGGACGCGCCACAACTCCTTGAAGTTAAGGTGTATCCGGTCCACGAGGTCCTGCGGCGTGACGCCCCTCTTTTCCGCCGCAGCTTGAATTTTCTGTCCGTGCTCGTCCGTTCCGGTGAGGAAGCGCACGTCGCAGCCCTTCATGCGCTTGTAACGGCTCATGGCGTCGCAGGCGATCGTCGTGTAGGCGTGCCCGATGTGAGGGACATCGTTGACGTAGTAGATGGGGGTCGTGATGTAAAAAGTCCTTTCGTCCATTCCGTCCATAAAAAGACCTCCGTACGTATTCTATCGTTTAGTGAAAGGTTACCCAGGCCCGTCGATCCAGCTCCACGACGGCCGCCTGAGGGGACAGCCTCTTCAGGTTGAAGCACGTCAGGGCGTCGTTGACCTCGTCGATGTCAAAGACGCCCTGTTCCAGACAGTAGAGGAGCACGATGTCGCTGACCTCGCACTTGGAGAACTCGTAGCCCGCCGCCAGGAAGAGGTCCTTCGCCTGCTCCGGCGTCAGCGCGAGCTTCAGCGCGAGCACGGACAGGAGCTCCCGGCTGGGGAGCGACGGGCTCCTGCGGCGCAGGGCGTGGACGTCCTCCACGAGGCACCCGAGCTTCTCCGCGAGGTCCGCCTCGGAGACGCCCCCTTCGTCCAGCAGCTTCGCGATGGCCACAGCGAAGTTCCCCGCCAGATCGCGGTCGGCCGACCTGCCCGAAATGGCCTCGTTGGGGGAAAAGCCTGCCGCGTCGCCCTCGCTCGCGGGCTCCGAAGCCCGTCTGAGCAGCTCCTGCTCCGTTAGCTTCAGGCCCTCCTGAATCCGCCTGGCAAGGTCCATCAGAAAATCCGAGGATAACATGACACGCCTCCAAAACGTGAGTCCGCCGACAAAACAACGGCCCCGGGAGCGGGGCCGCCTTCTTTGAGGAAAAACCCGCCCTCGGGGCCCTGGCGTCCGCTTCCCGCCTAGCCCTCCTCCAGGCCGGTGATGTTCAGCATCTGCCAGTTCTGTTTGTTGATCTCGGTCAGGATGTCCTCAAGGACCGCGTCGGCCTCCCCATAGGGCACCTGGCAGGTGCCCACCCTGCGGTGTCCGCCGCCTCCGTGCTTCAGCATCAGTTTGCCGACGTCCACCGTCGCCGTGCGGTTCAGGATGCTGTACCCCACCGAGAACACGCAGAACTCCTTGTTCTTCCCGTCAAAAACGCGAACGGAGACGTTCTGGTCCGGAAAGAGCGCGTAGATGACGTGGCGGTTGCCCACGTAGGTCTCCTCCACGCCCCGCAGGTCCGTGACCACGGCGGCCTCCCGGGTCCAGGAGTACTTCTTCATCATCTCGACGAAGAGGTCCTTGTGGGCGTTGTAGAGGCGGACGCGCTCCTGGAGGTCCTCCAACTGCATGATCTCGTCCACCGACATCGTGCGCAGGTAGTCGATCAGGCAGTCCATGAGCTGATAGTTCGAGATGCGGAAGTCCCGGTAACGCCCCAGCCCCGTCCTTGGGTCCATGATGAAGGACAAGAGCACCATCCCCTGCGGGTTCAGCACCTCGTCGCGGGAGAAGTGCGCCGAGTCGCACTTGTCGGCCTCGACCACCATGTCCTTGAAGCGGACGAGGGCACCCCGACCGCCGCCGTAGTACTCGTAGATCACCCGCGCGCAGCTGGGCGCGGGCCAGGACGCCCCCGTGTACTTATACTGGTGCATCACTCCCCGCGAGTCCTCGCTCGTGTGGTGGTCAAACCACATACCGCACCCCGGAGCATAGGGGATGTTCACCAGGATATCGTTGGAGTTCACCTCAATGGTCCCGTCCTGAATGTCCTTGGGGTGTACAAACTTTTTATCGTCGAAGAGATCCAACTCCTTCAGGAGCACCGCGCACATCAATCCATCGAAGTCGGATCGTGTCAGAAGCCGCACATCCATTCACCTCCGCGTATATGGTCAATCGTCGGCCGCCCGTCGCCCCGACGGCATCGGCCCTCTCAGTCCTCTGACTGACAAGCGGGGCAGTGGACAATCCCTGAAGCCGCTGCAGTGCACTCCCTGCGGCCCGACATCTCCCCGGCGATCCTCGAGCAGTCGACGAACCTGTCCGCCCGCCTAATTGTAACTCAAAAACAAAGGAAGCGGAAGTACTCAGCCTGAGTTGTTCACCGAAGACAGTATGCGACAGGCTTGAAAAAACTCAAGAAACCCCCCTGTGCCCGACCTCCTCCTCCTTGAGGGAACGCGCGGCGCCTGGGCAGGCCCCGGCCATCCGTCCACCGTCCTCCACCGACGCAACCGTTGGATTTTCCAGTTGAAATAGCGTAAAATTGAAGATAACTACACGTCGCCCTCTTCCCCGATCGGGGACAGAAGTTCCCGAGCCCGCCGAGGCGACGGATGCCGCTTTCCGGACCGCCCCTGCGGCTCACAGACCTTTTGACGTAAGGAGTAGATCCCTCATGCTCTCGATGAAAGGACTTTTTTGCGTTTCGAGCGTTTTTTCAGGGAGTGCAAAGCGATTTGCGGCGCTCATGGTGGTCCTCGCCCTCAGCCTGACACGTCTGGGCCTCCCGGCGGAGGCGGCGCAGCCCGCCATCCTTATGGAGGAGGAGCCGCACGTGGGCACGGAGGTCGTCCTCATAGCAGACCCCGCCTCCGTCCCCTCGGACGCCGTCATCGAGTGGGCCATCAGCGGCGACGTCAAGCCCGTCCTGCTGCGCGCAGGGGGGCGTGAGTGCGCCTTCACCCCCGCCAACACCCTTCCCATCACGGTGACGGCTATCGTCCACGACTATAGCGGCGCCTCCCTGGGCGATGCCGAAATGACGTTGACGCCAAAGGAGTACGCCATCGAGATCGTCGTTGCCTCGCGCGATCTCGTCGCGTTGTGGGACGCCACGGAAAAGGCGAGCGTGTCCGAGGACGCGCTCATGACGAATCGCCCCATAAGGCTTCGAGCTCAGCTCGTCCCCGCCTTCAACGGGGAGGCCTCCTTTTCCTGGACCGCTGACCCCTCCACCGCCGTCCTGAGCGCGGACGGAGGGGCTGACCTCCTCATCGCTCGCAGCGAGGCAGGGGACAGCGAGGTCGCCGTCAGTGCGTTCAACGGGGCTGGTGTCCTCCTGGGGAGCGGCAGCAGCACGATCGGCGTCACCCTGCCCAGCTCGGTCCTGCAGGAGTCGGAGGAGGCCCGCCAGGCCTGGGAAACGTGGGAGCGCGCCGAAGAGGCCTGGAACGCAAAGGACTACGCGAAAGCCATGGAGCTGGGAGCCGAGGCTCAAGCGGCGGCCCCAAGGGACCAGGACATCGCGAAGGAGTTTCGAGCGATGACCACCAAGCACTCGCGCTTCCTGCGCGCGCTGGACTTCCGCAACAAGGCCTCGGGTCAGATCGCAAAGGGACTTCATGACGACGCCCTGAAGAGCCTCCGCCTGGCTCAGGTCGTGTGGCCCACCGAGGAGGGCACGGCCCTCATCCGGAAGGAGGAGGAGGAGATCGACGCGCTTCGCGTCAAGCGACAACGGGCGGAGTGGCTGCGCGACACCGCCTCCGCCTACGACCAGGAGGGGCTTTTCGAGGACGCGATCACCTATTACGAGAAGTCCGCCGCCGTCCTCTCCTCGGACGCCATCCAGGAGAGGACGACGCGCATTCGGCAGCGCCTTGAGCTCATGGCCGACGCGAACCGCTATGCGAGCGAGGGCAGCGCGATGGAGCGCGACGACGATATCGAGGGGGCCATCGCCCACTACTCTGCAAGCATCGTGAGCAACCCGGACACTGCATTGAAGCAACACATTGAAGAGTTGCGCGTCGTCCTGGAGCGCCGAAAGAAACAGGCCGCGGCCCTCTATCAGGAGGGACAGGCCCTGGCCAAGAAGGGCGACGCGAAGGGAGCCCTCACCCGATACCTTGAGAGCCGAAGGGTGTGGGACACGGAAGCGGCGCAGAAGCGTATCGACGAGTTGGAGAGGGTCGTGAGCGCCGACTCCGCGCCACGCGGACCGGAGGACTTCGGCATCGGCACGAGGGCGGATGCCGCTCGTCTCGCGCGCTCGGCGGACGCCCTGTACCTCAACCGGCGCCTCGAGGAGGCCGCTCCCCTCTACCGCAAGAGCCTGGCGATCTTCCCCAACGAAGAACTGAAGGCGTGGGTCGAGCGCGTCGAGGCCATCCTGCACGACCGCCGCGCCCTCCAGGCGGCCAACGCGAAGGTGCGCGAGGGCAACGCCCTCCTCAACGCAGGGAAGGCCGCCGAGGCCATGGCGCGCTATCGGGAGGCCCTTGCCATCCACCCCAACGCGGAGGTCGAGGCGTTCCTGGCGCGCAGCGGGGAGCTTCCCGCGCAGGAGGACGCCGCCACTGCCCCGGCCGGTAAGGGGAAATAAGGGGACTGTCCGGGCGTCTTCGGGGCGTCCATGGTGGACTGCGGCCTGCACAAAGAACGAATGGAGTGTTTCCTTTGCTGACGATAGGCTTTTGCAACCTGAAGGGCGGGGTGGGCAAGACCACCGCGTGTCAGAACCTGGCCGTCGCCCTCGCCCGAATGGGCAAGAAGGTCGCTGTGGTGGACATGGACCCCCAAAGCAACTTGAGCACGAGCTTTGGCGTCACCGTCGCTCCCAACACCCCGCAGGTCTTCGACCTGCTCACGGGGAACGCATCCTGGGACGACATCCGAACGGTGCATGAAGGGGTGGACGTCATCCCCAGTTCCCTGGACCTCATCATGGCGGAGCTGAACCCGGAGGGGCCCTTCGGCCGCGACACGCTGCTGAGGGACGCCATGGCCGCCCTCCCCCCCAGCCGCTACGACTACGTCCTACTGGACAGCCCGCCTCAGCTCGGCGTGTTCACCCGCAACGTGCTGACCGCGGCCGATCGCCTCCTCGTCCCCATGGACGGGGGGTTCTACAGCCTGGCGGGGCTGAGGCTACTGAACGAGGCCATCCCCCTGTTCAACGAGCGCTTGAACCCTGACCTCACGCTCCTGGGAATCCTCATGACCCGCCACAACCCGAAGATATTCATCGCCCGCGAGGTCGAGCGGGAGGTGGCGAACTTCTTCGGCGGCCTGCTCTTCAAGAGCTACATACGCCAAAACGTCAGCCTGATCGAGGCCTCGAGCCTGGGGCTTTCCATCTTCTCCTACGCACCCAGCTCCACGGGCGCCAAGGACTACAAGGCGGCCACTGAAGAGTTCCTCGAACGGTGCGAGGGACTTGAAGCGCCCGCCGCTGCTCCGTTGCCCCGCCCCTGGCAGGGCTCAGACCACAAGGGGGAAAACTAGATGTCCAGGAAAAAGAGGCCTGACTTGAAGGACTATCTGCGCACGGGGGTCATTCGGGTCTTTGACCCCGCCGAGGAGGAGCGTGAGCCAGGGCCTGAGGAAACCGTAGAACGTAAGGGGACCGGGGAAGCGACACAGCCCTCTGCGCCCGCTCAGACGATGCAATCGTCCGTCGCCCCTGCAGAGGACATAGCCCCTCGGGAAGAAGTTGCGGGGCCGAAGCCGGAAGTCCCTGAAGGCGTTGCCCCGGAGGAGGTGCTGGCCCTCCTGTCCGAGAGGGATCGGCCCATGTGGGAGACGATGCTGCAAGCCGCCTCCGAGATCGCCCGCCGCCCTCTCGACGCAGAGGCGGCGCGAGCGGACTTCGCGGAGGCAGACCCAAGCCGCTACACCTACTACCTGCTCCCGTCCGAAGGGGCAGCGCTTTCCCCCGTCCGCTCGGCCGGGCAGCTTACGGCAGACGCCAAGGCCATCTTAAAGTGGGACGAGAACGGGGCGGCAACCCTCTGGCTCCGCGCGTGAGGTAAGCGAAGGCCGGCGCTTAGAAGCGCCGGCCTCATTCGTCTTTGCAAGTCTGAACGACAGTTTTTACCCGGTTCAGTCGGGAAGAGGGCTGTTCTTGAATATCTCGTACCCCGCGTTAAAGGCCGCCACGTTGAGGTCCGCGATCTTGGGCACCGGGAAGTGAGCCTGAATGACCTTGCGCAGGGAATCCGGCGAGGCGATCTTCTCAAGCTCCAGCACCCGTCCCACGCAGCCCAGCGCCACCATGTTCGTGACGATCTCGCGCCCCAGCTTCTCGCGGGCCGTCCTGATGATCGGCAGGGAGTAGACGCGAGCGTCGATGTCTCCGTGGGCCTCCACGCTGCCGGCCCCGTTCTGCAGGTTCAATCCGGGCATCTCCGTGACGAAGAAATCGTCGTACACGATGCGGCCGCCCGGCATGGTGTCGAGAGCGAACTCGTCCGCGGCCGCCTGGGTCAGGATGATCTGCAGGCTTGGGGCGATGACCTTGGGGTAGTCAATCGGCTTCGAGGAGATGACGACCTCCGCCTTGGACTTCCCTCCTCTGGCCTCCGGGCCGTAGGCCTGGGACTGCACCACGTAGAACTCCGGCTCGTGGTAGGTGATCGCCTGCCCGATCAGCTCCGTCGCCAGGATGACGCCCTGTCCTCCGGAGCCGGCGATACGAATCTCATATCTCTCATCAGCCATGGTCCTTACCCCCTCGCCTTATCGATGACCAGTTTCTTATACTGCTCCGTGTACTCGGGGGTGTCCTTGTTCACAAACTCCCCGCAGACGATCTTGTCCGCCAGCTCCTCCGGGCTCTTGTCCTTCGCCAGGGCAAGAGGGATGGAGTTCTCCTTGAAGTACTTGTAGTTCTCGATGGGAAGCCTGCGGTTGTTCTTGCGCCCGAACTGCGTGTGGCAGTGCGTCACGATCTCGATGACGGAAAAGCCCTTCTTGCGGATGCCGTTTGCGATGAAGGTCTCCGCCTGCTTTGGGTTGGCGATGGTCGTGCGCGCCACGTAGGAGGCGCCGGCCCCTTCCGCCAGCTTACAGATGTCGAAGGTCGGGTCCACGGCGCCGTAGGGCGTCGTCGTCGCGAAGGCTCCCACGGGCGTCGTGGGGCTGGCCTGGCCGCCCGTCATGCCGTAGATGTTGTTGTTCATGACGATAGCCGTGATGTCGATGTTGCGGCGGCAGGCGTGGATGAAGTGGTTGCCGCCGATGGCCGTGCAGTCGCCGTCGCCCATCACGTTCACCACCGTCAGGTCGGGCCGGTGCAGCTTGATGCCCGTGGAGAAGGCCAGGGAACGGCCGTGGGTCGAGTGGAGCGTGCAGGCGTTGATGTACCCCGCCATGCGGCTGGAACAGCCGATCCCCGAAGCCAGGACCGTGTTCTTCCGGTCCGCTCCGATGCCGATCAGCGCTCGGATGATGGCGTGCATGATGACGCCATGTCCGCACCCGGGGCACCAGATGTGGGGCATAAACCTGCTTCTGACCCAGCTCAAAACCTCTGCGTTCGGCATCTTAAGCCACCTCCTTGATCTTGCGGCCTATCTCTGAGGGCTTGAAGAGTTCGCCGTTCACGAGGTTCAACGGCTGAACGTCGCTCCTGCCGTGAAACACGCGGTCCACCTCCAGGACGAGCTGGCCGCAGTTCAACTCCGGGACGATGACCGTCTTCGCCCCCAGCGAGGCCCGCAGCAGCTCCTCGTCCGGGAAGGGCCAGAGCGTGATGGGACGGAAGAAGCCTGCCGCGATGCCGGCTTTGCGGGCGTCACGCACCGCGCGCAGAGCGGACCGCGCCACGCTGCCGTAGGCCACCACCACGACGTCCGCGCCATCCATGTACTCCGCCTCGTACTCCACGATCTCGGAGCGGGCGCGGGAGACCTTGCTCATCATCCGCAGGATCTTCTTCTCGATCTCCGCGTTGTCGTTCGTCGGGAACCCCCAGTCGTTCGTGGTCAGGCCCGTCACGTGCCAGGAGTATCCGTCGCCGAAGGAGGCCATGGGAGGGACCCCCGTCACGGGGTCCGGAAGGTACGGCGTAAACTTCGCCGGGTCGCAGGTCGGCCGGACGCGGTTCACGATCTCGACCTCCGCAGGAGCCTTCTTCACGACCTTCTCCCTCATATGCCCCACGACCTCATCCCCCAGGATCAGGACCGGCTGACGGAATCGTTCCGCCGCGTTGAAGGCCTTGATCGCCAGGTCGTAGCACTCCTGCACCGACGACGGAGAGTAGCAGATCGTCGCGTGGTCGCCGTGGGTGCCCCAACGCGCCTGCATCACGTCCTGCTGGGCCACCTTGGTGGGCGTCCCCGTGGAGGGGCCACCCCGCATGACGTCCACCACCACGAGGGGAATCTCCGCAATATAGGCCAGGCCCAAGTTCTCCTGCTTCAGCGAGAAGCCGGGGCCGGAGGTGGCCGTAAGCGCCTTGGCGCCTGCGATGGAGGCGCCGATGGCGGCTGCGATCCCGGCCAGCTCGTCCTCCATCTGGATGAAGTGCCCTCCGATCTTCGGCAGCTCTTCTGCCATCACTTCCGCGATCTCCGTCGAGGGCGTGATGGGATACCCTCCGAAGAAGTTGCAGCCCGCAGCAAGGGCCCCATGGGCCAGCGCAGTATTTCCCTGCCAGAAAGCGACGTCAGCCATTTGCCTTATCCTCCTTCACCGTGATAGCGAGATCGGGACAAATGTTCTCGCACTGACGACAGCCGATGCAATCCTCCTGCTTCGTCGCCTCCGATTTCAGGCGATCGCTGAGGCTTAAAACGGACTTGGGGCAGACTCCGATACAAAGGGAGCACCCCTTACACCACGCATTGTTGACCTCGACCTTAAAACTCTTCTTTTCCGCCAACAAGACACACCCCCCCACTGTATTTAAACGCGGGCCGCAGGCCGCGGCCGCGCACAACACCCCACTTGGATTTGCATCATCTCTATATCATCCCTCGTTCGCAGAAAGCCAGCACGTCAGAAGCCGATCTTGTCGTTCGTCTGGAGGGAACGCACGACGAGCACCCCGGACTCGGAGCCCGTTTGAACGACCGTCTTGTCCGTCACTGGCTTCCCAAAGCGATCGTAGCGGAGCGCCACCTGAGGGTGTACCACGTCCGTCCCTGTAGTGCCAATGACCGCCCCCACGCTCCCGTCCGACAGCTCGACCAGCGTCCCCGCAGGATAGATGCCCACGGCCAGCAGCAGAACGCGCATGACCGCAGGGTCAAAGTGGGCGGCCATCGCCCCCGTCATCAACTCGATCGCATTGCGCCCCGGCATGGGGTCCTTATAAACGCGCTTGGCCGTCAGCGCGTCAAAGACGTCCGCTACGGCCGCGATCCTCGCCTCAATGGGAAGGTCCTTCTTATCCAGGCTGTCGGGGTATCCTCCGCCGCCATAGCGCTCGTGGTGCCCCCGGATCACCGTGAGCGTGCGCTCGTCCGTCACCCCGCTCTCCACCGCCAGCTGGACGCCCAGGGTCGGGTGCTGCTTCATGACGGCGAACTCCGCGTCCGTAAGCTTTGCCGGCTTGTTCAGGACCTCGTGGGGGACCTTCGCCTTGCCAAGATCATGCAAAATGCCCCCGATCGCCATAAACTCGGCGAACTCCGGACGATCGGGAAACATGCGATCGGCGAGGAAGCTCGACAGGAGCGAAACGTTCAGGGAGTGTACGCTGGTGTACTCATCCCAGTCCCGAACGTGCCCTAGGCAGAACATCAGCTGCGGGGCCTTCGCGATCTGCTTGGCCAGGACCCTGCCGCGGTCCGCCAGGTCTTGGACGTTCTCCGGCGTACAGTTCCCCGACTGAATCCGCCCCAGGACGTCCTCGACCTGATTCACCGTCTGGTGCGCCAGCTCGGCGTCGATGGGAGCAATGCCCGGCTTGATGCCGCGAACGAGGGACTCGACCTCATCCCTGGACCCTCCGCTGGGAAGGAGCAGGCGAACGCTGCGGACGTTCGCGTTGCGCAACTGCTTCTGCAGGCCGGCGATGGAGGAGGCGACGCTCATCAGGGAAGTTCCCCTGGAGATGAGGATGCTCCCGGTCGCCCCGGCGATGTCGTTTGCGATCACGGCCTGCCCCTCGCAAAACTGCCCCAATTCTTCGACGGCGACCTCGCGCACGACGCCATCCTGTCCCGCGGCGTCACCGGGCCTTTTGCTCTCTATAGCTCCCATCCTCGCTCTCCAGCATCGTGATTTTTGGGGATTGGCCGTTCTGCGCGTCGTCCCGCCCGCGGCAGTCACCAACCAAAGACGACGACTTATCCCTGCCCTTTGTAGAGCTGGAATTTGATTCCCCTCTCGTACTCCTGTCCAAAGTCCCTGGCACGCTCTGCGGCGGGGAACTCCCCGCGCCTGAGAAACTGTTCCGTCACCAGAAAGGCGCGCCCAAGCTCGTTCAGGGCAAGGCGCAGCCTGAAGCGCGCGATCTCCCCCGCCTCTACGGTCCAGGGAGAGAGGCCCTCGACCTTCCGGTCATCCCTCAGCCTCTCGCGGTAAAAGGCCTGGTCCGGCTCGATGTGGGCCCAGGGGAACAGGGAGGGCAGGCGAAACACGTGGGGCATGTCGGGATCGGTCTGGAAGGGCCACTCGAAGACGAGCTCTCTCGCGGAGTTGTCCTCCGTCATCACGGAGAGGCGCAGGTTACCCCGGACTGAGGGCTGGTTCAGCCACTCGTCCATCTCCAGCAGGATGCCACGCCCGGCCTCGATCAGCTGCATCCACGGGCGATCCAGCGCCAGGCGCGCCAAGTAAGGGCTATAGCAGGGCAGGTCCGCGATGCGGGCCCCTGTTTCCACGCCATACGCCTGGTCGTAGGGGACGAGCAGCTTCCATTGCGCCCCGGATATCTCGATCGTTTCCGCCGATACGGCCTCCCACACGAGCCGGTCTCGCTCCCGCTCGTAGACCATGAGGATCACCGGCAGGGAGTGCTGCAGCCAATAGGCAAAGTGGAGCATCTCGCCGCGGCAGACGTACCCCCGCGCCGTGCGCTCCACGTTCTTGTCCTCGTCGGAACGGATTTGAAGGCCGACGACCTTTCCCATCTTGGGATACTCCTCAACGGTCTCCAGGTGCGCGTTCAGCCCCGTATCCCCGCTGCGCTGCCCGCGAAAGATCAACCCGGGTAGCTGCGCGGAAAGGCGGCTCGCCGCATAAATTCCAATTCGATCGGCCAACTCGTTCAACAGCCTCCACCTCACCTGATAGGGCGCTTTTCAAAAATCCGCCCCTATTTTACCCCATCGCAAATGCCCTGCCATAGGGAGAAATGCCCTACGCCCTGTTGAAGCGCGGAATATATTACATTATAATCAATTTAACCATAAGGGCAATGCGCGCCCGCGATCAACGCGGGCTTCGGCGCACAAAACAAAAACGCAGGGGCTGCAACGCCCGCAGGAGGACGCCTCATGGAAAAAGAACGCGCTCAACCCACGGAGGGAAGAATCGTCAACCCGACGGACGAAAAGGCGGCCCCAGGAAGGATATCCGCACGCGCCGCAGCGCTGATCGCGGACCTGGCCCTCCTGTTCTGCGCCCTCCTGTGGGGGGGCAGCTTCACCGTCGTCAAGGTGCTGCTCGACATCTACCCGCCGAACTGGCTCCTGTTCCTGCGCTTCTCCTGCGGCAGCGCCCTGCTGCTCATCTTCTTCCACAGACGGATCGGCAGGATGTCCCGACAGGCGGTAGCGGGCGGCATCGTGATCGGCGTCGCCCTGTTCGGCGCCATCCTCTGCCAGACCCTAGGGCTCCTATTCATGGCACCAGGCAGACAGGCCTTCCTGGTGTCGACCTACGTGCTGTTCGTCCCGCTGCTCCTCTGGTTCTTTCGCGGCCTGTTCCCCGGATGGCACACCCTCGCGGCCACCTGCACGTGCCTCCTCGGCATGGGCCTCCTCACCTCGGACCTCTCAGGGCCCCTCGGCAAAGGGGAGGCCCTGACGGTCCTGTGCGCGCTGTTCTTCGCCCTTCAGATCATCGCGATCAGCCGCTACGCCGCTCAATGCGACCCCATCAGCCTGTCCTTCGTGCAGTTCGCAGTCCTCTCGCTGCTAACTCTGGCCGCCGCGCTCCTGTTCGAGAGGCCGCTCCAGTTCCACTGGCGGCGCGGGCTGCCGGAGCTGGCCTTCGCGATCGTGTTCTGCACCTTCCTCTGCTACCTGGTGCAAATCTGCGCTCAAAGGTACACCAAGCCCAGCCACGCGGCGATCCTGATGAGCCTCGAATCCGTGTTCGGCCTGCTGGGGAGCGTCATCTTCCTGGGCGAGCCCACCTCCCTCAGGATGCTGTTCGGCTGCCTTTTGATCTTCCTCTCCGTCCTGCTCGTCGAGTTGGAGCCGCTCCTGAAGCGGGAGCGCCGTTCTGATGACCTCCCCGTCCGTCCGGATACAGCTTTGCCGCACAGTCCGTCCGCCCCTCCCTCCGGAGGACCTCAAGGACCAGGCGCTTGTTCTGCGGCATCCGGTGCTGAAGGAGCGCCCGCTGTTCCCGCCGCTCCGACTCCCTCCGCACCACGCGGACGGGAGCACCCGTGAAGGGGTCCAGCCCCGTGTAATACATGCAGGTCGCCAGGCTGCCGGGGGTGGGGATAAAATCCTGCGCCTGTTCGGGGCAGAAGGAGAGTTCTGCGGCGAACTCCGCCAGCTCGATGGCCTCGCTGACGCCGGAGCCCGGATGCGACGTCATGAAGTAGGGGACGAGGTACTGTTTCTTCCCCAGCTTCCGGTTGCACTCCTCATAGAGCTTCATAAACCTTCGATACTGTTCGATGCTTCCCTTGCGCATGACGCGCAGCACGGCGGGCGAAGCGTGTTCCGGGGCCACCTTCAACTGACCGCTGACGTGGTGCTCGCAGAGCTCGCGCAGGAAGGCCTCCCCGTGTGCGCCGTCCAACAGCAGGTAGTCATATCGAAGCCCGGAGCGCACGAACACCTTCTTCACGCCCGGCACGGCGCGGCACTTCCGAAGCAGCGCGAGATAGTCCTCGTGGCTCGCGTCGAGCCGACGGCAGGGCGTCGGAAAGAGGCACTCCTTCCCGCGGCAGACGCCGCGCTCCAGCTGGTCCTTGCAGGATGGATGACGAAAGTTGGCTGTCGGCCCGCCGACGTCGTGGACGTAGCCCTTGAAGTCCGGGAGCCTCGTCAGGGCCCGGACCTCCCGGAGGATGGACTCGTGGCTCCGGGCCTGAATGATTCGTCCCTGATGGGCATGGATGGCGCAAAAGGCACAGCTACCGAAGCACCCCCTGTGGCTCGTGACGCTGAACTTCACCTCGGCGAGCGCCGGAACCCCTCCCAGCGCATCGTACTTCGGGTGCCACCGGCGCAGGTACGGCATGTCGTAGACGCCATCCATCTCCGCCTCCGTCAGGGGCGGCGCAGGGGGAAGCTGAACGAGGGTCCCCTTCTCGTGCCCCTGCAGGAGCGTGCGGCCACGCAGTGCGTCCTGCTCCAGCGAGGCGAGGCGAAAGGCCTCCGCGAACTTCCGCCGGTCCCGGACGATCTCGTCCCAGGACGGGAGCGATACGGAGTCCGAGGGCTCCTGACCGCGTTCGGCCACGTAGCAGGTGCCCCGGACGTCCCGAATCTTACCCACCGGAACGCCTCTTTTCAGCATCGCCGCGATCTCCAAGAGCTGCCGTTCCCCCATGCCGTAGATCAGAAGGTCCGCCTGGCTGTCCAGAAGGATGGATCGCCGCAGGGAGTCCGACCAGTAATCGTAGTGGACGAGGCGTCGGAGGCTGGCCTCGATGCCGCCGATGATCAGCGGGATGTCCCCAAAGATCCGGCGGACCTGCTGACAGTAGACGATCGTCGCGCGATCCGGCCGCAGCCCCACGGCGCCCCCCGGCGAGTAGACGTCCGTCCGTCGGGCCTTTTTCCCGGCGGTCAGCTTTCCCAGCATGGAGTCCAGGTTCCCCGCGCCCACCAGCACCCCCAGCCGGGGGCGCCCCATGCAGGTGAAGTCCTCGTCCCCACGCCAGTTGGGCTGGGCGGCGACGCCGACCCGATACCCCTCGCGCTCCAGGAGGCGGGAGATCAGGCCGACGGCGAAGGAAGGGTGATCCACGTAAGCGTCGCCGTTGACGAACAAAAAGTCAAGCTCGCCCCACCCGCGCGCCTCCATGTCCGCGCGGCAGACGGGGAGAAAGTCAACTTTCGCCTGCCGCTGCGCGGAACCGCCCATCGCCATTGCCCTCTACCCCTTTCAAAGATTCCAACGCCCAACCCGCCGCCCAGAAGTCGGTCCCAGGTCGATCAAGGACCACAAAAAAGGAGGCTGGGGAACCCCAACCTCCACGTACTGCTCAATGGTCGGGGCGAGAGGATTCGAACCTCCGACCTCTTGGACCCGAACCAAGCGCGCTAGCCAGACTGCGCTACGCCCCGAAAAGCGTCCCCGCCGCCTCGAACTGCCAAGCGACCGGAACCCCTATCAACAACGGCGAGTATATTACCATCTTTCGAGGCGGACGTCAAATGTTACCTCTCGCGGAAAACCTTGAGAAATTTTCTGCTCGGAGCCGGCAGGGAGAGCGCGTCGGCCTCCGGCAGCGCAGCGAGGCGCCAGCCGTCAGGGCACGGAGGCGCTTCATCGAGGTCGCACGCCACCACCCACGCGCGGACGCGGTGGACGGTGAAGGAGAAGCTCACCGCCCCCAGCTCCCGCACATCGCCCCTCAGGCTCCAACCGTTCTCCTCCGTCCAGGCCCGGAAGTCCGAAGCGAAGCCCGCGGTGGTCCTGGAGAACCAGGGGACCTCCCACATGGAGGCCCACACTCCCTTGTCCGGGCGCCGGCGCAGCAGGAGCCGATCCCGAAAGAGGGCGATCAGCCCCCAGGCCTCCTCTCGCAACACCGGGGGACGGGCGCGCGGCAGGGGGCGCTCATTCACGGCACCACGGCGGCGGGCAAGACACGGCTCCGCCAGCGGGCAGGCGCCGCAGTCCGGGCCTCGTGGGGTGCAGACCAAGGCACCGAGGTCCATCAACGCCTGATTCAGGAGCCTGGGGCTGACGGTCCGCAGCATGTCGGACGCGAAAGCCGTGACGCGGCGACGGAGCGGTGCGCTCCCCGCAGGGGCCTTGATGTCGCAGAGGCGTGCAATGACGCGCTCCGCGTTGCCGTCGACGGCCGGCACGGGGAGGTCGTAGGCCACGCTGGCCACGGCTCCGGCCGTGTACTCCCCTATTCCGGGGTAGGTCCTGAGCTTCGCCGCATCGGGGGGCGGCGCCCAATGCCCCGCCTCCACCATGGATCGGGCCGCTTTCAGAAGGTTCCGACACCGGGAGTAATACCCCAGCCCCTCCCAGAGCTTCAGGACCTCAGACTCGTCCGCCTCAGCCAGAGAGGGGAGGTTCGGCCAACGCTCCATCCAGCGCGTAAAGTAAGGGACCGCGGCGCCCATCTGGGTCTGCTGGAGCATGAACTCCGAAACGAGCACCCTGTAGGGGTCGTAGCCCTCGCGCCAGGGCAGGGAGCGGGCGTGAACCTTGAACCACTCAACGAGGGCCTCCGCAGCAAGCCCGGCGTTCACGGAGGCCCCGACGTCGTCGCAGCGGCTCACGCCAACTCGCGCAGGGGGACGATCTCGATTCTCGCCTCGACCAGGCGCGCGCGAAGCGTGCGCGCCATCCGCACGGCTGTCGGAGAATCAAAGGAAAAGGAACACCCAAGAAGGAACCCCACCAGGTCCTTGCGCCAGTACCTCGTCACGTCGGTCGGCTCGTCCGTGCACTGCCCATCCCTCCAGACGCGATAGCGCGGTAGGTCCCTCGCGATGTCCGCTCCGGGCGCAATGACGCGCGGCTCCGTATCCCCCGGCTCCGTGACGTCCAGGATCGGACAGGGACCGGGGTTCCTCTGGGCAAAGACCAGAAAGTCATACGCCAGGTCACGGGGCAGGACCACCAAGTTGGCCTGCACGTGCCCGACGCACAGGCCCGACGTGGGGCGATCCCATCTCCCGTCGCGGATCATCTGCCGCACCTCCCGCGGGCTGGCCTCCGCGTAATCGGCAATCTCCGCCACCTCATCCCCTCCTTCGTTCGGACAGCTTAAAGAACAGCGGGCGCCAAAGCGGCCCGCTCAAGTTTTTATTATACAGGACGGGCGCCCCGGTGCGACGATCTCCCCTCTGAAGGAATCCCCATCCTGCCTGTCCCTTACAGGGCACCATGGGATTTTATTGCCGTGACGGGCCTCGCGGCCGTTTTCGCGCTACACTTTTAAATGGGTTTGGTGTATAGTTAAGTCAGGGACCCGATGGTCCACATTCTGATAACCTTACACACTTTTCCAGAAAAGACGATACGACCCGAAGGGGGATTTATTTATAAATGAAGTGGCACAACACGAAGTTCATGCTGAGACACATGAAGATCATCGTTGGACTGATGACCATTTTAACCGCGGTCGCGCTCGGCTTCGTCCTCCACCTGGCCAGCGGGGTGTTCATCCCCCTGGTGATCGCATGGTTCCTGCTGCAGATCTTTCGCCCGGTCCTCAAGCTGGGGGATCAGCTCAAGCTGCCCCCCTCCCTCAAGATCGCGCTGGTGTTCGTCCTGCTGTTCTGCATGACCCTCATTGGGGTGCGCTTCGTCGCGTCCCAGGCCGTGGAGTTCGGCGAGGTCTATCAGCGATTCTACCCCGACCTTGAGCCCACCATCGAGAAGTTCACCAACACCCTGATGTCCCTGGGCCTCCTCCCCAACTCGCGCCCCTCCGTCCGGAGTGAAGAGCAGGAGGGGGATGACGTGCCGCGGGGCAATTTCATCCTGACGGCTGCCACCTCCGCCGATGCCCTTCCTCCCGCCATATCGGGGGGCAGCATCCTCATGGGGGAGTTGACGAAGAAGCTCCGCACCGATTGGACGTCCTACGTGCGCTACATCTCGGAGATGGCCATCACCCTCCTGAGCAAGTTGGTCCTCGCTCTGGTCTTCCTGATGTTCATGCTCCTTGAGGCCCCCTACGTCGTCGATAAGATCGACGAGGCCTTTCGCGGCCCCAGCGCCCGAACCGGCGAAACGGTCAAGAGCATCCTGGCGACGATCTCCTCCCAGATCAGCAGCTACCTCGGCGCCCTGACCCTCATCAGCGTTGCGACCGGAATCTGCGCCTGGGTCATCTTGACGATCTGCAACGTGGAGCTGGCGACGGGCTGGGCCGTTCTGACCATCCTGCTGAACTTCATCCCAACCGTCGGGTCCATCATCGCGACGGTGCCGCCGGTGGTCATGGCGATCCTGCAATCCCCCACCAGCCTCACCACGCCGCTCCTCGTCCTCGTCCTGCTGACCGCCGTGCAGGTTTCCATCGGCAACATCCTTACCCCCAAAATTATGGGGGACCGCCTCGGCCTGAGTCCCGTCATCATCCTCCTCTCCCTCCTCCTGTGGGGCGTCATCTGGGGCATTCCTGGGGCGATCCTCTCCACCCCCATCGCCTCGATCCTTCAGATCATCTGCGCCAGCACCCACTCGCTGAAGCCCATCGCCATCCTCATGGGCAGCGGGGAGAACGCGCGCAAGGCGCGAATGAAGAGCGACCGGGAGGCGGAGGACACCAGGCAGCACAGGGCTGAAAAGGACCGCGAGGAGGACGCCTGACGCAGGAGACGGCGGCCCCCGATGAACGCCTCTACAACCTGAAGAAGCGCTGATCGACAAAGGGGTCCGTCCTCAAGAGTCCCTTGCGCTCCGGAGTTCGAGAGCGCTTCTCTTTCCTCGTTCGACAGAGGAGCCAGCCGCCTCCGCAGGGCCTCGGTCGCGCCGCCCTCCGGAGTGGAGGGCGGCGCGGCGGCTTTGAGGTCGCTGCATTCTCCCTCCCCTGCGGCATCCCCATAAAATCCCGCACCTCACGGCACACGCCCCACAGGAGCACGCCCCACAGAAACAACAGCACGTATTGCTGGACCCCCAGCGCCCCACCCAACGCATTCGCCATGTCACAACCCCTCCTTCATAAACTGGCCACGCCTCAGCGCGGGCTTTTCAACGCAGCTCAAACGGTCGGTGCGGTTTCTCGAACGCTCCGGCCCGTAGTCCCCGATAGTGCCCTTGCGTCGTTCAATATACTACGTATTATGTAGCATAGTTGGAATAAATGCAAGATCCGTTGTAAAATGACTTACAGACTTGGCAAGGCAGATCGCGCTCAGGGCGCGGAAGGGGTGACTGAAATGACGGAAGGAGCGGAGGCGGGCATTGGCGCCCGCATCATGGCGCGGCGGAAGGCGCTTGGGATGAAGCGCCCCGAACTGGCGGAGCGGCTTGGGGTGAAGCCCAACACGCTGTATCGCTACGAGATCGGAAGCATTGGCATCCGGGACTCCATGAAGTCCAGGATCGCAATGGAGCTGGGGGTATCCCTGGCCTACCTGGTGTCGGGCGCAGTGGAGGGGGAGCGGGAACGAGGCCCTGCGGAGACGCCAGAGCCCATCGTTCCGCCCCAGATATACCTCCCCATCCTGGACCAGGAGGCCTGCGCCGGGAGCGGGTTCAACTGGTCCGACGTGAGGGCCGGGGCACGGAAATGGATGCCCTGGCCCACGCTTGAAACGGGGGGGCCCGTCGGTCCCACCAAGCCCTACTTCGTCAAGGTCGAGGGGGACAGCATGATCGGCGCCAACATTCAGGACGGCTGCCTGATCCTGGTCAACCCCAACGCCGAGGTGCGGAGTGGGGACATCGCCTACGTTCGGTGGAACGACCGGTGCTCCGTCAAGGGAATCCTCTTCTACAACGACGGACGCATTGAGCTGCGCCCGGCCAACAAGGACTTCAGCTCCATCTGGATTGAGCGGGACGAGGTCGAGTTTCTGACGATCCTGGGCAAGGTGGTGCGCTGGCTCAACATGGGGGTGCCCAACCGCATTTTTTGACTTCGCCACAGGGGAATGTGCCCTGCTCGGGAGCGTTCAGCGACGCACCGCCGAAAATTTAAAAGGGCCTGCCGCTTCAAATGCGACAGGCCCTGACGTGTATGAGTGCTGGCACTAATTCTCGTCTCCGGAATCGTCGCCTCCAAAGAGCCCCAGCATGTCCGAGAGGTCCACGCTGTCCTCCTCGTTGCGCGCCTTAATAGACTCTACCTCAGTCTCCAGCTTCCTCTTGGCGTCGAGGACCTTCAACGCCTGCTCCAGGCTTTGAAATGCGGCGTCCCGATAGCCCCGATCGTAGAGCTCCACCGCCGCGTTGGTGATAAAGCCGCCCAGAAATGCCTCGAACTTCCTGGCCGTGGCAGCGGCCTCGTCCCCCTCGCCCTGGTACTTGCTCGTGAACTTCTCGACCTCCCAGCTCAGCATATCCTTGCTGATCCGCGAGAGCTCATCCAGCATCCTGTCGAAGTCGGTCTTCTGTGACGTGGAGTCCACGTAGCGCTCCCTGGAGCTCACGTCGTACTGAAGGGTGAAATCGTCCTTTTTCTCTAGAGCCTGTTCGTCAGGAGCGGCCGCCTCCGGCTTTGGCGCCTTCGTCCGCTTCCGCGTCGAGGCCGACGCTCCGGCCTTTGTCTGCTTCCGCGTTTCCTTTTCAGCGCCTGCGGCGTCAAGCGCACCTTTATCCTGCTTCTTGATGATGTCCACCCCCGTGTGTCCCAGCCCCGTATTCCGACCGCCTTGCAGGGCGCTTATCTCGTTTCAGCGCGACGTTAGCGGCTGAAGCCGCTCCACACCGCCCGTTGAAGTATACCAGAAAAACGAAAAACAGGGGGAAAGATTCCCCAATCCGCAGACTGCGGCGGCTCCAGAGGTCGCCCTACGCTTTGAGCTGGCGGGCCATGACCTCGTTGACCCTCCTGACGAACGACGCGGGGTCCTCCACCGGCGCCCCCTCCAGGATCAGGGACTGGTCGTAGAGGATGGAGAGGAGGTCGGAAGTTTCCGGCGCCTTCTGCTTCGCCAGCTCCATCAGGCGCTTGATCAGCGGATGGCCGACGTTCAGCTCAAGGACCCGCTTCTGCGCCGGAGGGGTCTGCCCCATGGCGCGCATGAGCTGCTCCATCTGAAACGAGAGCCCGTTCGCATCCCGAAGGCACGCGGGGGAGCTCGTCAAGCTCAGGGAGGGGCGCACCTCCTGAAGCCGGTCGGACATCGCCGCCATCGCCTGCTCCCTCAAGGGCGCAAAGTCGGCCTCCATCCCCTTGAGCTCCTCTTCGCGTCGCTCCTTCTCCTCGCCGCTCTCCGGTACATCGGAGTCAAGGCCGGCGTTCAGGAGCTTTATCGAGTCCGCCTCAGGTCCCTCCGCAAGGATGACCTCATCGACGGGGTCCGTCATCAGGAGGACCTCAAGGCCCTTCGCGGCGAAGGGCTCCAGCTTGGGGGAGGCCTTCAGCGCCGAAAGGCTGCGCCCGGTGAGGCAGTAGATCCCCTTCTGCTCCGGCTGCATGCGCTTCCGGTACTCCTCAAGCGTCGTCGCGCCCTCCTGGGCCGTGGTGTGGAAGAGCGCCAGGTCCAGGATCGTCGCCGCGTGCTCGCGGTCCTGGATGACGCCTTCTTTCAGGATGCGGCCAAAGGCGTTCCAGAACCTCTCGTACTTCTCCCGGTCGCCCTCAAGCATCTTCTTCAGCTCGCTGAACATCTTTCGCTGCGTGCTGCGACGGATGATGCGGGTGATGGGGTCCTCCTGAAGGATCTCGCGCGAGATGTTCAGGGGGAGGTCGTCCGAGTCCACGACGCCCCTCATGAAGCGCATGTACTCCGGGATCAGCGCCTGACAGTCGTTCATGATAAAGACCCGATTGATGTAAAGGCTGATTCCCCCGGCCTTCGGGTTCATAAAGAGGTCCAGCGGGGCCTCCGCCGGAACGAAGAGCAGCCCCTTGAAGCTGGTGGCCCCCTCCGCATTCAGGCGCATGTGCGCCAGCGGCTCCTTCCAGTCGTGGGTCAGGTGGCGGTAGAATTCGCGGTACTCCTCCTCCGTAACCTCGCCCTCCTCCCGACGCCAGATCGCCTTTTGGGAGTTCAGGACCTCGTCCTCGACGGTCTCTTTTCCGTCCTTTTTCCGCACGACCGGCATCACGACGGGCCAGGCGATGAAGTCCGAGTACTGCCTGATGACGTCGCGGACCGTCCACTCCTCGGAGTAGTCCTTCTCGCCCTCCTTCACCGGGCGCAGCCAGAGCGTCACGGACGTCCCGCACTCGTCGCGGCTGGCGTCCGCCACCGTGAACTCCCCTTCCCCGGCGGAGTTGAACCGGCAGGCGGTTGCCTCGCCCAGCTTGCGCGTCACGACCTCAACGCGGTCCGCCGCCATGAAGGCGGAGTAGAAGCCCACCCCGAACTGTCCAATCATCCGCTCCCCCGCGGCCGTGTCCTCCTTCGCCGCTGCCAGGAACTCGCGCGTTCCGGACTTTGCGATCGTCCCCAGGTAGCGGACCACCTCGTCGCGGGTCATCCCGATGCCGTTATCCGCCACGGTCAGGGTGCGCTTCTCCCTATCCAGGCTCACGCGGATCTCGCCCTTGAAGTCCGCCAGCTCGCTGTCCTTCAGCCGCTCGATGCGCCGCTTGTCGAGCGCGTCGGATGCGTTCGAGATCAGCTCGCGCAGGAAGATATCCCGGTTGGAGTAGACCGAGTGGATCATCATCCTCAAAAGCTCGGCGGCCTCCGATTGAAATTGAAACGTCTCCTCAGCCATGTACGACCGTCCCCTCCGGGGCAGGGCGTCAACCGCCGTGCCCCCATAAATCACAAAGCCGAGGACAATCTGCCCTCGGCGTCTCACTGCAAAGCACTTCGGCACAAACGTGAACTAGTTGGCCGCCTCTTCCTCCCCCACAGTCAGGACCTTGCGCCCGCGATAGTAGCCGCAGGCCGCGCAGGCGCGGTAGGCCTGCACCTTCTCCCCGCAGCGGGGGCAGCTCTGGAACTCCGGCGCGGAGAGCGCGCCAAGCCACTGGGCCTTGCGCTGTGCCGTGCGGGAGTGGGATGTCTTTCTCTTCGGTGTTGCCATGTTACTACCTCCTAAGCGACCAATATATTTAAGGAAGCACTGATTAATCTTCAAAGTTGTTGAAAGCAATCAAGGAGCATCAAACAAAGGGTATCCTTCAGCGCTTC
>NZ_CALHIQ010000160.1 GCF_938030725.1 uncultured Fretibacterium sp. | reverse complement strand
CAGAGAGCTCCGTGAGGTTGAGCGTGCTGCCATCTTCGGACACCGACTGGAAGGTGTAGCTCCTTGTTTCGTCAGCCGCCTTCAGGACGATCTCCGCCTCGACGGGCACATCGTACAGCACGGCGGACAGCCGGAACGCCGTCGCCTCCACGGCGCCGCCCCCGACATTGCGGACGTCGTCGATCCGGGTAAAGGCGAAGCGGTTCGGGTCGGTCCAAGCCAGTCCTCCGCGCAACCCCGAGAACTTGGCCCCCTTCTTCATCCCCTTATCGTCGACCACGAAGAGCGTGAAGGTCACGTCAGGCCCCGCCCCGCCCGTGACGAGCACAAGCTGGCTGCCGTCCGGGCTCCAGATCAGGTCCTGATATTCCCCCTCGGCGTCGAGGGGGATGAATGCCACGCTCTTCCCGTCCATGCCGAAGAAGATAACGCCGGTTTCCCCCTCCTTCACAAGTCCGGACGACCCACTCCCTACCACGCTCCAGAGGGCGATGCCGTTGTCGATTTCGTCGGGAACTTCATGGACCTCACACTCCAGCGCCGTTCCGTCACGGGTCACGCGCCCGTGCTCGAGGGCGAAGCCCTTCGGGATGGGGATCGGCGCAGCTGCTGCACTGCCCGCCAAAGACAACGCCAGAACACAGAACATCACCATGCCATATCGTTTCATTCTCTCCAGCCTTCCTTCCATGTTGGGATTATCCGGCCCGTTGGCCGGCGATCTTTAAGGACTTCTATTTACTCACTTTTGCTGCGACAGATCTCTGCCATCATCTTCGGCTACGGCATACCTCTCCTCCGCCTTACCCACGATGATGGTCCCCACCAAGTCGCCCAGACAGTTATTGGTGGTGGTCCCCATGTCGAAAAGACGGTAGAAAGCTGCAATCACTCCCACCACCTCTATAGGAAGCCCGGCGGACTGCACCACGACCATCAGTTTCACGATACCGCTTCCGGGGATTCCGCCGCCACCCATCGACAAAACCGTGGAGATGAAGATCACATTGGCCAACTGAAGCAGTGTCATCTGCTGACCGATCATTTGGCTGATGAACAGAATAACACAGGCATAGAGCAGCACGGAGCCGTCCGTATTCATCTGGGAGCCCAGGGGAATCGTGAAGCCGGATATCCGTTCGGGGATACCAAATTTCTCCTCGGCGACCTTGATGTTCACAGGGATTGTAGCGATAGAACTGCAGGTAGAGATCGTGTATATCCACACCTCAGCGCTGTCCCGGATAAAGCGGAAGGGGTTGATGTGAGGCTTGAAGGCCATGAGGAAACTGCCATAGACAATGATAACATGCGCCAGACAGGCAGCGTAGTATGTGCCTACCAGCACTGCCATGGAGGTGAAGATACCTGCACCGTACTTGCCGAAGGAACTCCCCATCAGGAAGAACACGCCGATGGGAGATACGCTCATGATCATGCCAATCAGCGAGAAGGTCATGCTGTTGAAGCCGTTGAAGAACTTTCTCATGACCTCCTTGTGTTCCTGATTTGCGATGCGGAGGATAGCGATCCCCAACAGGATAGCGATCACCAACGTTTGCACGATATTGCCATCGGCAAAGGTCTTGATCATGTTGGTGGAGAACAGCCCCTTGAGGAAGTCCGCCAAGGTGATATCCACGCCTCCCTTGATCTCCTGGGTAGCTAGACCGGAAAAGTCCGCGAACTTTCCAGGTTGCAGGAGCATCGCAACGACAATACCGACAATGCAGGCCAGCACCGTGGTAACGACGTAATAGGCAATGATTCGCACGCTGACCCGCCGGAGCGAGGTCAGGCTGTCTTGAGAAATGATGCCTGTCACGATCGTGCAGAGCACCATGGGAACGACAATCATCTTGATGCAGTTCAGCCATATATCGCCAAAGAAGCCCAGCTGCACCATCGTTTTGCCATCCACGAGCCCCGCGATAGAGCCCAAAATCATCGCCAGAAAAACCTGCGTTGTCAAGGAAACTTTTTTACCGCCAAACTTCATTTAGGAAAAACCTCCCTTGTCCCTTAAAGTTCCCCATCTATTTCCCGCACAATTGCCGCCGTGCGCTCCGCGTCGCTCCGCGTGATGCCCTTATAGAACACAAGCCTCACGAAACTCCCGATAATCGGGCGAATCAGGAGCCCTTTTTCCTTCGCGCGAGCGCAGAATTCCTGAGGGGTAATCCCAGCCCCTTCCACGTCCAACATCAGGATGTTGGTCTGCACATTCTGTTGTGCTCTGACCTTTTTCAGGTCCTTCAGCAGTGAGGCGCAGAACTGTGCGTTCTCGTTATCCTCCCTGAGACGCTCCACGTTGTGCTTGAGGGCGTAGATTGCCGGGGCCGCGACGATGCCCGCCTGGCGCATGGCGCCGCCCAGCAGCTTGCGCATCTCTTTCGCTTCGATGATAAACTTTTCTGTGCCGCACAGCAGGGAACCCACCGGTGCTCCAAGGCCCTTCGATACACAGAACATCAGGGAATCAACATACCGCGCGATATCCTTCACCGTCGTCCCCAAGAAGGCCGCGGCATTGAAGACACGGGCCCCGTCCATGTGTACAGGGACCCCGTACCGGTCCGCCAGACTGCGAATCTCCGCCATACGTTTGAGGTCAATGCAGACACCCCCCATGTAATTGTGGGTGTTCTCAATGCAGATCAACTTCACCGGGCCGTTCTTCAGTTTCGCCTCCATGTCCGCCATATCCGGCATCAAGGATGCATCGGAACGATACATCACCTTTTTCAACTGACCGAATCGCGGGGAGAAGGCCGTCTTCTCGCTGCGGTCAAGGTGCTGCAACTCGTCAATCAGCACCGTGTCACCGGGACGGCACCACGTCAACAACGCTGCCTGATTTCCCATCGTTCCGGACGCGCAGAGCAGCCCTGCCTCCTTGCCCGACATTTCGGCCGCCATGTCCTCCAACTCGTTGACGGTGAGGTCTTCGCCGCGTCCCTCCACGTCAAGACGTCCATCGTCCCCAAGCTGCGCCGTGAGGATCGTCCGAAGCATCGGCTCATCTGGAAGGGTGAGGGTGTCACTTCTCAAATCGATCATGCGTCAATCGCTCCTTGACTGTATGTATGCAGAGACAACGTTCTCCATCAAAAGAGAACTTGTGCAGGGCAAAAAGACCCTTTTAACAAAAAAACCGCATTTCCGCGATATAATCTAATATAGGAGTTAGATTGTCAAGACAAGCGCAACAGACTAACCGTTTGAGTTTAAACAGCCCTCGACTGTGCGAGGGAGAACGAAGCGCTCAAGGGCACGCGGACGCTGAAGCTACTGGAGGGAAAGTCCGGACGTTGAATAAAGAAGGAAGCATGATAGACGAGAGAAATTGGTCTGCTCCCTGGCAATCAAGGAGCAGCCCAAATTCAGCGCTTCCCTGAAATTTTAACTTGAGGCTGCGTCCCTTCGGGTCGCTCACGGGCCGTCAGTCCCCCACTTCGGGGAGCCTTCCGGCTGCCGTTCGCTGACGCTCACGGGCCGTCAGTCCCCCCCTTCGGGGAGCCTTCCGGCGGCCGTTCGCTGACGCT
>NZ_CALHIQ010000159.1 GCF_938030725.1 uncultured Fretibacterium sp. | reverse complement strand
TGATCGCGACCTTGCGCGCGGACGCACACCGCTTCACGATCTCCATGGCGTGCGTGTAATTCTTGCAAAGCATCACGTTCTCCAGCTTCGCGTTCTCGATGGGTGGCTCGACGGGCCAGGAACCCGTCGTGACGATCAGCTTGTCGTAGGTATCCTCGAACTCCCTGCCCGATCTCCGGTCGCGGACCTTCAATTTTTTCCCCGCCAGGTCGACCTCCGTGAACTCGTGCTCCATGCGGGTCGTGACGCCAAGCTCCGCAAGCTTCTCCGGCGAGCAGTAGAACAGACCAGCGGGGTCCTTCACCACCCCCTGAACGTGCAGCGCGATGCCGCACGACAGGAAGGAAATATTGTCGTTCCTCTCATAGACCGTGACCTGCGCGTCCTTGTGCAGCGTCACGGTGTTCAACACCGCCGCCGTACCGGCGTGCGTGCAGCCTAAAACAACAACCTTCATCATCTGCTCCTCCTCCGGGTGTGTTTTTCAGAAAAAAGACTTCTGTGTTTTGCGCCACCATGAGCACAAAAAGGTCCCCAAAATACAAAAAACCTGCCGAGGCCCACAAGTTTTTATTGTACAGTTATGTCCTATGGCTGTAAAGTAACCCCAATCACAGGTTGCGACGGCTTTATGGGGGATCAAGCCCGTCGTCGTACTGGTTAGGCCGACTCTGATCTTTCAGCCGTCAGGTGTGGCGGAAAACGCATAAAACCTGTTTCCGACGCACGTTAAAAACCTTGCCCGCGGTTTGGGGACCACGGACCCTACCAAGCTGCCGGTTGCCTCGGTGATGGCCTGCTTATGCAGGGGGCTGTCCCGCAGGGGAGCATTGACCGCTGCTGGCCTCTCCCAAAGGGGAAGGCCAGCACTTTCAGCGCGTTTATGCTGGCTTGGGCCGGAGCGTGATGGGCTGGTTGTTGTAGTGCTCCTCGATGCCCTGGGAGTGGTCTGAGGTCGAGATGAGGATACGCACCAACTCGTCGGCGTCGTTGAAGATCGCCTTGAAGATCGTGATGTGCTGCAGCGTTCCGTTGCCGTCGTACAGAGCGAAGGAGGATTCCCGGGTGACGAAGAGTTCGCGGAGGACCGCTACGGCGTGGAGAGCGTTTGGGAAGAGAACGGACATCGGCTGCATCAAAAACTGGCTCTTCCGCGCGTTGTGGAGCTTCAGCAGGGCGTCGTTGGCCGTCACTAGGAGGATGGAGTTGACGAGCTTTTCCAGTTTCGCCTCGGCGCTCTCCGCCTCGGGACGCTTCAACGGGTGCTGGGGGACAAGCTGCCCAAGGCCGAGGAACGGCTGATTGAAGGCGAAGTCGCGCATTTGTTGTCCCTCACGGAAGGCGTTGCGACAGTTGATCATCTCCTCAGAGAAGTGGAAGATGCAGTAAATGGCGGTGATGCTGTTCCCCTGGCTGAACTGTCCGGCGCAGGAAACTTCCGCCTCGATGACGTTGCCCTTGCGGTCCAGCATCGCGGACCGTGCCCGAATGAACCCGATGGTCGTGAGGATGTCCAACATGCGCCAGGCGTCCTCGCTGCGGCTGAAAAAGGAAGGAAAGTCCTTTTCCTTCAGCTTGATGGTGCCGTCTTCGAATTCCGTATCCCGCTCGACGAGGCCATAGAAGTGGATGGCCGCCTTGCTGGCGCGGGCGAGGCGAAGGTGCGTTCCAATGTGGATGAGCTGGTCGCGCCGATCGCCGTCCTCGATTCCAGGGGCGACGATCGGGAGCGGGGGGCGAAACTCCAGCCACGGCTCGTCCGTGATGTCCGTAAAGATGTTGAAGGCGGCGGCGTCCTCTTGGGCGCGTATCGTGGCCTCGTCCGTCTGGGGCAGTTCCTGAAAGCGCAGCATCACGCTGGGTGCAGCGAGATCCCCCGCCTCTTCAATGGGCGAGGCGGAGGCGGAGAACGTCTTCAAGAACCCCTTTTTGTCTGGATAGCAAAAGGAAAAGGGGGCGATCTCGGCCCTTCTGTGTTTAGCCCTGGTGTAGACCCCGACCAGCCCGCGCTGGATCGCCTTGGAAAATTGGGGCATCTTCAGGAAGGGTTTGTCCATGAAGGTTTCCTCTGCAAAACCCCACTTGTCCACGAAGGCTTTGTTGTAGGCAAGAACCCGTCCTCGGTTGGGGGCGAGGATCAGGATCGGGTCCGGCAGCGCTTCAATGACCGCTTGCATCTCCTGGCTTGCGTTCATGATGAATCCTCCATAATCAATGAACTCGGAGCACCCTTCGCTCGGCAATGCGCGTACGTTTCCATTCATGTCTTCCTATTTTACGATGAAAACTCAGTTGAAACAAGCAAAAAGGTGGTAATGTTAAGAGTTATGCGCAAAATAGTTTGTAGACTCCGGGTGAATACGCGGCTTTGTCCCTTATCCTGATTGACGTCCTCTCTACGGTATTTTACACGGTGGACAGGTAGATGTGGGCGGAATTTTCCGGGGTCTATCGGAGGCAAGAAAAAGGAAAAGCCCGCCTCACGGCAGGCTTTATGGATTATGCCGGAGATGTCCGGCGGTTCTACTGGAGGCGGCACCCAGATTCGAACTGGGGGTAAAGGATTTGCAGTCCTCTGCCTTACCACTTGGCTATGCCGCCCTTAAAATCGGCGCGTCAAAACACACTGGACGCGCCCCTTTCACCTCAGTTATTCTAACGGCAAACGCACGCTTCGTCAAGCATCGGGCATCCGCCTTCCGCCCGTCACTTCTTCGTGTAGAGGAAGGGGCCGGCCATCTCAAAGCCCAGCTTGCGGTACTCGAAGATCTGCTCCGTAGACCCCACCAGGAAGTAGCCTCCGGGGGCCAGGGCGTTGAAGAACTTCTGGTAGAGGGCCGCCTTCGTCTCGTTCGTGAAGTAGATGACGACGTTGCGGCACAGGATGATGTCGAAGCCCGTCCCGAAGGAGTCGTCGATCATGTTGAAGCGCTTGAAGGCGACGCGCCGCTTGATCTCCTGATTGACGTCGTAGGATTCGCCGCCGTCCTTCGTGGTGAAGTACTTCGCCAGGTACTCCTTCGGCGCGTTGACCAACTGAGCCTTGACGTAGTGCCCCTTCTGGGCGATGTCCAAAGCGCCCTGGTCGATGTCCATCGCCAGGACCGGCGAGGAGGCCTCCAGCCCACAGACCGCGGAGAGAATCGCCAGGGAGTAGGGCTCCTCCCCCGTGGCGCAGCCCGCGCTCCAGAGCTTCAGGCGCCGGTTGCCGCGCTTTTGCGTCAGCTCCGGAATGATCTTGTCCCTGAGCTTCCACCACTGGGAATCGTTTCGAAAGAACTCCGACACGTTGATCGTCAGGTAGTCCAGAAACTCCCGCAGCCGCTTGGGGTCGTTCTTGATCATGTTGAAGTACTCGTCGTAGTTGCCCTTCACGCCCCACCGTTCCATCTGCATGTGGATGCGGCGGTGAATCTGCTCCTTGTAGGAGTTCAGGTCCAAGCCGATGATCTTCTGCATCTTCTGCTTGAACGCTGAGTATGCGGGCGAATCGTACTGCGTTGCCTCTGCCATGGTCGGTACCTCCCGAACCGGTCAATAGGGAGGAACCGTCCCATGATCGGCCCTCCATTCCACGATGTTCCCTGATGCCTCGCGATATCCGGCGGCGTCCGGAGGGCGCTCCGCCGCCCCGAAACAGGCTAGTCCTCCAGGACCTCTTTCTCCTTCACTTTGTAGATGTCGTCCACCTTCTTGACGTAGGCGTCCGTCTTGTCCTGCACGGCCTTCGTCAGCGTCTTCAGGTCGTCCTCCGTTATCTCCGAGGCCTTCTCCTGTTTCTTCAGAGACTCGATGGCGTCCCGCCGGTAGTTGCGGACGACGACCCGCGCGTCCTCCGCCTTCTTCGCCAGGAGCTTCGTCAGCTCCACGCGGCGCTCGCGCGTCAGCTCCGGCAGCGTCAGGCGGATGCTGGCTCCGTCGTTCTGCGGCGTCATCCCGATGTTAGCCGCCAGGATGGCCTTCTCGATGGCCTTGAGGCTGGTCCGGTCGAAGGGGGCGATCTGGATCGTCCGGCTCTCCGGAATGGTGATGTTGGCGATCTGCTTGAGCGGGGTCGGCGTTCCGTAGTAGTCCAGCTTGATGTCGCTCACCAGGCCGGGGTGGGCCCGCCCCGTGCGGATTGACAGGTATTCGTTCTGCAAAAAGTCAATGGCTTTATCCATGCTCTCCTGGAGTTCTTTGAGCTCGTCCTTCGGCATAACGTTCCCTCCTTAAAAAGTATCGTCCTGACGATCGGGGCACAAGGCAGCGCCCCTCAGGCATCCTCCACGATTGTACCAATTCGCTCGCCGTTGACAAGGGCCGAAACCAGACATCCCTTCCTTTGAACGTTCAGCACCAGGATGGGGATGCGGTTCTCGCGGCAGAGGGAGAAGGCGGAGGCGTCCATCACCTCGATGTCGCGCTGCAGGGCCTCCGAGTAGGACAGGTGAGGGAAAAACCTCGCCTCCGGATGGCTCTTGGGGTCGGCCTCATAGATGCCGTCCACCTTCGTCCCCTTCACCATGCAATCGACGCCCATCTCCGCAGCCCGCAGCGCGGCCGTCGTGTCCGTCGAAAAGAAGGGGTGCCCCGTCCCCGCGGCGAAGATCACGATGCGCCCCTTCTCCATGTGACGCAGGGCGCGGCGGCGGATGTAGGGCTCGGCCACCTCCCGCATCTCGATGGCCGTCTGCACCCGCGTGGGCACGCCCATCTTCTCCAGCACGTCCTGAAGCGCCAGCGCGTTGATGACCGTGCCCAGCATCCCCATGTAGTCCGCCTGAGAGCGCTCGATGCCCAGCTTCTGAACGTCTCGGCCGCGCAGCATGTTGCCGCCCCCCACCACAAGAGAAAGCTGGATACCGGCGCCGTGCAGCTCCACCATTTCAGCCCCGACCCGCCGCACGGCGTCAAAGTCCAGGCCGAAGCGTTCGTCCCCCGCCAGGACCTCGCCCGATAACTTCAGAAGCACCCGCTTGTACCTTGGCATATATCGCACCCACTCCTCTCCCTTGAGCCCCTGCAGCCGGACCGGCACAGGCATCCGCGCCGCTCGCATACAAAACACTCCGGCGCGGAGGAATTCCACGCCGGAGTCTTTTCAATCCCCAAAGGGCCTACTCGCCGATGGAAAAACGGGCAAAACGCTTGACGACGATGTTCTCCCCAAGCTTGGCGATCATTTCCGTGACCAGGTCCTTGATCTTCTTGCTGGAGTCGCGGATGTACTCCTGCTCCAGCAGGCAGCTCGTTTCGTAGAACTTGCGAACCTTGCCCTCAAGGATCTTGTCGATGGCCTGAGCCGGCTTGCCCTCCTCGAGGAGCTGCTGCCGGTAGATCTCGCGCTCGCGCTGCAGCACGTCCTCGGGCACGTCCTCCGGGCGAACGTACTGCGGGTTTGCCGCGGCGATCTGCATACAGATCTCATGTCCAAGGTGGTTGAACTCGTCCGTCTTGGCCACGAAGTCCGTCTCGCTGTTCAGCTCAAGCAGGGTGCCCACCTTGAAGTTGGTGTGGATGTACTGAAAGACGCGGCCGTCGCTCGCCGTACGGTCCGCCTTCTTGGCGGCCTTGGCCAGCCCTTTCTCGCGAAGGTAGTCGATGGCCTTCTCCATGTCTCCGCCCGACTCGGCCAGGGCCTTCTTGCAGTCCATCATTCCGGAGCCGGTGCGCTCCCGAAGCTCCTTGACGATCGCAGCATTGATCTCAGCCATCGTTTATGCCTCCTCGTACTTGTTGTCGGAGTAGGTTTCGTGCAGGCGCTCGCGGGTGTCGATCGCGTCCTCCGCCTTTTCCTCAGGCGTTTCTCCGACCGGCGCCGAGGCGTCGTCCTCGCCCTGACGCCCCTCGATGACGGCGTTGGCCATGAGCCCCGTCACCAGCTTGATGGCGCGGATAGCGTCGTCGTTGCCGGGGATGGGGTAGTCGATGACCTCCGGGTCGCAGTTCGTGTCAACGATGGACACCACCGGAATGCCCAGCCTGCGGGCCTCGGCGATGGCGTTCTCCTCGCGGCGCGGGTCGATCAGGAAGATCGCGTCCGGCACGGCGTTCATCTTGGCGATCCCGCCAAGGTACTTCTCGAGCTTCGTCTGCTGCTTGCGAAGGGCCGCCACCTGCTTCTTGTTGAGCTTCTCCCACTCGTTGTCCTCGTCGTACTTCCGGAGCTCCATCATCCGCTGCACGCGGCTGCGGATCGTGGGGAAGTTCGTCAGAAGCCCGCCCAGCCAGCGCTGGTTGATGAAGTACTGGCCGCAGCGCGTCGCCTCCTCGCGAATCGTTTCCTGCGCCTGGCGCTTCGTGCCGACGAACAGGACGTGCCCGCCCTCCGACACGGTGGTGCGGATAAAGTCGTAGGCCTTATCCAGCCCTCTCACGGTCTTCTGCAGGTCGATGATGTAGACCCCGTTGCGCTCCGTGAAGATGTAGGGCTTCATCTTGGGGTTCCAGCGGCGCGTCTGGTGCCCGAAGTGGACCCCGCACTCCAGCAACTGCTTCATGCTCACAACTGCCAATTCCCATACCTCCCAAAGGTTAAGCCTCCGCCCCGCTCTGCAGTCCGGGTTCTCGATCCCGAAGGGACACCTCTGGCTCCCCGGCGCGGGCGCGTGTGTTTTTTGACACGATGATTAGTATAACACAGAAGGGCCTCAAAGGGGCGAAAACGTCAGTGGAGGTCGCACTCCCCAGCTGGCCGCCGGGCCGGTATGAGGAGCGTCGCCGCCCCCATCGCCACGAAGGAGAGCAGGATGCCGCACGTGGTGGCGTTGAGCCGCGCAAAGCCGACGTCCACCAGGTGCGTCGCCGTGTCCAGCACGCCAAAGCCCAGGTTCACCGTCGGTGCGCCGCTGTAAAACGTGCAGAAGAGCGTGAGGAGGACGCCCAACACCGCGGAGAGGACGGCCCCCGCGGTCGAGGCGCGGGAGGTGAGGAGGCCGAGGACGAGGGGGGCCGCCAGGGAGACGCTCATCAGTGAGTAGAAGATCGTGAGGGCCGATATGATGCTCTCCAGCCGCAGCGCGAGGAACACGCCCGCCACGCCCGAGGCGAGGCTGACCAGCCGCGAGCCCCAGAGCAGCCCCCGGTCCGACAGGGAGGGGTGCAGGAAGCGCTTGTACAGGTCGTTCGTGATGGACCCGGCCAACATGTAGAGCACCGCGTCCGCCGTGCTGACCTCCGCGGCGAAGATGGCGGCGAGGGAGAGGGTGGCGATGGAGAAGGGCAGCATCTCCTTGATGGCCGTGGGCAGGGCCAGGTCCGCCCGGCTCAGGGCCGGGAAGCAGGCGAAGGCGGCCACGCCGATGAACACCGGAATGACGGCAAAGGCCAGCTGGACCACCCCGCCCAGCGCCGTGCCCCAGCGGATGGTGCGCTCGTCGCGGGCGCCGAACACCTTGCCGATGAGCCCGGGCGAGATGAAGAAGGAGGGTACCAGCATGACGAGGTAGCCGACGATGGCCGTAGTCCCCATGCCGCCCATGGAGAAATAGGCGTCCGTCCGCTCCGCGTCCGCCAGGTTCTGTGCCACCTTCGCCGTCAGTCCCTCCCAGCCGCCCACGAAGGACCAGATGAAGGGCAGCGCTGCCACGAACCCCGCCAGGATGACGGCCACCTCCACCAGGTTGACGACGGCTGCCGAGAACAAGCCACCCGCCGCGAAGTAGAGCGTCGTCACCGCCGCCCCCGCGACGACCCCCACCGTCGTTGGCACGCCCGCCGCAACCTGGAGGATCCAGGCGATGCCCAGCAGCTGCCCCGCGAAGAGCGCCAGGGTCCCCACCGCCATCATGGCGGAGAGAAGTCCGCGAAAGGCCTTGCCGTAGCGCAGGTCCAGCCAGTCGCTCAAGGTGTAGAGGTTGTGCCGGACCGCCAGGCGCCAGATTCGTGGCCCCACCCAGAAGGCCAGGATCATCGAGCCGATCCCTGCGCTGCCGATCCACCACCAGGCGGAGAGGCCGTGGCGCCAGGCCAGGGCCGAAACGCCCACCGTGGAGCCCGCGCCGAGGTTCGCCGCGGTCAGCGTCGTGAAGAGGAGGGCAGGCCCCAGCCTGCGCTCCGCCACGAAGAACCCCTCCGCGCTGGTGACGCGCCGGCCCACCAGCGCCCCGACCAGGATCAGCAGCGCCGCGTAGCCGAGGATGAACAAGACGTACCCATTGTTCAGAAGCGACCGCACCTCAGTCATGACCATGACCTCCGTCCCTCGCCCGACGGGGAAGCCGGTGTAAAACCATAAAAAAAGCCTGCTGAGGCATACTGCACCCCAAGCAGGCCGCGTTTCCACGCCAGGCGAATTGAGATAAAAATGGCTGGGGAACAGGGATTCGAACCCCGATTACCTGATCCAGAGTCAGGCGTGCTGCCGTTGCACCATTCCCCAACACCCAACAGAAAAATATTTTATCAGGGGAACCTAAAAAGTCAATAGTCAAATGGCCGCAAATCCACGGGTACGAGGAATGCGCGGCGCTTCGGGTGCTCGAAATGCAGCGCGGCGGTCCTTTTCAGGACCGCCGCACCATACTGCCTATCTGCCAGAGGGCAGGGCTGCGCTGCCCTTCTCCTCGTCCTCCTGCTCGTACTGGAAGCGTCCGACCAGGGCTTCCAGGCGGGCCACGCCCTCGCTCATCCTCTGGGCCTCCGTGGCGACGTTCTCGCTTGCCGCGGCCGTTTCACCCGTCGCCTTTCTGATGCCCTCCAGGGTTTTGCCGACCTCCGCCGTCGCACTCGACACCTGGCCCACCGAATTCGCCATCTCGCTGCTTGACGCCGCCTGCTCCTCCGCCGCGGCCGCTATCGTCTGCATGTGTCCGCTCAGCGCGTTCACTTCGTCAAGGCCGCGCTTCAGGCTGTCCTGTGCTTCGCCCGAGCTCTTGACCGTTTCGTTCAGAAGCTCGCCCAGTTCGCGGATGACCGCACTCGCCTGATTTGAGTCGTCCTCCAGATTGGAGATCAGCTTTTGCACTTCCTGCGCCGCGTTGCTCGATTCCTCGGCGAGTTTGCGCACCTCCTCGGCGACCACAGCGAAGCCACGGCCGGCCTCGCCCGCGCGAGCCGCCTCGATCGCCGCGTTCAGCGCAAGCAGGTTCGTCTGGTCTGCGATGCCCGTGATCGTCGTCACGAAGCCTGCGATGGCGTTCACCGACCCGTTGACCTTCCCGATCGACTCCCCGCCGGCGCGGGAGCGGTCCTCCGCCTGTCGAACCTTGGCGATGACGGAATCCACCTCGGCGAAGGCCGTTTGCGTCAGGTCTGCGGTGCGGGCGGCGATCCCGGCGCCCTCCTCGGAGGACTGCGCCGTTGCGGCCGCGGCGCGCGAGACCTCGTCAACCGCTGTGTTGGTGCTCATCAAAGCCTTTGCGTTCTCGGCGGAAAGGTGAGAAACCTCGTCCACGGAGGCCTTGACCTCCTCCATGGAGGCGACGGACTCCTCCGAGATGGCCGCGAGGTTCTGCGCCCCGCTGGCAAAGGTTTGCGCCTCTTTACCCAGGTCGCGGATGATCTGCCGCAGGTTGTTCTGCAGGAGAGCGTAGTTGTGGGTCATCTCACCGATCTCGTCCTTGTAGTCCAGGAGCCAGACCTTCGAGCGGTCGTACATGAAGTCGAGCTTCGAGGCGCGGTGAATGATCTCGGTCAACGCGAGGATGGGGCGGACGACGCGCCCGCTGAGCCAGTAGACCACTCCGGAGAGGAGGAGAAGGCCCACGATGGCGGCCAGGATCGTATTGCGGGCCATGGCCCTCGACTCCGCCAGCATCACGGACATGGGGACCAGTGCGTTGATGCACAGCGTCTGTTTTGCCGGAGTGAGGGGCACCGGTACGTAGACCTTCAGCGCCTGACCCTTCGTCGCCACGGCGTAGTCGTGCTCCATGAACTGCCTGCCCTCCCGGACGGACTGCAGGACCTGAGGGGCCGTCTTCTGGCCCTGAATGATGTCGCCCAGCTGCCTGCCGATCATCGTCTGGTCCGTAGAGTAGATGACGAAGCCGTCGTCGTCGATCAGGAGGAGGACCGTCTGGTCGCTGAGGATGCGGAAGGTCTTCATGCGTGCCTGAAGCAGGGCATAATCCATGTCGATTCCGACCACTCCGGCGGTCCTGCCGTTGATCTTGATGGGGACGGAGATGGAGGTGATCAGGGTTTTGAAGCCGTTTTGGTAGGTATAGAACTCCGGGTTCCCGACGACCGTTTCGCCCGTCTTGAGGGAGGTCGTGTAGTACTCATTGCCGGAGGCGTATATCGTTTCTGACGTCACGTCGCGGGTGCGGACGGCCTGGCCGTTCTGCTCGACGAAGCTGGCCGTGAACTGTCCCTTTTTGCCGTACCATTCGCTGTCCGCGAAGTTTTCGTCGCGCCCGTCGAAGGCGTCCGGCTCGAAGGCCACCCACATGGAAACGATCTCCGGCCTCTGAAGGGCGCCCGACTCCAGGAGCGTCAGCACGGTTTCCCGAGCGTTGGGCGCCGTGCTGTCGAGGCGGGGGATCGCGCCGGCGACCGTCAGGAGGATGTCAATGTTTTCTTTGATCTGGTTCTGGATGTCGAGCGCAACCTTGCCGACGGAGGCTAACGTCAGGACTTCGACGTCGCGGGACGCCTTGTTCGACGTGGAAACCGTCACGTAGGCGATGACGGAGCAGAAGACGATCAAGACGACGGACAGGATGCCGAGGAGCAGCTTGGTCCTGAGCCGCAGGGCTCCACGGGTGGAACGAGTGGAAAAAACCGACATGATCAATCCCTCCAAAATTATCAATAATTACTGACGGTCCAGAATCGCGTTAAAGAAGTCCGCGTCCATCGAGAAAAATTCCCCCTTCCTTAAACTCTGAATCCATGAACGTCCTTGAAACCGTCCGGCGAGCATAGGCGCCTGTTTTGCATTGGAGTTTTCCACGATTTAGGTACTGAAACGCCTTTCGGCACAGGGGGTTGCCTTCGTTGCCCAAAGTATAGCAGAAAAAGTCAAAATAGGACAACGATGTCCTTTGACGAGGCGCGATTTCCAGCCCCCAAGCATTACATTAAGAGGGAAGAGAGCCCTCCGGAGCTCCCCTCCCTCTCGATCTTTCCTTGTTCTTTTGCGTGGATAAGCCGGGCTAGGGCAGCATCTCCACCACCTCGTCCGCCCCTTCAAGCATGTCGTGGGCAAACTTGGCAGCGGTCGTCGTGGACTCGCAGAGCGTCGGCCACCACAGAGCCAAAGCCGGGTCGTCCAGCAGGGCCTCCACGCTCTTGTCCCCGTAGCGCATGTGGAAGTGGATGAACCCGTCCTCGCTGTCCTTGCCCTTCGGCAACAGGGTAAGGTACTTGTAGGGCCCCGCGGCATCGGCCTGGAAGACGAACCACAGGATGGGATACTCCCCAAACTTCCGGGCCTCGATGCCGTCGAAGACGTAGGACACCGTCGCCTTGACGGCTCCTTTGTCGTCCATGAAGGTGAACGAGTTCCCCTCCACCTTCGCCCCGCCGGCGAAGTCGGATTTCAGCATCGTGTCTTTCATGAAGCCCTTCACGGCCTCCGGCGTGTAGGTCTTCCCCTTCGCCGCGGCCTTCTTCGACACCGCCTCGTAGACGGGCTTCATCAGGGGGTCGTCCAGGAAGCTGATGGGGTTCACCCAAGTGCCCTTCCAGCCGTCGAGCGGGTTGACGCTCTTGAACATATCGACAATTTCTTTCACGGCCTCGGGGGTCGACATATCCTTTAAGAGGCGGGCGACATCTCCCGGTGCGCAGAGCGTCGGCCACCACATGGCCTTGGCGGCATCGTCGATCAGTGCCTTGAGGCTCTCACTTCCGTAGCGCATGTGCCAGTGCTTGACTCCCTCAGGAGTATCGCTGTGCACTTTGAGCATCACCAGGTACTTGTACCCCTTCGTCTTATCCGACGCGCCGCTTGCCGCCTCGAACTGATGCCACTCGATGTCGAAGGTCCCGAACTTCCGTTTTTCGACCCCGCGGGACGCGTAGGTCAGGGTTCCCAGGGAGGCTCCCTTGGAGTCCATGAAGGTGATCCCGCTTCCCTCCACCTTCATGCTGTCGAAAGCGGTCTGGTAAGAACGACCAAGGGCACTCTTCACACCCTTCTTGGTGTAAGCGGGCAAGGACGCCGCAGCTTTCTCGCAGACGGCGTCAACCTCGGGCGCATCCAAGGAACCGTAGAAACTCTTCCACTCTCCTTCCCAATCCTTCAATACTCCGACCTGGGGCTGAGGATTGGGATTAGGGTTAGGATTCGGGCTGGGGTTCGGGGTGTCCCCTGGGATGTTGTGGGGGCCTCCGCCGCATCCGCCCAGCGCCAATAGAGCGATGAGGAACACGGACAACAGGGTGCCGAAACGCCATGATTTGTTTCTCACGTTAACCACTCCTTAAATTTAAAATGATACAACGAAAAAAGTATAACTCTAATTTTAGATAGCCGCAACTAGCTATCCCCATTTTTGCGTTTAGAGCATGGTGAAACGCTGGCAGGGGAGGGGTGTATGGCGCGGAGCGGAACGGCTGTGGAGGGAAACAACCCAAAGGGTACGCCGTGTGGCCCAAGGATATGCGGGCCAGCGTCCTTCACAGGTTTCGCCTCCTGACGTCTTTCAGCACACCGCATTTGTCTAACGGGGGCCTGTCGGGGTACAATGGCGCCGGAGGTGTTGGTGTGCATGTTTCGTATCTTTGGAAAGTCCGCGAGGGAAGGCGCCGTCCTGCTGGGGGCGCTCTTGCTGGTGAATCCGCCGACGCTGGCCCTGGGGGCTGAGAGGGATGCAGCCGCCGAGCAGACGGCAAGGGAGCTTCGGGCAGAGCTGTCCCGCCTGGGGTCCTCTGGGGACCCCGAGGCGCAGGAGGCCCTCCTGCGCCAGATCATCGAGCGCTGTCCGGACACGGAGGAGGCGGAGGCTGCCCATTGGGCGCTTGCGGACCTCTGCCTGGACGGGTTCGCCGAGCCGAAGGAGGAGCAGGCCCGCAGCGTGCTCGAGCAGTTTTTGAAGCGCTATTCCTCGTCGCGGTGGGCCACGCAGGTGAGGTGTCGCCTGTACTGCCTCTGCGAGGGAGCCGACGCGGAGCGCGCGGCGCAACTGAGGGCGGAGCTCCTGAAGGACGAGGCGCTGCCCCAGGTGATACGAAAGTCCTTCGAGCGATGAGGCGATGATGTCGCCTAGCGGCCCGACATCACAAGAGGCCCCCCTCGCGCGAGGGGGACCTCTTGTAGCGTGGGCCGTTGGCTCTAGGCCGAAACGATCTCCTTGATCTTCATGAGGCGGCT
>NZ_CALHIQ010000158.1 GCF_938030725.1 uncultured Fretibacterium sp. | reverse complement strand
TGGACTGGTGAGCCGTGTGGGACTTGAACCCACGACACCCGGATTAAAAGTCCGGTGCTCTACCGACTGAGCTAACGGCTCAAGGCGTCTGAAACAGACACCATGGCATTATACCATAACAATTTGAAGAGAGGGGAAAGAAAATGCCCGCGGGGGCGACGACGCCTCCGCGGGACGAAGGGGAATTCGTCCGCATTCCTCAAAGGGACCGCCGCGGCGAACCCGTTGAGGTCGTGGACGCCCGACGCCTCCTCAGTAGCCGCTCTGCTTTGACATCAGCGCGTCGTACTGGCCGCCGTTCTCGTCCACGTAGAGCACCTCCGCGGACTCGGCCGCGGGGCAGAACTGCATCAGCGTGGCGGTTCGAGCTGCTGCGTTCTCCTCCTTCAGCTTGGCGTCCTGGCCCGCCTTATCGGTGAGGCCGTACTTTGCCATGATGGGGCGAAGGTTCTTCAGCATCACGATCCCCATCTGGAAGTTCTCCAGGTCCTTCTCCCCAGCCTCCTGAACGCAGCGCGCAAACTCCTCGTTGGTCATTTCATCCACCTCGATGATCAAAGTTGTCCCGGGTTGTAAACGGGCCTATCGCTGACCTCCGCCGATCAGCGGGATCAGAAAGTCCTTCGCAACCTCGTCGGCCCTCTCCTTGCCGCAGAGAAGTTCAAGCAGCCTCAGCGCAAAGAAGGGGGTGATGGCCGGCCCCTTCGCCGTGGTGATGTGTCCGTCCGTCACGACGTTTTCAGTGCCGAGGATCGCGCTGGGAATCTGAGGCTCCATCCCCGGATAGCAGACGGCCCGGCGGTCCTTCAGCACCCCGGCGCGCTCCAGCGCCAGCGGCGCTGCGCAGATGGCCGCCAGGGGCTTCTTCGCCGCATCGTACTTCTGCACCAGCGTTCGGAGGCCCTCATGCCTGGCGTACTCCACCGTTCCGCCCGGGATGACCAGCATGTCGAAGTCCTTGTCCTTCGCGTCCTCGAAGATCGCGTCCGCTTGGACGGGGACCTTGCGGCTGCTCACCGCGTCGCCCCGCCCCGTAAGGGAGACGGTCGTGACCTCCACACCGCCCCGCCGCAGGATGTCCACGGTGGTCAGGGCCTCGGTCTCCTCAAAACCGTCGATCAGAAATACCGCTGCGCTTGCCATAGACAACACCTCCTAAGGCCCATTGTCCTCCATCGGGGGCGTTTAGGCAAGCGAAAAAGGGCCTGCCTCATGGGCAGGCCCCGGTCGCTCCTGAACAGGGCGTCTCACCGGACGGCGATGGGCTCGGTCATCTCCGTGAGGTCGCTGCTGATGGTCTTTCCCTCCGGGCGGTAGCCCTCGTCGTTCACCAGGACGAGCGCGGGCCTGTAGGAGCCGGGCTTCGGGTAGAAGTAGACGGGGACGTCCTTGTGCTCCGACGCCGGGTTGTCGTAGAGCATGCGGCGCGTCCTGCCCACCTCGATGGCCGGACCGTCCTTCCCCTCAGGGTACAGAATCGCGCGGTTCGGCGCGTACCCGTCCGCGCGGGCGTAGAAGCGGTAACCCGTCTGGTCGCCGGACGTGAAGGGCAGGGCGTAGAACCGCCGGACGACGAGCCGGTTGGGCTCCGATGGGAACGCCGTCCCCCAGGTGTAGATGGCCGACGGCTTCGCCAGGTTCGCCCGGAAGTCCTCGTCCCCGGAGATCAGGGAGTTGACCCGCGTGTTGAAGGAGGAGCCGTTGGAGTGGATGTACTTCCCGTTTCCGACGTAGAAACCGACGTGCCCACCCCAGAAGATCAGGTCCCCCGGCTTTGCGGCGGTCAGCGTCTCCGCCGTGTGGGCGTCCTCCGGCGTCCCCTCCACGTGCATCAGGGCGATGGGATAACCCACCTCGGGACGGGAGTTGCGGTAGATGTCGAGGCCGTTCAGCATGTAGACCATGCTGGTGAAGCCGGAGCAGTCCAGGCCGTAGGGGGTCTTCCCACCCCAGCGATAGCCGACGCCGAGGTAGAGCTCCGCGTCGGCCGTGAGCGCCGCGCGCACGGCCTCCTCCTGGCCCCACGCGCGAAGCTCCCGTACCAGGTTCTTGTTGACCCAGCCGGTTTGCCCGCCGAAAAGTTCGGCGCGAAGCCAGCGGGCGTCCTCGGAGTCCGGTTCCCCCACCTTGAGGTACGCCCCGCGGGGCAGGGTGATGAGCGGGGGATAGGACTCCGTCCGGGCCTCGGGCAGCACGTCCGCAAAGGGGGCGATCACCTGATGGGTGACGGAGGCCCGCCAGGCCTCGGCCTCATCCCTGGAGACGAGCGCAACGTGCTGGCCCTCGATGGACGTCTTGTAGCCGTACTGCATCCGCACGCTATAGAGCCCCTGGTCGTCTTTGTCTGCCAGGACCTCGCCGACCATCCCGTAGAGGACCTCGTCGTCCCGCTCCCCGTCGTAGAGCGTGGAGGCCATCGGCGCGGTGACGACCGCCCACATGTTTCCTGATCCGTCGGTCCCCTGAGCGGGGAGTGTGACGAGGGCCGCGGCGCAGAGGGCCGATGCGATACAAAGCGCTTTTCCAACCAAAGAACGCATGAAACAACCTCCTCAGAATTTTGTGTGCTTGGATTTTGCGTGGTGTGATGCCTATTCTGTCCTGCTCTTGCGGATGGACTGCACGGCGTAGACGACGATCTTCATGGTCGTTCCCGCGTCATTGAGCTTCAGTACGAGCTCCGTGTCGTCGCGGGATAGGACCTGCGCGATGACGCCGCCTATCGTGACGATCTCGTCGCCCTCCTTGACCGCAGCGTGCATGGCCTGCACCCGCCTGTGCTTTTTTCGTGCCGGCAGCACGGTGAAGAAGTAGATCAGGACGAATATCCCCAGCACGTAAAGGATGCCGAGGGACAACAGATCATTCATGGTCGAACCCCTCCATAGATAAAACCGCTCCGCATTTTCCCTGCGAGGCCGGGCGGGAAGGGCCGGCTCAGCGGCCCAGGAACTCCTCCACGATGCTGACGAACACGGCGCTGCCCCGGTACAGGACGTCCTCGTCGACGTCGAACTTCGGGTTGTGGTGCGGGATGTCCGTGTGCTTTTCGTGATTGGAGGAGCTCAGGAACA
>NZ_CALHIQ010000157.1 GCF_938030725.1 uncultured Fretibacterium sp. | reverse complement strand
ATCTCCGACAACGCGGGCGGCATCGCCGAGATGAGTGACCTGCCTGAGGAGGTCCGCGAGATCACGGACCACCTGGACGCCATCGGCAACACCACCGCCGCCATGGGCAAGGGCCTCGCCATCGGCTCCGCGGCCCTCACCGCGCTGGCCCTGTTCGTCGCCTACTCCCAGGCTGCGGGCATCAGCAAGATCGACATCATGGACCCGAAGGTCATCGTGGGCATGTTCCTGGGCGGCATGCTGCCCTTCATCTTCTGTGCCCTGTCCATCGAGGCCGTCAGCAAGGCGGCTCAGGCGATGATCGAGGAGGTGCGCCGTCAGTTCCGTGAGATCGTCGGCATCATGGAGGGGACGGGCAAGCCGGAGTACGAGAAGTGCGTGGCCATCTCCACCCACGCGGCCCTCACCCAGATGATCGTCCCCGGCTGCCTCGCCATCGCTGCGCCCATCCTGGTGGGCTGGCTGCTGGGCAAGGAGGCGCTGGGTGGCCTGCTGGGCGGCGCCATCGTCACGGGCGTCATGATGGCCATCTTCATGTCCAACGCGGGCGGCGCCTGGGATAACGCCAAGAAGTACATCGAGGAGGGCAACTACGGCGGCAAGGGCTCTAAGAACCACGCCGCGGCCGTCGTTGGCGACACGGTGGGCGACCCCTTCAAGGACACGGCCGGCCCCAGCCTGAACATCCTGATCAAGCTGATGACCGTGGTGGCCCTCGTGCTGGCCCCGCTGTTCTAAATTTCAGCTCCCAAGCCTTGCTTGCAAAGGACTTGGAAACGGAATAAACCGGACGGCCGGCGGAATATCGACTGTAGTTCGGGAGGGCGTCCGCCCTCCCGAACTTTTCTGTCTTGAACGCCTTTTGAACGCCTCAAAGCCGCGCTCTCGACCTGCTCTCGAAAGGAGCTTCCGCTATGGCAAACGACGACGTGCAGCTCGTCAAGGAAAAACTGGACATCGTGGACATCGTTGGGGACCGGGTGCGGCTGCGCCGCGCCGGGCGGGACTTCGTGGGCCTGTGCCCCTTCCACAACGAGAAGACGCCATCCTTCCACGTGTCCCAGGAGCGGCAGAACTACCACTGCTTTGGCTGCGGCAAGGGAGGCGACGTCTTCACCTTCGTCATGGAAACGGAGGGGTTGGACTTCCGCGCGTGCCTTGAGCTTTTGGCGGAGCGGGCGGGGGTGACGCTGACGCGGCGCGGCGACGGGAAGCGCGCGGGTGGCGACCTGTACGAGGTCATGGGGGAGGCGGCCCGGTTCTTCAGCGCGCAGCTCCGGGGGCCGGAGGGCGCGGCGGCGCGGGCCTACCTGGACCGGCGCAGCCTTTCCCCCTCGGACGCGGAGCGCTTCGGCCTCGGCTGGAGCGGCAGCTCCTGGGACTCGCTGACCCGACACCTTCGGAGCCAGGGCGTCACGGAGCGCCAGGCCGTCGCCTGTGGGCTGGCGCTGGAAGGGCAGCGGGGCGGCGTCTACGACCGATTCCGCGGGCGGCTGATGTTCCCCATCCGGAACGTCGCGGGGCGCGTCATCGCCTTTGGCGGGCGCCTCGTGGACGGCGAGGGCGCGAAGTACATCAACAGTCCGGAGGGGGAGATCTACAGCAAGCGCAGAAACCTCTACCTGCTGCACGAGGCCCGAAGCGCCATTCGGGAGCGAAAGCGCTCCATCCTGGTGGAGGGCTACATGGACGCCCTGCGGCTGCACCTGTGCGGCTTTCCGGAGGCCGTGGCCTCCCTGGGGACCTCCCTGACGGAGGACCAGGCACGGCTGCTCAAGCGCTTCAGCGACACCTGTTACATCTGTTACGACAGCGACGCGGCGGGGCAGGAGGCGACGCTGCGCGGCATGTACGTCCTTCAGGAGCTGGGGCTTGACGTGCGCGTCGTCTCGCTGCCGTCGGGGAAGGACCCGGACGAATTCCTGCTGGCGTCCGGAGGCCCGGCCCGCTTCGAGGCGGCGATCGCGAACGCGCGTCCGCTGATCCTCCAGCACCTGGCTGCCGTTCGAGGGGCCCTGGAGTTGCCGGACGCCCGCCGGGCCGGCGTGGAGTCCCTCATGAACGGCCTCCTGCAACTGGACCCCTCCAGCATCGCCCCCCACGTCCCCGAGTTGGCCGGAGCGCTGAACCTCTACCCCCACGAGTTCTGGAGGGAGCTCGAGGACTTTCGCCGCCGCGCCCCGCGCCCCGCGTCCCGCCCATCGGAGGCCCCCGCGCCGGAGGGGCATGAGCCTCCGCGGAAGCTGGCGCTGGACCCGCTCGAGTCCGCGCTGTGCTCCCTCCTCTGGCGCGACGGGACCCGTCGCCGGACGCCTGCGGAGGAGGTGCTGGCGCTTCTCTCCGACGAGCGGGTGAAGGAGGTGGCCCTCTCCATCCTGATGGAGTCCCCTGCGGCGCTGGAGGCGCGCTGGCTGTCGCTGAACGACCGATATCCCCTGGCCCTGCTGGCGCGGGGCGACGCCTTCTGCGACGAGCTTGTCGCCTCCCCCGACGGCGCGGACCCCTGGGGCGTCGTCTGTACGGCGCTGAAGCGGCGCAGGGGCGAGGCCCGCCTCGCCGCGCTGAACGCGAGGATGAAACAGGGCGCGGCCACCGCCGAGGAGCTGGCGGAAGCTCACGCCCTGGCTGCGGCGCTGAAGAGGCGGAATTGACGCTCTCCCGCCGCGCTCTTCGTTTGGATTTTGGTGGATTCTGGCTGGGTCCGCTTCCCTAAAGCCTCTTTTCCCCGCGCTCGATGAAGACGCGAGGCACCCGCGGCATGATGCAGCTCAGGAGCTCGTGGATGATCGTGTTCCCCGCGAGGGCCGCCTTCAGCATCAGGCGCCCGTCGAGGATTACGGCCTCGTCCCCGGCCTTGACCCCCGGAACGTCCGTGACGTCCGCCATGAACATGTCCATACAAACGCGCCCCACCACCGGGCAGAGCTGGTCGTGGATGTAGACGCTCATCCTGTTGGAAAGGGCGCGCGGGTACCCGTCGGCGTACCCCGCGGGCAGGACGGCCAGGATGGAGTCGCGCTTCAGGACCGCCGTGCCGCCGTAGCCGATCTTCGCCCCCTTCGGCAGCTCGCGGACGGCAGCGATCCGGGCCTTGAGCGTCATGACGGGCTTCAGCTCCGCGGGGGACTCCACCTCCTCGTCCGGAGAGGCGTAGCCGTAGAGCACCAGCCCGAAGCGGCCCATGTCCAGGTGCGCCTCAGGGTACCTCAGCACGCCGAGGCTGGCCGCGATGTGCCCCAGCCGGAACGTGACGCCGCGATCCGCCAGCGCCTGACGGGCCGCGGCGAACTTCGCCATCTGCATGCGGGTGTATTCGGGGTCGCCGTCCGCGTTGGCGAGGTGGCTGAACAGCCCCTCGGCCTCGAGCCCGGGCAGGCGGCACAGCGTCGCCATCTCGTCGGCCACGGCCTCCCAGCCGCTCTCCGGCCAGTAGAAGCCAATGCGCCCCATGCCGGTGTCCACCTTGACGTGGATCTTGATGGTCCGCCCCGCGGCGCTGGCCGCCCTGGAGAGCGCGAGGCCGTTTTCGAGGTCCCCCACCGCCTGGGTGACGTCGTGCTCCCACATCAGGGGGGCCAGGGACGGCGCCGACTGTCCCAGACACAGGATGGGCAGCTTGATGCCGTTCTCCCGCAGCGTCACGGCCGCCATGACGTAGGCCACCGCCAGCATGTCGATCCCGCACGCTTCGAGCTTTTTCGCGACCTCCACGATACCGTGGCCGTAGGCGTCCGCCTTGACCACGGCGAGGGACTTGACCCCCGGCTTCAGCAGCCCCTTCAGCGACTTGACGTTGCCCTCCAGCGCGTCGAGGTCGATCTCCGCCCACGTTCGGGTCATCGCAAGTTCCAGATTCGTCATCTCAGTCTTTCCTCCCGTTCAGGAATCGAATTTCGCAGGGCCGCCCTGCGAGGCGGTTCAAAGTTTTCGGATGGTTTCATCAGTTGGAAGTATTATAGAACAAAACCGCGGACGGGTTCAACGCGGCAATGCGATACTCAATGCTATACTTAGGAAAGCATTGAAGCGCAAGGCATTGAAGTGTAAGGCGTTGAAGCGCACCGCGCTGCTGCGCGTTTTCCGGCAGCGGGCGCCGCAAGGGGGCGCCCGTTGAGGTTTTGTTAACTGCTTATTGAAGCATATCTAAACATGTGCAATAATATTCAATATGAACAGATATATAAGCATTGGAGAGGCAGCTCAACTATTAGGAGTTTCCGTCTCTACGCTTCGGCGTTGGGATCGGGAAGGCAAGGTGTCCTCAGTCAGGACTTCCGGGAATCAGCGTCGCTATGACCTGGATGTTTTACTTCCTCACCGGGTTCGGCAAAAAACGGACTGTCGCAAAACTCTGGCATATGCTCGTGTTTCCAGCCACGATCAAAAAGAGGACCTGGAACGTCAAAAACAGGTTCTGGAACTGTATTGCGCACATCAAGGCTGGACGTTTGAGGTTATCTCAGACCTCGGCAGCGGCATGAACTACCACAAAAAAGGTTTGAAGCGACTTCTGAACGAAATTCTTGATGGTTGCGTCGCTCGCCTGGTTGTGACCCACAAAGATCGTCTTTTGCGCTTCGGAGCAGAGCTTGTGTTTGCCATCTGCGAAGCGAAAAACGTGTCGGTCGTTATCCTGAACAGCGGTGAGGATACGACGTTCGAGGAGGACCTTGCAAAGGACGTTCTTGAGATCATCACCGTGTTTTCTGCTCGTTTGTACGGTTTGCGCTCCCGAAAGAATCAGAAGTTGCTTGAAGGTGTGAAAAAGGCTGTGGAGGAAGCTCAACAATGCTGAGAGCCCACAAGATTGCACTGGACCCCAATAACGCGCAGGCGACGCACCTTGCTCGCGCCTGTGGTGTGGCTCGTTTTGCCTACAACTGGGCTCTGACGGAGTGGACTCGCCAGTACGAGGCATGGAAGGCGGACAACAGCCTGCCCAGGCCCAATCAAATGGCGTTGCGCCGACAACTGAACGCCATCAAGCGCTCTGAGTTTCCCTGGATGCTCGAGGTCACCAAGTGCGCGCCTCAGCTGGCAATCATGCAGCTTGGGGAGGCGTTCAGGAACTTCTTCGCTCTTCGGGCGAAATATCCCAAGTTCCGCAGGAAGGGCATCCATGACCGTTTCTCCATCAGCAACGATCAGTTTCATATCGACGGTCGGCGCATTCGTATCCCCAATCTGGGTTGGGTGAGGATGCGTGAGGCATTGCGTTTCCGTGGGAAAATCGTGTCCGCGACGATCTCTCGTGTCGCGGACCGGTGGTTTGCAAGCATCTGCGTCTCTGTCAGTGACACGGATCATGCAGCTTCGCTCAACCTCCGGTCCATTCCCCAGGCCGAAAGCCAAGGCGCTGTGGGGGTGGATTTGGGAGTGTCGGCGCTCGCTACACTGTCAACGGGAGAGGTTATATCCGGCCCGAAGGCGTTGGCTTGTTTGCTGCCGCGTTTAAGGCGCTTATCCCGTTCCGTGGCACGGAAGCAAAAAGGCTCTGCAAACCGTAGGAAAGCGCGACTGAAGCTTGCGCGCCACTACGCTCGCATAGCGAACATCCGAGCCGATGCGCTGCACAAACTGACGACCGACCTGACACGGCGTTTTGAGTTAATCGGCATTGAAGACTTAAACGTGAAAGGAATGCTGGAGAACCGCCATCTTTCTCGTTCGGTCTCGGATATGGGTTTCTTTGAGTTCCGCCGTCAGCTGGACTACAAGGCTCGTGATACGGGCTCGCTTGTCGTGATGGCGGACCGCTGGTTTGCGAGCAGCAAGACGTGTTCGGACTGCGGCTGGAAGCTTGAAGAATTGCCGTTATCCGTTCGATCGTGGACCTGCCCGAATTGTGGAGTGGAGCATGAGCGGGATGTGAATGCTGCAAAAAATCTGAAGGAATACGCCGTGAGTTCCACGGTGTCAGCCTGTGGAGAGGAAGGCTCTGACCAGGAACGCAAGTTTTTGGTGAAACCGGCCTCAGTGAAGCAGGAAGTCAGCACTAAAGATACCTATGAGTATATTTAGACAAGTCTGGCGGAACGGAGGAACCATGAAGGACGTTTTCAAAAAGGCGTTGCCGTATCTCGCGCTGTCCCTGTTGCTGGCCTGTCTGGCCATCGCCCTGCCCCTGAACGTCGGGGAGGGCTCCGACTTCGGCAACTTCGCGGGGGAGAGCGACTACGGCGGAAGCTCGGGCGGCGGGTGGAGCGGCGGCGGCGACAGTTGGGGAGGCGGCGACGGCGGTTTCATAAACCTGGGTGGGGTCGGCGGCTCCATCGACTCCATCGACATCGTTGCGATGCTGGTGATCCTGTTCTTCGTCGTCAAGTTCTGTGGGGACAGGGGGCTCTTCGCCAGGAATCGCCGCGCGGGGCGGACGGACGCGCCTGAAGAAGTAATCGTTCTCTCCAGGCCCCTCCTGCCCATGAGCGATTACCTGAGGCTGGACCCGGACTTCAGCGCGGCGGGGCTCCAGGAACACATGGCCAACCTCTACGTGCAGATGCAGGACTGCTGGCACAACAAAAACATCGAGCCCGTGCGGCCGTGGCTGACGGATGCGTTCTACAATCAAATGGAGGGCCTGCTGGCCCCGATGCGCAAGAAGCGCGAGACGGACTACATCGAGCGCATCGCCGTGCTGGAGACGAACCTGAAGGGGTACTACCAAGCGGGCGGCATGGACTTCCTCGTGGCCGCCATTCGGACGCGCATCACGGTGTACACGCTGGACGACCGGACGGGGCGGGTCGTTTCCGGCAGCAAGGATCGAGAGAAGTTCATGGAGTACGAATGGGAGCTCACGCGAAGGAGCGGCGAGAGGACGGACCGGGCCAAGGGCGGCGTGAAGGCGGTCTACTGCCCCCACTGCGGCGCGCCCCTCGACGTCAACGCATCGGCCCGCTGCACCTACTGCGGCGGCACGGTGACGGCCTCCAGCAAAAACTGGGCCGTGTGCCGCATCAAGGGGGTATCTCAGCGAACCGTGTGAGCGCGCCTCTGAGCCCTACCGGAAGTACTCGAAGAGGTACCCCAGCTGCAGGCCGGCGACCTTCGCGTTCCGGAAGCGCCGGTAGAGGGCGCGCTTGCCGTCCTCCAGCTCCGTGGGGCGGATGCCGGTGCGGATGGAGGCCGACGCCTCGATGTAGGCGGCCAGCTTGTCGCACACCCCGACGAGTTGGCCGTCCATCGGGTTGCAGTCGTCGCGGTTCAACTCGGCAGGGATGTCGCCTGCGTGCCGCTGGATGGGGTCGATCTGTCCGCTCTGCCACGTCTTGTTGGTGAACTCCTCCTCCGTGTACCAGCGCAGCTCGTCGTGCCACCCGTCCGGGAGCAGGGGCAGAATGCGCTCGTTCATCGCCTCGTGCTCGTAGCGGCGGATCATCTTGTCCAGCCCCTCGACGGAGGCCTTGACGGGAGAGATGATGTCGCGCGTAAGGACCTCCGGCAGGTCGTGAAACAGGCCGCAGAAGAAGTTGTTGTAGAGACGCCGGGGGCACGCGCCGATCTCCTGCGACAAAAGCCACGAAACGACGGCCACGAACAGGAGGTGCTCCAGGACGGAGGTCTGGGGCACGCGGTCGGTCTGTGCCCAGCGCTTCTGAAAGGTCAGCTGCCCCACCATGGAGATGAACCCCCACAGGGGGGAGCCGTCCCGCGCGTCCAGCATGGCCCGCGCGGAGGGCAGGTCGATGGCGGCGACGTTGGCCTCCACCTCGCGCCGCGTCCGCTCGATGCCGTACATGTCTGCGCTCCAGTGCAGGATGAACGCGAACTCCCAGCTCGTGGCCATGTAGTGCGCCGCGCCCAGGATGCGCCGTTCGAGCGTCCGCTCTCCCGCGTGGCGATGGTAGTCCCGGAAGGCCCGGTCCATGTCGGGCGAGAAGGCCGCCAGGTCCGGCGCGAGGCGCTCCGCGACCCACGCGTCGAGCTCCGCCTTCGTCTCCGGGTCCTGGATCAGCTTGTGAAACACCGGCGGGCGGATGTCCGTCACCACGACGCGGTAGAGGAACTCGAAGATCCCGCCCCGAATCAGCGCCCCCCAGTCCACGCTCTCCCCGCGGTCCTCCTCGCACTTGCCCAGTACCCATGCCGTGACCATCTTGTGCGCCTGCTTGCCCAGCTCCGTGAACACGGCGGGGTGCGGGTGGTCGTTCCAGCGTTTCATGCTGGCCGCCGAGAAGATGCGCTCAAGGAACGTCCGCGTTATCACGTTCAATCACACTCCGGTCGAAGGGTAAAAATTGAAGGATCAAAGGCTCCGTTTCCCGTCTAGCGCCGCGTGGGCCTCATGGACCAGCGCCTCCGGGTCGAGGCCGGGCAGGAAGCCGTGGTCCTCGCGGGTCAGCCGGCAGAGGAACTCCATGTTCCCCTCCGGCCCCAGGATGGGGGACCAGGTGAGGTCCGACA
>NZ_CALHIQ010000156.1 GCF_938030725.1 uncultured Fretibacterium sp. | reverse complement strand
GGCGCCCGCTGTGGCGGCGGGGGAGATGCCCAGCCCATGGCCGATGCCCATGAAGGCCACGCCGAAGGTGGCTGCCGAGCCCCAGGAGGTCCCCGTCAGTATGGAGGAGATGGCGCAGACGAGGCAGGCCGAGACCAGGAAGGTCTGAGGCTTCAGGATGGAGAGGCCGAAGTTGATCATGTAGGGGACCGTCCCGGCGGCCATCCAGATGGCGATCATGGGCCCGACGATCAAGAGGATCAGGATCGCTCCCGATGCCCGCGCCACCATGGGGATGACGCCTTCCTTGAACATGAAGTCCCAAGTGAAGCGGTAGATGCCGACGTAGACGATGGTCGTGGCCATTGCAACGATCAGCACCAGCATCCCCGTGTCGAAGTTCAGCACCAGCTTGCCCATCACCATGATGAAGAGGATCATCAGGAGGATGAGGACTGCGCCGACCAAACCGACTTCCCTGTGCGTTCTTTCCCTGTCTTTCATGTAAAGACCTCCTTAAAAATGTAGATTACTCCAGCGCGCTGCAGAGCGCTGCGCGCTTTCTAATGCGATCTAACGCGAGTGCCGCGTCAGCGTCCCGGTTCGTGTTTGCGAGCTAATTCAGCCGTGGCGCCGGCGCGTTTTGTCTTTTTCCTGGGGTCACGACAGAAACCTCCGTCACGCTGCTTCGTCCCGCCTCGTCCGCGGCTCCGATCACGTGTCGTCCGTCCGGAACGCCGTGGAAGAACGTCTCGCGGGGATTTGAGGAGCCCATGTACTGCCCGTCCAAATACCAGTGGACGCGCTCGACCCCTCCCTCCGCCTTCATGGGGATCCGCCTCTCACGGTCGAATGGAGCGGTAAAGTAGGTGGCGCCAGAGATAGGAGAGACGATCTTCAACTCGGCACTTCGTTTGATGCGGCTGAGCGGCGTGTCCGGAGCGCTGAGTTCCGGCGGGAGGAGGAGGGCTGTCTGCCCTGCCTTGATGGTGTGAAGGGGGCAGGGGACGGTGCGCGTGACGGACTCGATGAACCAGTCGAGCTGAGTGGAGGGACAGGCTGCCGTTGGGGGCTGGCCAGAGAGCGAGCAGACCCTGCGCAGCGCCAAGGCGTCGGGTTTGTCGTACCACCCGGAGTTAGGGGAAACGGCCCGTAGGATGCGCATGGCGACGGGAGCCGCTGCCCTGAGGCCAACGAGCCCCGGCCAGGACTCTCCGGTGGGCCTGCCGACCCAGACCACGGTCGTGAAGTCTGGGGTCCATGCGGCGGTCCAGGCGTCCCGCAGGCCGTAGGAGGTCCCCGTCTTCAGGGCCGCCTGCCACCGCACCCCCAGGGTCCCCCTGGGGAGGGTGGAGAGGGGGCCGCGATGGTTGAGGATGTCGCAGACGATCCAGCAGGCCGCCTCCGACGCGATGCGCGTCTCCGGAACCTGAGCGTCGTCCTTCAGCAGGGAGAGGGGGCGGTGCCGTCCCAACGAGGCCAGGGCCGTGAAGGCCTCCAGCTCCTCCATGAGGGTGACGTCGCAGCCGCCCAGGATGAGGGAGTCGCCGTAGTACGCGGCGGACTGCGACAGGTGCCGCAGCCCGGCCTCCCGCATCAGATGCAGGACGCGATTAGGGCCCGCCATCCTCAGGACCCGGACGGCTGAGGCGTTGAGGGACTCGGAGAGGGCCGTCCGGACGCTCACGGCCCCGCGGTAGTGCAGGTCGAAGTTGCGTGGTGCGCGCCCGGAAAAG
>NZ_CALHIQ010000155.1 GCF_938030725.1 uncultured Fretibacterium sp. | reverse complement strand
CGGTGATACGGCCCAACGTCGTCCTGCACGCTTCGCCCGCCCCCAAGAGGGATGGTCGGATCAACATCAACCGGGCCAGCGCTGCGGAGCTGGAAGCGCTGCGCGGCATCGGGCCCACCCTGGCGCGCCGCATCGTGGAATACCGTCAGGAGCATGGGCCGTTCGCGGCGGTGGAGGACCTCGTCCGGGTGCGGGGCATCGGGGCCGCAAAGCTCAAAGGGCTGATGGAGCAGGCCTCGGTGAACCCTTAACCTCCCCTGAGATGGCCGTCCTCCTTCGCGCGCCCCTCCTTGCGGTCCTGGGTGCCCTCGTCACGGCGACGGCGCTGTTCAGCGCGACGGGCGCCGCAGGCCTCATCCTGCTTTCTCCCCTGTTGGCCGTCGGCCTTGCTCTGTGCACCTACGAGCGGAAGATCGCTTCTCAATGGCCCGCGCTCCTGGTCCTCGCAGGGCTGACGTTCCTCTGCGCCCTGAGGATGTACCTCGTCCTCACGTGCCCGCCCATGCCCTCCCGCTCCGTCAAAACCGTCGGGACCGTTTCGCTGGTCCGGCCATGGGGACGGAGCTTCGCCGCCGTGATCGACACGGCAGAGGGCAGTTTTTTGTTGCGGCTTCACTTTGCCGAGTTGGTGGAGGGAGATCAGGTGAAGGTCGAAGGGGTCACGCGCCGGCTGAAGTCCGCCGAAGTGCGGGACGGCTTCGACGAGGAGCGCTACTGGCGCGCCCGCGGCGTCGTCGCGCGCCTCTCGCCCTCGCGGCTGGAGCCCCTTCCTGCCAAAGGGTGGAGCCTTCACCGCCTGAGGCATCGCCTCTCCCGCGCGCTCGTCATCCACATGCCATCCCTGACGGGGGCGTACCTCAGAGCCGCCTGGCTGGGGGAGCGGGACGAGGCGCTGGGCAGACAGCACCGGGCGTGGGGCACCAGTCACCTTCTGGCCGTGTCGGGTTTCCACGTGGGGATCGTCGTCCTCTGTGCAGCCCTTCTCCTGCCCGGAGGGAAGGGGAACGTGCTCGCCCTGTCCGCGATCCTTTGGGGGTACGTCCTCCTGACCGGCGCCGCGCCCAGCGCGCTGCGGGCGGCTCTGATGCTTCAGGCGGCGTTTCTCGCCTGCGTCCTGGGGCGGCCGGTCAACCCCGTCAACAGCGTGAGCCTTGCGGCGGTGCTCCTGCTGGTGCACTCCCCCTTCCTGTTCTGGGACGTGGGCTGGCGCCTGTCCGTGCTGGCCGCCATGACCATCACGGCGATGGCAGGGTGGGGGCATTTTGCCAAGGTCCGGACGTGGCTGCTCCTGAGCCCGTTGATCGCCCTGGTCACCTTCCCTCAGACCGCCTACACCTTCAAGGGGGTTCCGCTGGTGGGGATTCTGCTGAACTTCGTCGCGCCGACGTTCTTCTCGGCGGGCTTCGTCCTGGCCTCCGCAGGCGCCGCCCTTTGTCTGTTGGGCCTTCCCCTTGCGTCCTGGCTCCTGATGGCGTCGGAGGGCGCCTTTCTCCTCTGGGGTGCCGGAGCGAGCGGGCTGGCGCGCCTCGTGCCGGCGTTCGTCCCATGGGGGCCTCTCATCGCCTGGCTGGGGGCCGGAGCGCTCCTCCTTCTGCTGTGCCGCTTTATGCGCCTCACGGCCCTTCGGACGGCGCTCCTCACGACGGGGGGCACGATCGCGTCCTTCCTCATCTTTTTATAACGGTTGTAACTCTTTTTGTGATCTCTTTGGTGTGCGGTTCCGGTTTTATCCGCCGCTTTTTTGGTACGTTGCCTTGGAGGTGCTTTCATGCTGCTCGTCATGGACGTCGGGAACACCACGACGGTCGTTGGCGTCTTTGATCGTGAACAACTCGTGGCGCATTGGCGCCTTTCGTCCATCCTCCACACGTCGGACGAGTGGGGCGTCTACATCCTGACGCTTTTGGGGACGAAGGACATCGCCTCGACGAGGATCGACGGGGCCGTGTTCTGCAGCGTGGTCCCCACGCTGGACGCCCCGCTGGCCGAGGCCATGCACAACTTCTTCCGTGTCGAGCCCCTGAGGGTGGACGCCTCCACGGACACAGGCATGGAGGTCCGCTACGACGCCCCGCGGGAGGTCGGGGCCGACCGCATCGTGAACGCCGTCGGAGGGCGCAGCAAGTACGGCGCGCCCCTCATCGTCGCAGACTACGGCACGGCGATCACCTTCGACGTCATCGCGCCGGACGGCGCCTACCTCGGCGGCGCGATCGCGCCGGGCCTTCAGTCCGGCATCTCCGCCCTGTTCGCAAAGGCGGCGAAGTTGCCCCAGGTGGCCCTGGCCCTGCCCCGTTCCGTGATCGGGCGCAACACGAACGAGTCCATCCAGTCGGGCATCCTGTTCGGGAACGCGGGGTTGACGGATCGCATCGTGGGGATGATCCGCGCGGAGATGGGGACCGAGGTCAAGGTGGCCGCCACCGGCGGGCACGCGGAGGTCATGGCGAAGCTGTCGCAGACGATAGAGTACGTGGACCCCTGGCTGACCCTGGACGGCCTCAGGCTCATTCACGACCGCGTCAGGGGCGGGGCGGACTGATGGCGCCCTGCGAGGTGGCGGGAGGGCCGATTCTTGCGGGGGGCCTCTTCCTGCAGAACCCCCTCTGCCTTGCGCCGCTGGCGGGGGTGACCAGCCTTCCCATCCGGGAGTTCTTCACGCGCCTGGGGGCGTCGCTGACCCATACCGAAATGGTGAGTTGCGCGGGATTGGTGCGACGCAACCGGAAGACCCTGCCCATGCTTCACACCTCGCCGTTCGAGGCCCCCGTCATTCTGCAGCTCTTCGCGCCTGCCGCAGACGTGATGGTCCGGGGCGCCGAAACGGCACTCAATCTCGTCCGTCAAAATGGCGACCCTCCCTTCGCCGGCCTGGGGATCAACATGGCCTGTCCCATGCCGAAGGTGACGAAGCGCGGGGCGGGCGCTGCGCTCCTGAAGAACCCCTCGGAGGCCTTCGCCATGGTCCGCGGCCTGAAGGGGCTGGGGCTCCCCGTCTGGGTCAAGATACGCCGAATCGAGGCCGGAGAGGCGGGGATCGAGGCGACGGTCCGCTTTATCGAGGGGTTGCTGAATTCCGGAGCGGATAACGTCTGCATCCACGGCCGAACCGCCGCTCAGCGTTATGAGGGGGTCGCGGATCGCACGGTCCACGCGGCGGCGGCCCGTCGCTTTCCGGGCTTCATCAGCGCCAGCGGCGACGTGCAGGAGGCCCGCGACGTGCGCGAATACCTCGAGATGGGGTGCGTCCTCGTCATGGCGGCGCGGGGTGCCCTGGGAAATCCGTGGCTCTTCGCCGAGGCGCTCGACGCGCTTGGGTATGCGGTTCCGGAGATGGCACGGGACACGACGTCTACGGGGAGGATGGCGGCCCTTCGCTGGCTCGGCGAGCGCGCGGTGGGGACCTCTGGCGAGGCGCAGGCAGTGATCCTGCTTAAGCGTCTGATGGGCGGGGTGCTGCGGGGGACCAGCGGGGCGGCGGAGCTGCGGCGCCAGGCCGGGTGCAGCAGCAGCATCGAAGAAATTCTTGCGGTCTTTCGGAAGGGGACGGAGGGCGGCGACCCCGCCGTGGAATGAAAAAAGGGCAGGGAAGCCCTGCCCCAAGTTCATCCCTACTAATACAAAATAGGAGCCTTATTTTCCTGGCAGTCCCGCCGCGGCCATGGCCCGCACCAGCACGTCGATGGCCTCGCTGCGCGTGACGGGATGCCCGAAGCGAAACTCCCCGTCGCCCCGATAGATGTCCAGCACCCCCAGGGCGGCCAGGGCGTTCACGGCCGGGGCGTTGGGGTGTTCCGAGGCCCGGAACGCCGTCCGTCCCTTCTGCGGCCGAGGTGCTTCCTGAAATCCAAAGGCGGCGCACAACTCCCTGGCTAGGACCCCCCGCGTCACGAAGGCGTCGGGCTTCCCCTCCGGCGCGGCCGGGACGCTGCGCTTCGCGCCGCAGGCGGCGAGCCCCCTCGCGATCATGGAGGCCATCTCCTTCCGCGTGATCATCTCGTCCGTGCCGAACAGTCCCTTGTCGTCCCCCTTGATGAGCGCCATGGCCAGGACCGGATCGTCCAGGTCCTGGATGTTGTAAGAGGAGGCGTGGGGGTACTCCGACGGCTCCGTCAGCCCGTAGAGGTTGGAGATCTGGATGCTCCTGTAGCAGGGGTGCTCCGGCGGCACGTCGGAGTAGCGGCACAGGGAGAGCTCGACCCCGGCGTTCAGGAGCGCCCACTGCACGTGGAAGGCGGGGAGGTCGCGGAGCCTGACGCCCTCCCTGGTGGAGAGCGCGGCCAGGGCCCCCGCCGCCTGGCCCGTCATCATGCAGATGGGCTGGAGCCGGAGGGCGCCGGCGGAGAGGCGGGACATAGACAGGTTCTTCTCGGCGACGAGGAAGCCCTCGACGTCCGACGGAATGAGGACGTCCATGGGCACCTGAAAGGGACCTCGGGGACGGTTGAGCTCGCTCGACAGAGCCCTCTCGCCAAGCTCCCACTCCATGTCGGAGTCCGTGTCCGCGCCGTGGAGGTCCAGGATGTAGCCGCCAATGGCGATCGCGTTGGGGAACTCGTGGCTGGTCTGACCGTCGCGATAGCTCAGGGAGTTCTGCAGGAGCTCCGCCGACGTCAGCGTGTGCTGTCCCACCGCACGGCGCGACTCGCGGACGTAGGGGATCGGCGGCATCCGGCGGACGACCTCCTGCCACTCCGCCGGGAGCTCCCGCGCCGCCGGCGGCAGCGGGTCGTTCCAGTACTCGTCGTCGGCCACGGACCAGTTCTCCTGCAGCTCGTTCTGGACGTAGTAGATGAAGTGAAGCGTCTTGATCAGCGCCTGGCGCTCGACCTCCTCCCTCAGGGCGGGGTCCTCGAGGTAAGCGGCAGGCAGGCCGCGCCTTCCCTCCCATCCGTACTTTCCCGGAAAGTCGTTGCCCCAGTTGACGCCGCACTTGGTGATGTAGGGCCAGTTCACCGCGTTGCCGTCATAGGTCCAGGGGGTCGAGGAGTCGGGGAGGCCGCGGTAGGCGTTGTGCGAAACGAAGTTGACGGGCAGGACGACGGGGTATGTCCCCTTGAAGTTCGCGCCTCCGGCGATGACATAGCTCTCGTAGTTGCGCCGCGCCAGGTCATAGCCGGGCAGGGGGGCGACGGGCCTCAGCTCCGCCGGAACGCCCCCTGGGTACTTCTTGATGACGGCGGTCCACGTGATGTCCTGAATCATGGCGTCCGGGTTCACGAAGGGGGCGACGGAGTTCCCGACGCGGTAGGGCAGGCCCGCAAGCGGCAGGAGGTCGCCGTACTCCGTCGCGTCGATGAGGACCCTGCAGGCGACGTCCCGTGGCCCTCGCGCCGTCTCGAGGGCCACGCCGCGGACGGTGTTCCCCTCCTTCCTGACGGCAGTGACGGAGGCGTTCGTGAGGACGTCCAGGACGTTCTTTCCATTGCCGCGCGCTGCGTCCGCCATTTCCATCAGGACGTCGTGTCCGACGTGGGGTTCGAACGCCAGGCTCCTGGCGTCCCAGTAGCAGGTCCCCATAGCCTTTCCCCTGGAGTCGTAATAGTCCTTCAGCTTCGAAACGAACTCAAGGTACAGCCCGCTGCGCGTCCGGCTGAGGTCGTCCATCGTGGAAACGCCCGCCGCTATGGCCTGACCGCCTATCCACGCACTCGGCTCCACGACGAGCACCGAGGCCCCAAGCCGTGCGGCCTGAATGGCGGCTGCAATGCCGCCCATGCCGCCGCCGGCCACCACCACGTCGTAATCCCTGCGGGCCCCGCGCGACGTCGAATCCGCAGGGCCCGCTGCGAAGGCCGTGCCGACGAAGGCGAGGGCCGCAAGCCACACGGCGGCCCTGAAAGAATGCCACATGCCCATGAACTTCCGATCCGATCTCACGAAAGAAAACCTCCCTAAACCCTTACGATGCCGCAAGGTCAGCGCGCCGCTCTCCGGCTGAGGCGCATCTCCCTGGGTCCTGCCTTGCAGAAGGAGAGCCTGTAGGCTCCCGCGATCCAGTAGTACTCGTTGAGCTTGGGGTCAAAGCGCGGAGCGCTGCCGTACCGTTTCTGTCCCAGCCTCAGGACCTCGTCAAGTGCTTTGGATACGTCCAGCTCCCGCGCGAAGTAGGAGAGGACGTCGATGCGGTAGGCCCGCTCCTCCAGAAAGTAGATCTCGACCCCAAACTCGCCGTGAAGCCACGCACGACGCAGCAGCTTCTTGTCGCCTCCCACGACGTTGGCCTCCGCCGCTGCGTCCAACAGGGCGGAGGCCTGCTCGTAGGTCATGCCCGGAGCAAATTTTTCGAGCAGCGCGAGAGCCCGCTCCACACTCCCCGACGCCCAGAGGGGCCGGCCGAGGAGGCACAGGGCGGCACACAGCGCAAGGCCTATCCCGGTTCTCAACGCTGCGCGGAGGGCGGTGTGCGGGGGATGAGGGCACGTTTCGTCTTCTCTCTTCGTCATGACTTCTCCTTACGTTGTCAACGTTGTCCAATAGGGTTCGTCCCGCAAAGGCGACGGCGCGTTCGCATTGGAGTATGATACACCATCCAACGGCATGAGGGGCTGGAAAACTCGGACGTCGTTCTCTTTTTTATCGGGTATAATGTATCTCAAACCGAAAAAGAGCGGCGAAGGACGCCTGCTTTCCTTCGGTTGTCTTGTGAGGAGATGGACGAGATCGTTGTCAATCGCAGGGTAGACGAATACTATATGCGCCGGGCCCTGTCCCTGGCCCTGCGCGGCACGGGGCGAACCTCCCCCAACCCGATGGTCGGGTGCGTCCTTGTGCGCGATGGACGCGTCCTGGGAGAGGGATGGCACCGCCGATGCGGCGAGGACCACGCCGAGGTTGCGGCCCTGAAGGACGCCGAAGGGCGAGGCGAAACGGCGCGCGGCGCCGAAGTTTACGTGACCCTTGAGCCGTGCTGCCACTTCGGCCGGACGCCCCCCTGCGCCCAGAGGCTGATTCGTGAGGGGGTGTCCCGCGTGGTGGCGGGCACTACGGACCCCAACCCCAAGGTGAACGCCGGGGGGCTGACCGCGTTGCGGAAGGCGGGGGTGGAGGTCACCGCGCCCTGCCTCGAGAAGGAGGCGCGCTGGCTCAACAGGGGGTTCATCCGCGTCCAGACCCTCGGTCGCCCCTGGGTGACCCTCAAGGCGGCGTCCGGACTCGACGGACGCATGGCGCTGACGGACGGCGACAGCCGATGGATCACGGGCCCTGGAGCCCGCCAATGGGCACATCGGATGCGCGCCTCTCACGACGCGATCCTGGTGGGGGTGGGCACGGTCCTGAAGGACGATCCCGAACTGACCGTGCGGCACACGGAGGGCCAGAGCCCTCTTCGGGTCATCCTGGACTCGCACCTGCGCACCCCGACGAGCGCCAAGGTCCTTCGCGGCGGGTGCCTGGTCCTCACGATCTCCCAGGAGGCGGAGAGGGCGCAGGCCCTGCAGGATGCTGGCGCGCGCGTCGTGTCGCTGCCATCCCGCGGAGGCCGCGTGGACCTTGAGGCGGCTCTTTCCTTTCTGGCGCGGGAGGGCGTGCTGATGCTGATGGTGGAGGGAGGACCGCGCGTGCTGACCGCCCTGATGGAACGGCATCTTGCGGACTCCCTCTCGCTGTTCGTGGCGCCCAGGGTCCTGGGCGAGGGGATCGGGATGGGGGAGGGGTTCTCGCCGGCCTCCGTCGCTGACTCCCTCAACCTGAGGGACGTCACGTCGCGGCCCGTGGGGGACAACCTCCTGCTGGAGGGGCGTTTTTCATGTTCACCGGACTTGTAGAGGCCGTGGGGAGGGTTCGGGCGTTCGCCAGAGGGGGGAGGGCCTACACCCTCTCGATCGAGTGCCCGAAGATCGCCCCTCAGCTGACCCTGGGGCAGTCCGTAGCGGTCAGCGGCGCGTGCCTCTCCGTCACGGCGCTGCGGGGCGATGCCTTTGACGTGGAGATGATGCCGGAAACGGCAGAGCGCACGTGGTTTCGGGCCCTGCGGCCAGGGACGGAGGTCAACCTGGAGCGCGCCATGAGGCTGGGGGACCGCCTGGACGGACACCTGGTGCTGGGGCACGTGGACGGCACGGCGGTCCTGCGCGAGGTGACCGGGGAGGGCGAGGCCCGAAGGGCCGTCTTTCGAGCCGATCGAGAGCTCTTGCGCGGCATCGTGCCCAAGGGCTCCGTGGCCCTCGACGGCGTCAGCCTGACGGTGATCGACGCGCTGGAAACGGAGTTCTCGGTGGGGTTGATCCCCACGACGCTCAGGTCCTGCACGTTGGGGGCAGCCAGGGTGGGAAGCGTCGTCAACCTCGAAACGGATATACTGGGTAAATATACGGAGCGCCTGCTGAGGGGTTCGCTGGGCGGAAAAGGGCTCACAATGGAGGAGCTGAGGGGACTTGGCTATTGAAAAGGGTGCGGTGAAGGACGAACGGCCCCTGTTCGACAAGGTCGAGGCGGCGATCGAGGCAATCCGCAGAGGCGACCTGGTCCTCGTGGCCGACGACGCGGGGCCGGAGGACAAGGGCTACCTCGTGGGGGCGGCCTCCTGCACGACGGCGGAGAACGTGAACTTTATGATGCGGTACGCGCGGGGACTGATCTGCCTTCCCGTCGCCGGCGAGGTGGCCCGCAGGCTTCAGCTGACTCCCGTCGCAGCCCCGCAGCAGGGCAGCGGCAGGGCGGACTCCTTCCTCGTGCCGGTGGACGCCCGCGAGGGGGTGCTCACCGGCGTTTCCGCAGCGGACCGGGCCCTGACTGCGCGCCTGGTAGCGTCCCCGGAGGCCCATGCGGAGGACTTCGTGCGACCAGGACACCTCTTTCCTCTGGAGGCGCGCGATGGAGGCGTCCTCGTACGGGCGTCCCACGCTGAGGTGTCCGTGGACCTGGCGCGCCTGGCGGGGCTGCCGCCCGCGGGGCTCTCCTGCGACGTGATGAACGAGGACGGTGCCATCGCCCAGCTTCCGGACCTGCTGGCCCTGGCCGATCAGCATCGTCTGACGTTCATCGTCCTCAAGGACTTGATCGCGTGGCGCTGCCGCCGGGAGAAACTGGTGGAGCGGAGGGTGGAGGTCAACCTACCGACGGAGTACGGCACGTTTCGCGTCCACGCATACCGCAGCAAACTGCAGGACGACGACGCCCACACCCACTTGGCCGTGACCATGGGGGACGTCGCGGGTGGCGAGCCCGTCCTCGTCAGGGTGCACAGCGAGTGCTTTACGGGGGACGTCTTGGGGTCCCTGCGCTGCGACTGCGGGCCTCAGCTCCACGCGGCGCTCTCGATGATCGAGAGGGAAGGGCGGGGCGTGCTGCTCTACATGCGCCAGGAGGGGCGCGGCATCGGACTCCTCAACAAGCTCAAGGCGTACGAGCTTCAGGACGCGGGCATGGACACCGTGGAGGCGAACGTCGCCCTGGGCTTTCCGCCCGACCTGCGCGAGTACGGGACGGGGGCTCAGATCCTGATGGACCTGGGGCTGAAGCGCATCCGCCTGATGACGAACAACCCCAAGAAGGTGGTCGGGCTGGAGGGATACGGGCTTGAGATCGTGGACCGCGTCCCCATCGTCATCGAGCCGAATCCGTACAACGAGAGGTACATGAAGACGAAGGAGCACCGCATGGGGCACCTGCTCCACCTGCTATAGGGCCGCTTCTCGGAAAACCCGCGCTTCAAGAGATAAAAATAACGATAGACAAACGAGGTGTGTCTAATGCGAGTCATGGAGGGAAAACTGCTGGGGACGGGGCTGTCCGTCGGAATCGTCGCCTCGCGCTTCAACGAGTTGATCACGAGCCGGTTGCTCGACGGGGCAAAGGACGTGCTCCTGCGTCACGACGTTTCCCACAACGCCATCGACGTCTTCTGGGTTCCCGGAGCCTGGGAGCTGCCCCTCACGGTGAAGGAGATCGCGCTGATGGGCAAGTACGACGCCATTATCGCCCTTGGGGCGGTGATCCGGGGGGACACGCCGCACTTCGATTACGTTTCGGCGGAGATGTCGAAGGGACTTGCCCAGGTCGGACTGGAACAGAGGGTCCCCGTGATCTTCGGCGTCCTGACCTGCGACACGCTGGATCAGGCGCTGCTGCGGGCCGGAAGCAAGGCGGGGAATAAGGGAGCGGACTGCGCTTACGGTGCCATTGAGATGGCGAATTTGATGAGGACGATCCGCACGGCGGACGGGACGAGGGGAGGGACGCGCAATGCTTGACCTTCGTTGGATGCTCGCGCACCGCGAAGAGGTGGAGTCGTGTCTGGAGAACCGCGGACACGACTTCGACATGGACGTGCTGACGGCGCTCGACGAGGAGCGCCGCCGCATCATCATGGAAACGGAGGACCTGAAGGCCAGGCGCAACGAGGGCTCCCGCAAGGTGGGGGCGGCGAAGGGAACCGGAGAGAACGTTGACGCCCTCATGCAGGAGATCCGCCTCATGGGCGACCGGATCAAGGAGCTGGACGAGAGGCTGCACAGGACGGAGTCGGAGCTGAACGATTGCCTGATGCGGCTCCCCAACCGTCTGAGCGAAACGACGCCCGTGGGGAAGGACGAGGACGACAACCCTGTCGTCCGGACCTGGGGGACGCCGCGGGAGTTTTCCTTCGAGCCCAAGCCCCACTGGGACGTCGCCGAAGCGCTTGGCATCATGGACTTTGAACGGGGTGTCCTCCTCGCTCAGAGCCGTTTCACCGTCCTGAAGGGGATGGGCGCCCGCATGGAGCGCGCCCTGATCGCCTTCATGCTGGACCTGCACACGCAGAAGCAGGGGTACCTTGAAGTGGAGCCGCCCTTTATGGTGCGGTCCGCAATTCTTGAGGGAACGGGACAGCTGCCGAAGTTCGCGGAGGACCTGTATCGCATCGCGGACGAGGACCTCTGGCTGATCCCCACGGCGGAGGTGCCGCTCACCAACCTTCATCGCGAGACCATCCTGGAGGAGTCGGAGCTGCCCCTGTACTACACAGCCTACACGCCTTGCTTCCGGCGGGAGGCCGGGTCCGCAGGCCGGGACGTTCGGGGAATGCTGCGTCAGCACCAGTTCGACAAGGTGGAGATGGTGAAGCTCTGCACGCCGGAGACGAGCTACGACGAGCTCGAGAAGCTGACGGCAGACGCGGAATCGGTGCTGCAGGCCCTGGAGCTGCCCTATCGCGTGGTGTCCCTCTGCTCCGGGGACATCGGCTTCGGCTCGACCAAGACGTACGACCTCGAGGTCTGGCTCCCCTCGCAGAATAAATACCGCGAGATCAGCTCGTGCAGCAACTGCGAGGACTTCCAGGCCCGCAGGATGAACTGCCGCTACCGTCCGGCAAGCGGCGGCAAGCCGCGGTTCGTCCACACGCTGAACGGGTCCGGCATCGCCGTGGGGCGCACGCTCATCGCGATCATCGAAAACTGCCAGCAGGAGAACGGCAGCGTCGTCGTCCCCAAGGCACTCGTGCCCTACATGAACGGCACGAGCATCATCAAGAAGGACTGAGAGGGTCCGCGTGCCTGACTACGCGACGATCGCCGTCGGCTGTTCCCTGGCGGCGATCCTCTGCATTGTGGTCCAGTTCTGGATCAAGCGGACCCTGCCGATCCGTCAATACAACTACTTTCGCGACCTGCTTCTTCTGGGGATATGGATGCTCCTGGCCATCTGGTTCGGTTCGCCCTACTCCAGGGCGGTGGCCGCCGCCGCCGCCGTTGCGGGGGTCGTCGGGCTTGCCGGAACCCTCTATCACAGGCGCAGGTGGGACCTCTGCTTTTTCCTGATCGGCGTGCTCTGCGCCCTCTGGGGGCCCTCAATTCACTACATACGCTTTTCGGATGGGGACTACATCTACCTGGAGCCCTCCGCCTCCTTTGTTCTGACGACGCTCTGGTTTTCGGCCTTTCCCATCGTCTTTCGCCACCTGGACGAGATCCCCGGCCTGGTGGGGAACGTCCTGGCCGCGACGTACCCCCTGATGCTCCTGGCGGTCCTCCTGATGGAGGGCCCCGCCTCGGAGGCGTTCTTCATGACCTTTGCCGGCCTCGCCCTCCTTGGGGCCTTCTGGAGCCGCTTCGGCAACGTCTACCGCCAGGCGGGAGGAGCCATGTCCTCCATGTGGAGCATCCTGGTGGCGGGCACGGCCATCCTGGGGAGCAGCAAGGGCATCGTCTTCAGCTCCATGTTCTTCCTCTCCATGGGGCTCTACGCCATCCCCGCTATAGAGGTCCTGCTCCTCTGGTGTGGCCGCGCGTTCTCCGAGCGCCCCAGCGGCGGGGGACACCTCTACAGGGCCATGATCGCGCGGGGGCTGGAGCACCCGGACGCCGTTCGCCTCATCGCAGGGCTCTGCGCCCTCGCCAGCATCGCGGCGGCGCTGATACAGTCCCCACCGCACACCATGATGCGAGGGTGTTGGGGCGCCGTGGGGCTGTGCGTCTTTGCCGTGGCCTTCTCGCTGTTCCGCCGCCGGATGAAGAGGGACGCCATCGCCCGCGAGGCCCCCGAACTGTGGGGGGTCCCCTTGGACAACGTCTCCATGAATTACGCGATCTCCCGATCCCGTGGGCTGATCTCCAATCCACGGGGCACAGGCGCCCAACTCGTGGCCACCGTTAACGCTCTGGGGATGGTCGAGGCCCTCAAGGACGTGGAGTACCGCAGCATCCTGCGGCGTTCCGCGCTGGTCCTGGCCGACGGTACCGGCCTTCTGTGGGGGATGCGCTTCCTCGGAATGCCGCTTCAGGAACGGGTGGCAGGGATCGACTTCGCCGAACAGCTCTGCCGCACGGCCGCCGTCGAGGGGTGGCCCGTCTACTTCCTGGGGGCGAGAGGAGACACGGCATCTCGGTGCGCGGCAGCCTTGTCCGCCCGATATCCGGGCCTGATCGTCGCGGGGACGCGGGACGGGTACTTCGAGATGAGGGACCCGAACGTTCCCGCCGCCGTCGCGGCGAGCGGAGCCAGGGTCCTCCTGGTGGCCATGGGGATTCCTCGGCAGGAGAAGTGGGTCGCGCTGCACGAAAAACGCCTGGGAAAGGTCCTGGCCGTGGGGGTGGGAGGCGCCTTTGACGTCTTTGCCGGGGAGCTCTGTCGGGCTCCGGCATGGGTGCAGAGGATCGGGATGGAGTGGCTCTATCGGCTGTTCCAGGAGCCCGCTCGATGGAGGAAGGACCTTGGGCTGTTCTCCTTCGTGGCGCGGGTGCTGGCGGCGAAGGTGAGGCTCTACCCCACGCGCAGCGCCCCACGCTGACGACGGGGATGAAGGTCCTGATCCTCGCCGTCGGCCGGCCCAGGGAGAAGGCGCTGGCGTCGCTGGCGGAGGACTACCTGGCGCGCATTCGCCCGGCGGGACTGGTGGGGGTGGAGCGCACCCCAGACGTTCCGGCGCGCTCGCCGGAGGAGGCGATGGCGAAGGAGGGGCAGGAGATCCTGCGCCGCATCAGGCCTAGGGACCGGACGATCCTCCTGCGCGAGGATGGCGCCGAGTACGACAGCCCGGACTTCGCCTCGTTTCTTTCCGCTGAAATGGAACGGGCCAGAGGGCGCCTCCTGATGGTGATCGGCGGCCCCTGGGGGACGAGCGACGCGGTGAAAGAGCGTGCGGACAAGGGGCTTTCGCTTTCCCGAATGACCTTCACCCACGAGATGAGCTTCCTCTTCCTGGCGGAGCAGTTGTACCGGGCTTTTTCGATTTTGCAGGGGACCGGATACCACCACTAGGGGTGTACGTTCAGTGGAGGGCGTGCCCTCAGCGCCTGCCCAGGTCCCCAAGCGCCGCCTCGAAGTGGGAAGCCGCGAGGAGGATCGACTCCGCGCCCTGAGTGATGCTGCTCCTCAGGGCCGCCAGGGCCGCCTTCCGGCAGACGAAGGCGATGTCCGCGCCCGTCATGCCGTCGGTGCGATCCGCGAGGGCCCTCAGGTCCACGTCCGGCGCCACGGGCTTCCTGCGAAGCTCGATCTGAAAGATCGCCTGCCGCGCCTCCGCGTCCGGCAGGGGGAGCTCCAGGATCAGGTCAAACCTTCCGGGCGTAAGACACGACGGGTTCACCAAGTCCAGCCGGTTGGTCGTGGCCAGGACGACGACGCCCTGAAGGTCCTCGATGCCGTTCATCTCGGCCATAAACTGTCCGATGACCCGCTTCTCGGTGACGCCGTCCCCCGCGTTCGCGGGGAGGAGCGACTCGACCTCGTCGAAGTAGAGGATGGAGGGCGCTGCCTGGCGCGCCACGCGGAAGACCTCGCGAAGGGCCTTTTCGGATTCCCCGATATAGCGCGACATGATGGAGGGCCCCTTGACCGGGATGAAGTTGATCCCGCTCTCCCGTGCCAGAGCGCGCGCCAGAAGGGTCTTCCCCGTCCCTGAGGGCCCGTGAAGCAGGATTCCGCGGATCGGTCGGATCCCGCACCTCTCGAAGAGGTCCGCGTGCTCAAGCGGCCACAGGACGGCGTTGTAGAGCTCCGCCTTGACGTCCTCCAGCCCCCCGATGTCCCGCCAGGAAACGTCCGGTATCTCGACGAAGACCTCCCGGATCGCCGAGGGTTCGATCTCCATCAGGGCGGACAGGAAGTGGTGCATTCCCACCTCAAGGGCCGCGACCCTCTCGTAGGGGATCGTCTGGGTCCTGAGGTCAACGTAGGGCAGGATGTCGCGCACGCAGGCCATCGCGGCCTCCTTTGCCAGCGCCTCGAGGTCGGCACCCACAAAGCCGTGGGAGAGCGCGGCCACCCTCTTCAGGTCCACGTCCTTCGCCAAGGGCATACCGCGCGTGTGGATTTGAAGTATCTCCAGTCGTCCTGCGCTGTTGGGGATCGGGATCGATATCTCCCGATCGAAGCGCCCCGGGCGCCGAAGGGCGGGGTCCAGCGCGTTCGGGATGTTGGTCGCCGCGATCACGACGACCTGCCCGCGCGACTCAAGGCCGTCCATCAGCGCGAGGAGCTGGGCCACGACCCGGCGCTCCACCTGCTTCTCGCTGCCCATGTCCTCGCGCTTCGGAGCGATGGCGTCGATCTCGTCGATGAAGATGATGGAAGGAGCCCGTTCCTGCGCCTCCTCAAAGATGTTGCGGAGCCGTTCCTCGCTCTCCCCGTAGAACTTCCCGATGATCTCAGGCCCGGAGATGTGGGTGAACCAGGCGTCCGTTTCCCCGGCCACCGCTCTGGCGATGACGGTCTTCCCCGTCCCCGGAGGCCCGTAGAGCAGAACCCCCTTGGGGGGTTGGATGCCGAGGCGCTCGAAGACCTGCGGGAAGCGCAGGGGGAGCTCGATCATCTCCCGCACCTTGCGGATCTGCGCCCCGAGGCCGCCGATGTCCTCGTAGGAAACCCTGTGCGGTCGGGCCGTCTTCGCGGGCTTCAGCAGGTTCAGGCAGGTGGACTTGTTGAGCACCACCGTCCCCGCGGGCGTCGTCGCCGTGACGCGAAAGTCGCAGACGCGGGTTCCGAAGAGGTTGACCCGCACGCGGTCCCCCGTGCGGACGGCCGTGTCCTCGAGGGACGACAGCAGGTACTCCTGGTCCTGCTCCTTGTCCGACAACTTCGTTTCCGTCAGGGGCTCCAGGGTGGCGTTGCTCGCAAAGCGCCAGTCCACGGCCCTCTCGACACTGACCGTTTCGTCCAGGGAGGTCGTGGCGTTCTCGCGGAGCAGGCCGTCGATTTGAAGGATGCCGCGGCCCGCCTCCGGGTCCCCGGCCCTGGCACGGGCTGCCGTCGTCCTCTTTCCCGTGATTTCGATGAGCGCGCCCTCCGAGAGCCCCAGTTGCTCCATGTCCTCCGGGTGCATTCTGGCGATGCCCTTCAGGGCGTCCCCTGGGTACGACTCCTGCACCTTTAAATCCTTTCGCATTTCCTCACCGCTTCCCGGGGTCAGCCCCCGACGTGCCTAGATAAGCCCTCCGTCCCATAGCTCGCTCAGGCGGACGAAACGATAACCCCTCAGGCGGAGTGCCTCAACGATCTGCGGAAGCGCCGCCACCGTGTTGGGGACCCCCGAGTGCATCAGGACGATCGCTCCGGGCCTTGCGTTCTCCGTCACCAGCCTCACGATGTCCTGGGATGGCTTTCCCGTGTAGTCCGCAGTGTTCACGTTCCAGAGGCCAAGCCTCAGGTTCATGCGCCGCATGGCGTTGAACACCTTGAGGTTGAAGGCGCCGCCGGGCGGCCTCAAAAAGCGCGACCTCGGCAGGCTCAGGTTCTCAAGGACCTCGTCGCAGCGCTCCGCCTCCCGCATGATCTTTTCGATCCAAAGGGTGTAGAGCCGCGGATGGGTGTAGCTGTGGTTTTCCAGCTCGTGCCCTGCGCGGCTCAGGGAAAGCGTTATCTCGCTGTAGCGCTCCGCGAACTTCCCCACGAGGAAGAAGGTCGCGTGAACGTCCTGCTCCTTCAGCACGGCCATCAGCTCCTGCATTCCGTGCTCTCTTGGGCCGTCGTCGAAGGTCAGCGCGACCTCCTTGACGAAGGGGTCCCCCGAGGCGATGCCCCACCGTCGCCGCTCCATCGACAGGGGGCCCCACTCGATGCAGAGGAACAGCGCCAGGGCACACAGCATAAGCTTTCGACACAAAGGGCCTCATTCCTTTATTTTAGTAGGATTCCTTCCAAAACATCGCTCAAGGCACCGCGCCGGCGCCTGAACCACGACATTTCCCCAATCTCAATATCAGCCTAACATGAGAGGGAAGTCGGAGAAAGACACTATATAATACAAGGGATTCATTTTAGATGAAAGCATACCCTTTTTCGTCCGCAATTTTGTTGAGGCGTTTAGGCCCCGGATTCGGTCGAGCTTAGGAGGAGAGATACTTGAAACCTGACAGGGATGCAGCCCTGGCGCTCCTGAAGAAGTACAACACCGAGGAGTCCCACCTGCGCCACGCACTGGCCGTCGAGGGCACCATGCGCCACTTTGCGAGGCTGGCGGGGGAGGACGAGGACCTTTGGGGCGTCGTGGGCATCCTGCACGACATCGACTGGGAGCGCACCATGCAGACGCCGGAAAGGCACTGCCACCTGGCGCGGGAGTTCCTGAGCGAGGCTGGCGTCGACGAGGAGATCATCCATGCCGTCGAATCCCACGGCTACGGGATCTGCATCGACGTAGAGCCATCGAACGCCATGGAGCGCACGCTCTTTACCATCGACGAGCTGACGGGGATCGTCATCACCGCAGGCCTCGTGCGCCCGTCGCGCTCTCTGGCCGACCTGGAGCTGAAGTCGGTGAAGAAGAAGTGGAAGGACAAGGCCTTCGCCCGCGGGGTGAACCGGGAGCTCATCAAGGAGGGGGCGGAGAGGATGGAGATGCCCCTGGATCGGGTCATCGAGGAGACCATCATCGCGCTCCGCCCCATCGAAAAGCAGATCGGCTTCTAGGCCTGAGGCTGCTTTATATCATTTTTTAACTCAAAACGCGCCCACAACCAGGCGCAGACCGGGAGAGAAGAATCCATTATGACGATCAAAATTTTGCTGGCAGACGATCACCCCCTGACCCGTGCGGGGATTGCGGAGTTCCTTCGACGGGAGAGCTCCTTTTCACTCGTGGCGGAGGCGGAGGACGGCGTGAAGGCCTGGGACCTGATTCAGGAGCTGAAGCCCGACGTCGCGCTCCTCGACATCCGGATGCCGGGGCTGGACGGCGTTTCCGTCGCCCAGAGGGTGAAGACTGCGGGGCTGGCCACCGCGACAATCATGCTGACCTCCTACGATGCGCAGCAGTACGTCATGGCCTCGCTTCGCGCCGGCGCCCGCGGCTTCGTGCTGAAGACGGTGAGCCCGCGGGAGCTCACCGCCGCGATCAACACCGTGTCCAAGGGCGGCCTCTACCTCGACCCAGAGGTGGCCTCGGTGATGGGGGAGCGCGACTTCATTCCGGAACAGCTCTCCGCGCGCGAGAGGGAGGTCCTGCTCCTTGCGGCAAAGGGGCTTTCCAGCAAGGAGGTGGCCAAGCGCCTCTTCATCAGCGAACGCACCGTGCAGACGCACCTGGCCTCGATCTACGACAAGCTGGGGTCCAAGAACAAGACGGAGGCGCTGCTCCTGGCCCTGAAGTACGGGGTGGTCACCCTGGAGGAGCTTTTAGCGGATGACGAGGAATAGCGGCGTACGGGTTCTGCCATGCTGAGGGAGAGGTTCGCCCGATTCCGTGGGACGAAGCACCACTTCCTCGCCTTTCTCCTGTGCGCGCTGCTCCTTCCCTCCATCGCGGTGGTCCTCGTGGCCGTGCTGGGGATGGTGAGCCAGGAGAGGGCCATGGAGGCCGCGGTCCGCTCCTACGTTCAGGACCTGGCCGAGAACATGGCCTACCATCTGAGTTCGGACGCGCGGACCTGGTCCTTTCCCTACAGCCTGATGGGCGACGCCTCGCGCTATCCCTTCTTCTCCTGGGGCCCCTCGATCCCCGGATGGGTGGCGCTCCTCAGCCTGGACGGAAAGGTCATCACGGCCTCTCCGGGGGCGATGAACATTGCGGCCATCTGGCGTAACGACCTTCCCATCGGGACGGCGACGCGGGTGACGGACAAACAGGGGGCTCAGTACACCCTTGCGATCTACCCCCTCAGTAAGGGAGACGGGCTCGTCGTTGCCGCCGTTTCCTGGGATCAGCTCCTGGGCGGTCTGGTGAGGGTCGTTCGCATGTGGCCCGCGCTCATCGTCCTGATGACGCTGGGGAGCTTCTGGGCCATTCGCCTCCTGTGGAGCCGGTTGGTGCTGCCCCTCCAATCTCTGGTGGCGGAGATCGACAGCCTGAGCCTGGGGAAGAGCATCTCCCCGGAGCTGGAGCGCGGCGCCGTCAGGGAGATCGAGAGCGTCCACCGCGCCCTGATGCGCTTCTCCAAGGCAGCGGTGGAGAGGGACAACCTCCGCAATCGCTACGTTCGCGACATCGTCAGAGTGCAGGAGAAGGAGCGGCTGGACATGGCCCGCGAGATCCACGACGGCCCGCTTCAGGACATCACCGCCCTCCTTCAGCAGATCCACATGCTGTTGGAGGACGACGCCCCGCAGCCCCGCATCAAGAGGACGGAATCTTTGGCCAAGACGGTCGTGCGCGAGCTGCGCAGCCTCTGCGACGAGCTGGCCCCGCCCTGGATGGACCTGGGGCTGGCGAGGACCCTCACGGAGCTTGCGGAGCGCCAGTCGCAGAACTACGACGTTCAGGTGGGAGTGGACGTCGAAGACGACCTGGACGTAGGGCCGGAAACGACCCTCTCCTTCATGCGCATCTTCCAGGAGGCGATCTCCAACGCCGTGCGGCACGGGGGCGCGACGGAGGTCCACGCGCAGGTCCACGCCGAGAGCGGAAAACTCTTCCTCGACATTCGGGACAACGGAGAGGGCTTCGACGCCCGCGTCGATCACGAAACCCTGCGCCTTCAGGGGCATCGCGGCCTGGCCAACATGACGGAGCGGATGTCCCTGATGGGGGGCAGCCTCCAGGTGACCTCGGAGCCGGGGAAAGGGACCCGAATCCTCGCCGCTCTGCCCCTGAGCGTAGCCCTGAACGCGGAGGGGGCGGAGGGCGGAAACGACGAGAAGATCGGGGCCAGCCCCATCAGGGGGGCGGACGACTAAGGGGGAATCCCATTGAACATCAGCTTTTGGGGTGCGGCCGGCGAGGTGACAGGATCGTGCTATTGCCTTGAGGTCGCCGGCCGTCGCATCCTTGTGGACTGCGGCATCTATCAGGGGGAGGACGAGGACCTCAAGAACGCGGAACCCCTCCCCGTCGCACCGGGGGAGGTCGAGGCGATCCTCCTGACCCACGCGCACATGGACCACTCCGGGCGCATCCCCTGGCTGGTGAAGAACGGCTTCAAGGGGCCGATCTACACCACCGGCGCTACGGCTCAACTGGTGGACATCCTGTGGCACGACTCGGCGCGCCTGATGGCGGAGGAGGCGGAGTGGAAGACCCGCAAGGCCCTGCGCCGCGGGCTGCCCGCCGTCCTTCCCCTCTACGGGGAGGGCGAGGCGGAGGCGGCTTTGAAGTGCCTGCGGCCGCTGGAGTGGGAGGAAACGCTGGAGGTGCTTCCCGGAGTTTCCGCCACCTTCAGGGACGCGGGGCACATCCTGGGCAGTTCGTCCATCCTGCTGGACCTGAGCGAGGAGGGGAAGTCCGCGCGCGTCGTCTTCAGCGGGGACCTGGGACAGCAGCGGGCGGCCATCGACGGCACGCCCTCCGTCTTTAGAGAGGCGGATTACGTCCTGATCGAATCCACCTACGGCGACCGCCTCCACAAGGACGACCAGGCATCTCGGTCGGAGTTCCGCGAGGCCGTTCTGACGGCGCTCAGGGACAGGGGCAAGGTGCTGATCCCCAGCTTCGTCGTCGATCGCGCGCAGCGGATCCTCTTCGAGCTCTCCCTGATGCAGATCGAGGGGCTGTTGCCAGAGGTCCCCATCTTCCTGGACTCCCCCATGGGAGTGCGGGCGACGGACCTCTACCGGTCCCACGTCGGGACCCTGTCCGACGAGGTGCAACGGTACGCGGCCTCCGGGGTGGACGTCTTCGCCCCCAAGGGCTTTCGGAGCGTTTCCACCCCGGACGAGTCCCGGAGCATCAACAACGTCCCCTTTTGCATCGTGATCGCGGGCAGCGGGATGTGTTCGGGCGGGCGCATCATCCACCACATCAAGCACAGCGCCTGGAACCCTAAAAACCACATCATCTTCGTCGGGTACCAGGCCTATGGCACGCTGGGCCGCCGCATCGTGGATGGGGAGCCCCAGGTGCGCATCGGTGGGGAGGACGTCGCCGTGCGGGCCAGGGTCCACACCATTGGAGGCTTCTCCGCGCACGCGGACCGCGACGACCTCCTGGCCTGGGCCGGCAACTTCAGGACGAACCCGCTCTTCTTCGTGACTCACGGCGAGGTGAAGTCCTCTCGTGCCCTTTCCGTTTCCCTGCAGGAGGCGGGGCGGCGCGCCATCGTCCCCGGCCTGAGGCAGGAGTTCTCCCTTGAGCCGAACGCCCTGGCGCGGAAGGTGGCACAGCCCTCGGCCAAACCTGCTGCCGAGAGGACGCTGCACGCTATCGACGACCTTGCGCTTCTCGTGGAGCAGCTGCGGCGCAGCCCCGATGCCCTCAGCGACTCGGAGGAAGCGATGCACTACCTGGCCGCGTCCCGCGCCCTGCTTGAGATGGCGGCTCACAGGATGAAGGGCGCTTCCTGAAGGGGGGGCGTCCCCCTGTTTTACCGGCGATCGAGCCGGTCCGGCGCGGCACCGGGCGGCGTTCCTCCGAACGCCGCCACTTTTTTCGTTTATGTTTTATAATAAAAAGGAGCATCAGCCTGAGGGGCCTGCGCGCATTTCGTCGCGGCGTGGGCCTCATAAGGTTTTTACGTCTTGAGGATGAGAGGGCGGGTTTGATGTCATGCAACGCTTTTGACGTGTTGAAGGCGCGCGGGTACTTCGAGTGGTGCACCTCGGAGGATCGCCTGCGGGAGGTCATGGAGTCCGAGATGGTCACGGCGTACGTAGGGTTTGACCCGACGGCGGACAGCCTGCACGTGGGACACCTCATCCCCCTGATGGCGCTGGGATGGCTTCAGCGGGCGGGGCATCGGCCCATCGCCCTCGCTGGAGGCGGGACCGGCCTGATCGGCGACCCGTCGGGCAAGAGCAAGGAGCGCAACCTGATCACGCTGGAGGCCGTCCAGAGGAACGTCGAGGGGGTGCGCAAGCAGCTGGCGCACTTCCTCGACTTCGACTGCGGGAAGAACTCGGCGCTTCTCCTGAACAACTACGACTGGCTCTCCAAGATGACGTTCCTCGACGTCCTACACGACGTGGGGAAGTACTTCTCCGTCAACAACCTCATCGCCCGGGAGTACATCAAGAGCCGGCTTGAGGACCCGGAGAAGGGGATATCCTACACGGAGTTCTCCTACGTGCTCCTGCAGGCCATCGACTTCAAGCACCTCCACGATCACTACGGCTGCAAGCTGCAGATGGGGGGAAACGACCAGCAGGGGAACCTGCTGGCGGGGACGGAGTACATCCGAAAGACGAGCGGCGGCGAGGCCTTCGGCCTGACGCAGCCCCTCTTGCTCACGTCGGCGGGCACGAAGTTCGGCAAGACGGAAGCGGGAGCGGTGTGGCTCGACGCGGAGCGCACGTCGCCCTACCAGTTTTATCAGTTCTGGGTGAACGTGGACGACCGGGACGTGGAACGGCTGCTGAAGCTCTACACGTTCCTGCCCCTGGAGGAGGTTCGTCTGCTGATGGAGGAGCACGCCGCCCACCCCGAGCGCCGTACGGCCCAGCATCGCCTGGCGGCGGAGGTCACTCAGAGGGTGCACGGCGCTGCAGCCGCGGAGAGCGTCGCGAAGGTCAGCGCCATTTTGTTCGACCCGGACGTGGACCTCTCGAACCTGTCCGAGGAAACTTGCCTGGCGCTGCAGCGCGAGGCGCCCTGCACTGAGGCGAAGCTCTCCATGCCCGCCGGGGTCCTGGACATCCTCACAACCTGCACCGCCTGCGCCAGCAGGGGAGAGGCCAAACGCGCCGTGCGACAGGGCGGCGTTTCGATCAACGGTGTGCGCGTAGCGGACGAGGGAGCCTCCATCGACGCCGACCAGCTGCACTTAGGGCGCTACCTCTTCGTGCGCGTCGGACGCAAGAAGTTCTACGTGCTCTCGGTCGTCCGCTGACGCGGCAGGGTGCTATTCGCCTTATGAGTTTTGTTTTCAGGAAGCGCTGTCGGATCCCTCCGTTTGATGGTCGTTAGGCTGTTCAACGGGTTCCGTGAATGAGTCGGCGTTTCCTGAATCGTTTTGTCCGGAGGAGATGCGGATGATCCCCTGTGTCTGGTACGTTTCAAAAACGGTGGATGCCTGGCGGCGAGCGCTGATCGGCCGCATGGCGGAGTCGCTGAGGTCGCGGGGGCTCCCCCTCTCCCTTTACGTCGATGGGAGCGTCGCCGGGATCGACGCGCGGGATGTCTTCGCCTGGAGCGCCCTGACCGGCCTTGAACGCGCCAGCCGCATCGCCTTCTCCGGACGGGCGCTCTGGCACCTCTGGGGGGACGCCCCAGCGTGGTGGCGGATCGTCCGGCTGCGCTCGCGCGCGGTCCACACGTCCTTCGAGGAGAAAGCGTCCTGGTGCGGATATCCCTCGCGCGTCTTCCCGGACCGGGCAAGGGACGGTGAAGCGCTGATCCTGCCCGCCTTCGATTTTCGCATCTCCGGCGTGGACGAGGAGGGTCCTCTGCCCGTCGTGTGCCTGGGAGGTGCCGCTTTCCAGGGCCTCAAGGGGGCTTTGAGCGGCAACGAGCTCCCGGTGCTCAACGCGGACGACCTCGCCCCGGATGCCCTCACGGCGCAAAGCGGCGTCTTCATCGCAGGGCCTGAGGGGTTTGACGCGCTGAGAGCGGCCTTCCTCACCATGCAGGGACTGGTCGCCGCGGCGATCGAGTCCCCGTACCTGAACGCCCTTCTGGGAAACGAGGGGTATATCCGCGCGGCAGAGGACACGGAGGAGGCTTGGAGATTCACGTTGGAAGCGGCCCTCTCGGAGCGGGGGAGGGCTGCAGCCGTTTCCGCGCGGCACTTCATCAAGGCGCGCTGTTCCCCTGAGCGGTGTGCGGATTCCCTGGTCGCCCTTTACTCCAGCGCCATGGGAGGGCCGGTTCTCCCATGAGCGCTGCGGCGTGCGCGGTCAGAGCCTTTCAGTCCTTCACCGACGTCGGATGGCGCGGACGGATGGTTCAGCGGTTCCTCTACGGACTCCTGAAGCTCGCTCAGCCGCGCCGTGAGAGGATCGACGCCAACCTGCGCCTCGTCTGGCCCGATAGGGACGCGGCTTGGCGCAGGGCCTTCAGGGATCGGGTCTATCAAAACCTGGCTTGGACCGTCACCGAGGTCCTGGCCCTGCAGCGAGACCCAGCTCAGGCGTCCTCGTGGATATCCGGCGTCGAAGGGCGCTCCTTTCTGGACGAAGTGACCGACGGGAGACAGGGCGCTATTTTCCTGGCGGGGCACTTTGGAAACTGGGAGCTCCTGGGGGCGTGGTGTGCTCAGGTCCTCCGGGCGAAAGGGCGGCCGCTTTATGCGGTCTTTCAGGAGCTCCACGACCGCGACCTGTCCGGGGTTCTGAGGGAGTTTCGGGAGAAGGTCGGCATCTCCGTCCTGCCGAAGGCGATGTCCGTCCTTGAGATGGCGCACAGGTTGAGGTCCGGTGACCACATCGCGATCCTGGCGGACGTCTCGTGGCTTGAGGGTGCCCTGACGCTGCCCTTCATGGGACACGAATGCACCAACTCTCCGGGACCTGCGATCCTCGCCATGCTGGCGTCGGTCCCTATCCTCCCCCTCAGCATCTACCGTCAGGGACCCTTTGAGCACAGCGTGCGTTTCTTCCCCCCCCTCTCGATACCCGGCCAGGGGAGCCGGTCGGAGCGGATCGAGGGAGGAACTCTCGCAATCAACCGCGCCCTCGAAGCGATCATTGCCCCACAGCCCGAACTGTGGTTTTGGTTGCACGACCGGTGGAAAAGGCGTTGACGTTCGGCCTCTTTGCGGCCGGTCGGCGTGAAGGCCAGCGACTGCTGCGAAGGTCCTGTATAATGATGCACAAGGAGAGCAGGCCCTTCAAGCTCTCCCTGGTTTTGTCCTTGTAACGGCTTTATGGCGAAAGACAGGTCGGCAGGGACCTGGGGCGGAGGAGAATAGGATCATGTTGCTTCGCAAGGAGTTTAAATTCGAGGCGGCTCACAATCTTGTGCGGTATCATGGGAAGTGCGAACGGCTGCACGGCCACACGTATCGCCTTGCCGTGCTCCTTGAGGGGACGCCGGACGACGAGGGGATGATCATGGATTTCTGCGAGCTCTCCTCCATCGTCAAGGAGCGGGTGATCGAGGTTCTGGACCACAGTTACCTCAACGACACCATCCCTCAGCCGACGGCCGAGAACATCGCCCTGTGGACCTGGAAGCGGGTCGAGGCGCTCCTTAGGCGCCCGAACTGCCGCCTCTTTGAAGTGCGGGTCTGGGAGACCGCGTCAAACGGCGTCGTCCTGAGGGCCTCCGACCCCGTTCTGACGGAGGAAAGGGGAGGGGAGGGACGCTCATGAAGGACGTCCAGATGGAAGCCGACCTACGGGAGATCCAGATCGACCGGGTGGGAGTGAGCAGCGTCCGCTACCCCATCGTCGTCATGTCCCGGCAGGATAAGACGCAGCCCACGGTGGCCTCCGTTTCCATGAGCGTTCTCCTGCCCCATCAGTACCGGGGGACGCACATGAGCCGCTTTATCGAGGCCCTTGAGGACTGTTGCGGCAGGATATCCCCCACCACGCTGGAGGCCGTCACGAAGCGCTTGTGCGACAGGCTGGACGCCCCCGAGGCCTCGATTCGTTTTGAGTTCCCCTACTTCATCCGGCGCCGGGCCCCCGTTTCGGGCATCGAGAGTTTTATGCGCTACGAAGCCAATTTGGAGGGGATTTTCA